>CAVRZY010000127.1:0-16362 GCA_963725415.1 uncultured Acidobacteriota bacterium | reverse complement strand
CGCCGAAGTCGGCCCGGGCGCTTCCACAATCAGGTTCACCGGGGGCAGCGCACAAGCGCAGTCCCGAATCGGGCTGTGGGCCTGGGCCGACTGGGACGTAACGGCCAAGGCGGTCTCCGTCTCGACGGCCTGCCCCGAGCCGGAAATGCCGCAGTACCGCGCACAGTGGGAGCGGCAGGGCATCTGCCTGCGCCCGCCTCGATGACCGGGGCTTCGATGTATACTGCAAGCCTGGTGGTTGGAGAACCTCGATGCTGAAACTGGAGAACTGCCGCGAGCGCCAGAAGCGCCTGCTGCGGCACATGGAAGACCAGGAGCTGGAGCTGGTGGTCCTGGCCAATCCCAAGACCATCTACTATTTTTCGGGCGTGCTGGTGAGCCCGGCCCTGCCGCATGTGTTCGTGCTGAGGGCCTCGGGCAAGAGTCTGCTGTGCACCAACCAGGAGCCGCGTTGCTCGGCAGTGGACGAGGTGTGCGTTTATACCGCCTACACGTTGGAGCGGCCCTTCAGCCGCTCGACGATGGACGAGGAGCTGGATGGCCGGGTCTGTCAGGCCGTCAAAGGTGTCCCGGCGGGCGCCGGCTCGGTGGCTCTGGAGTACGAGTTCATCGATTTCCGGCTGGGCGAAGTGGTGCGCACGCTTTCCCCGCAGCAGCCCCGCAACGTCACGCCCGTGCTGGATGAGATGCGCCGCCGCAAAGATCCCGACGAACTGGAATGCATGCGCGCGACCACCACCCTGGCCGAGGCTGCCTATGCTGCGATCAAGTCGCGGCTTGAGCCGGGCTTGACCGAGTACCAGGCCCACAGCATCATTTACGAAGCTATGGTCAACCAGGCTCAGACCTCAGTCGAGCTGAAGGGAGATTTCGCCTGCGGCCGGCGCGCCATCCAGGGAGGCGGCCCGCCCACCAGCCACCGCCTGCGCCCCGGCGAGCTTTACATCCTCGATCTGTTCCCCATCCATCGTGGCTACATGTGCGACCTGACCAGGACCTTTATCGTGGGCGAGCCGACGCAGCTTCAACAGGACGCCTGGGCGCATGTGATGGAGGCCCACGCGCTGGCGCAGCGACTGATCCGCCCCGGCCTTCCCGGCCGCCAGGTGTACCACGAGCTGCGGACACACCTGGACGCCTTCGCGCCCACCAAGGGCTCCTTCACGCACCACGCCGGCCACGGCCTGGGCATGGACGGCTGGGAGTTCCCCTGGCTGACGCCCGGCAGCGACCAGGTCATCCAGGAAGGCGAAGTGATTGGCTGCGAGCCTGGCCTGTATGGTGAAGTGCTCGAGGGGGGCATCCGGCTGGAACACAACTACCTGGTGGGCAAGGACGGCATCACCGCGTTGGACACCTTCCCCATGGACCTGTAGTGCCAGGACGATTGACGATTCCAGCGTAGCGCTCGGCCAGACACAGCCATCGTCAATCGTCAATCCTGCAATCGTCAATTCCCCCGGCACGGCCGCTGGTCCCGCCGGCCGGGGACTCCTGTCCCATCCCCACGCTCTCCGCGACGAGATACAGGGGACGGCGGCGAGATTCCGCCAGGGCCCGCCACAGATACTCGCCCAGTATCCCCAGTGCCAGCATCTGCGCCCCGCCGATCACCAAGACCGCTGCCATTACCGCTGCCCAGCCCTGCATAGCGCCTCCAGCAAGGGCGACTGCGGCGACGCGGACCCCGTACAGACAGCCCAGCGCGGCCACCAGAAAACCGGCGCAGCCCATTAACCGAATGGGCAGGCAGCTAAAGGAGGTGATCGAATCGATCAAGAGCCTGATTTTCTTCGCCAGCGTCCAGCCGGAACGCCCGTGCAGCCGCGGCTGCTGCTCATAGGGCACACGGGCCTGGCGGAAGCCCATCCAGTGCAGCAACGCTAGCACGCTGGCGTTAGTCTCCCGGAACTGCCGCAAGGCCTCCAGCACCCGGCGGTCCAGCAGGCAGAAACTGGCGCCGGCCGCGGGGAACTCCTTCAAGCCCACCAGATGGCGCATGATCCAGCGATAGAGGCGGGAAAACCAGATGGTGCTGGCTCTCTCGCCCAAACGGCGGGTGCGAACCGCCCAGACTGCCTGCGCCCCTCCCCGCCACTGGGCGTACAGCGCAGGGATAGTTTCCGGAGGATCTTGCAGATCGGAGGCCATGCTGACGGCGCAATCCCCGCGGGCCTGATGCAGACCGCAGGTCTTGGCGGCGTGTGCGCCGAAGTTTCTCGACAAGCGGATGCCGCGCACGCGCGGATCCCGGGCCGCGATCTCTCGGATGACCTCAAAGGTGCCGTCGGCGGAACGATCGTCCACCACGATCCACTCCCACTCGACCTGCATGGCGCCGAGCACCGCTACCAGGCGGTCGTAGAGAACAGGCAGATTCTCCTCCTCGTTGTAGGCGAACGAGACGATGGAAACCAGCACGGTGCTCATCCCAACCCCAGCTTCTGCGCCAGGCCGATCCGCTGGGGCTTGCCGGTGGGACCTCTTGGGATCTCCTGGAGAAACACGATCCGGCGAGGGACCTTGAAGTCGGCCAGGTGCTTGTAGGCGAACTCACGAATCTCTTTCTCGGTGGTGTTGCTTCCTTCCCGCAGCACGACAGCCGCCGCAACATCCTCGCCCAGACTGGCATGCGGGACAGCGAAAGTGAGGGCCTGTTCCACCGCCGGATGGTCCATCAGGACCTCATCGATTTCACGCGGAGAGATCTTTTCGCCGCCCCGATTGATGATCTCTTTGAGGCGGCCAGTGAGGTAGAGGTAACCATCCTCATCCAGATACCCTTGATCGCCGGTCCGGAACCAGCCAGCGGTGAAGGCCCTGGCATTGGCCTCGGGGTTGCCCTCGTAACCCGGGGTGATGCTTGGCCCACGTACCACCACCTCGCCGGTCTGGCCCGGTCCCAGCAGGCGGCCTGCTTGATCCATGATGCCGAGCTCCGGACCGGCGGCCACTCCGACCGAGCCGGGCTTGCGTACGCGCGGCGGCAGGGGACTGCTGGCCATCTGGTGCGCCGCCTCCGTCATCCCGTAAGACTCGATCACCGGCGCCCGGAAGACCCGCTCGACTTCGGCCATGACTTGAGGCAGCAGCGCCGAAGAGCAGGACCGAATCAGCCGCAGCCCCGAGGCGGCCACGATCTCCTGGTTGCGCGCCGCGCGGGCCACGATGGCCTGGTGCATGGTGGGAACAGCCGTGTACCAGGTGGGCTGGAATTCCTGCATCCAGCGAAAGAAGCGGATGGCGTCGAACCCCGGTGTACAGACCACGCTTCCTCCCGCCGCTAACGTGGACAGAAGCGCTCCCAGTAAACCGTGGATGTGGAACAGCGGCATCACGTTCAGACACCGGTCGCTGGCGTTCAGTGACAGCGACTGGGCGATGTTAAAGGCCGAGGTGCAGATGTTGGTCTGGGTCAGGGGGACTAGCTTGGGGCGGGAGGTGGTGCCCGAGGTGTGCAGCGCCAGAGCGATATCCGGCGGGCCGCTGAAGCCTCGAGGTGGGCCTGCCTGCCATGGCTCGCCACTCAGCGAGAAAACACCCGCAGGTTGGCTGCTGTCCGATTTGAGCTCGATGATCGGGATGCCCCGCTCCTGCGCCACAGCGACGGCCGGCGAGTGCGAGCTACCCCCGATGACCAGGGCCTTGGCGCCCAGGTCGGACAGGTAGAAATCGAACTCCCCCTCGCGGTAGGCGGGATTGAGAGGCGCGCAGGTGACGCCAGCGCCCAGCGCCACAAAGGCCGCCGCCAACTCGGGACCATTCGGAAGCACCAGGGCCACCCGATCATTGCGACCCAGACCCAGGGCATTCAGTGCGCTGACCGCGGCCTCGGCCTGGCCAAGGAGTCCCGCATAGCTCAGAGGACTTCGGCCCGGGGCCAGAATCGCCGCTGCTTCCGGCTGGCGAGCGGCCTGAGCCCTCAAGAGATCATGGATCGAAGCAGGCGGACAGGAGAGATTCATTGTAGTAGGTTGCGAAAAGAGGCCAGGAATCTCCGGTGCTCGACAGCGAAGTTGCCCGACACCCGCTGGCCGGCAGGCACGTCCCGCACCACCACCGCGCCCAGCGACACCGCGGCGCCATCGCCGACGCGGATCTGGTTGGAAATGGTCGCATTCGGCCCGATCCAGACGTCGTTGCCGATGCGCACGCTGCCCATCAAGCAAGCGCCGGAGGCGATGCGGCAGCGTTTTCCGATTCTCACGTTGTGCGACACGTTCACCAAGGTGCTGATCTTGGTGTCCTCGCCGATTTCGGTGAACCCGCGGAAGACGCAGCGGCACACCACGCTGTTGGCCTGGATCTCGACCCGATCCCGGATGGCCACCCCGCCGGCATGAGGAATGATGCGGACGGTATCACCGAATGCTTTTGGATCGAAGCCCTCCGCTCCGATGACGCTGCCCGCCCTCAGCACCACCTCCTCGCCGATCAGACAGTGTTCGAGCACCGTCACATTGGGCTCGATCACGGTTCCACGGCCGATGCGGACGTTGCGGGGCGCAACACAGGCGGCAGCGTGAACACGGGCTTCGGGCGAGATCTCGCTGTCAAAATCGCTCCAGTAGAAATCGGTGTGGCGCCACAGATGGTCATGGATTTCATAGAAGCATCCTCTCGGGTCTTCGGCCACCGCCAGGCCGAGGGAACCGGGGATAGCCGGCGCCAGCTCCCGCGGCGCGATGACGCAGGCGACGCGGTCGTTTTTCAGCAATTCCCGGCGCAGGAATTTGGCGTCGTACAACACGACCAGCATCCTGGGTGCGTCGTGGGAGAGAAGGCCGAGTGATTCGAACTCCGAATCGCGAACCAGTTCGAAGGGCGCTATCCCGGTTAGTTCGCTCAGTCGCATGTCGCCTCCGGGCGGGCCGACAAGCGGAGATCGCGCAGGCTGGTGCGCCCGACTCGAGCTACCGGGAACAGGTAGGCCGCGCCGCAGCCCGCGAACACCAGCAGGGCGACCATGCGGAGGACCAGGCTGACCTCCACCCCCCCGTCGATGCCCACCGCCGAGAACAGTGTCTCGGAGACTGAATCCACCACCCCAAGGCCCATGGGGGTCAGCGGGATGCCCCTGGAAAGATTCACCAGCGGGATGATTGCGCAGACCGTCGGGAGCGGCGGCGTGAGGTTCAGCATTAGAAAAGCGAAGTAGGCGCAGGCGATGCCGCTCAAGTGCCCAAGGAAAGACAGCAGGAGGGCCGCCACGAGAACTCCTTCATGGCGCCGGTACTCCGCCACTGCCGCCATCAGGCGTTGAAAGGGCTTCCAGGAGAGCGCGGCCAGGACCTGCCGCGCATGCCGGCTCGCCAGAAACGCTGCCACTGCTGCCCCCATCGCAAGGACGCCCGCCAGATACAAGACTGGTTCGGCCATGGCCATGTTAGAACTGTGTAGCAGAAACGCGCTTCCGAAGACAACCGCGAGCAGGATCAGGGCGACCAGGCCGATCAGGCGATCCATCAAGATCGTGGACAGCACAGCTTCCTTGCGTCCCACGTTGCGCCGGGCGCCGTAGACCAGTCGAGCCCCGTCCAGCCCCAGCATCGCGGGCATGATGATGGCGAGGAAATAGCCGATCAGCCCGATGTGAACTGCGGTTTGCAGCCGAAGCTCCAGGTGCTGCGCGCGAACCAGGTAGTGCCACCGGATCAATGGCACCAGGCACCCGACCAGCTTCGAGACAACCGCGCCAAGGAAAGCCCAGCCAAGCTGTACGCCGGCCAGAGTCTTGAAATCCAGGCGGCCAGAGAGGATCAGCCAGGCCACCAACGCGGCGGCCACTGCGCCCCGAAGCGCCCCCAGCCAGGTCTTCCTGGAGACCTTCACCTGGACTCCCGGCATCGCGCGTTCACCTCCGCCAGAGTGGACACGGCAAGACGGCCCGACCCCAGATAGTCCAGCAATTCCACGAACAGCGTGCGGGCTCCGCGTCCGGAGTGACGCAGTCTCCGCAGACCTTCCGGATCGTGATAGTGCGCCTTGCTGTCGAGATACTGCTCCAGAGTGGCAGCATTGATGAAAACGATGTTGGGATGGAAACCGACGACCTTGAGCCCAGGCCGCTCCAGGTGTAGCCCGGCCAGGGTGAACCCCGTGGCCTGATTACGCAAGTCCCAGTAATCGAGATAGTAGATTGGCAGGGCGAGGATGTCGCAGCCTTTCCACACCGGCCCGAGGCCCGGGGTCAGAGGAAGGAAGTAGCTGCTTTCGTACTGGAGTCCCAACTCCCGATAGATCGGCAGCAAGGCCGAATCGTAGAATAGGCAGTGCGATCGAGCGCCGACCGCCTCCGGGCAGAAGGCCTGTGTGGAGCGGATCACAAAGCGGTAGAAATCCTCGTCCGTCCAGCGACTCAACTCATCCGGGTCCCGTCCTCGAGCAGGCTATTACGCTGGCGCCGGAAGTTCGGGTGTAAAGCGCGTTCATGGCGGGGCATGACTATCCCAGCGTGGGTGCAGAAGCAAGTCGCACGCAGATTTCGCTCGGCGATAAGGCGGAGGATGTCGTCCAGTACCTCGGGGTGCGCCCACTCGACGTCGATGGTGACAGCCACCTGGTGGGGCGGGCTGCTCCACCGGTCAGGGCTTGACATGCTTGACACCTCGCAGCGGCCTGGCCGGATTGCCGAAAACCGTGGTGTGGGGCGGCACGTCCTTCACAACCACCGCTCCGATTCCCACCACAGCCCCTTCTCCCACCTTCACTCCCGGGAGGAGGACGCTTCTGGCCCCCAGATAGGCGCCAGGCGCCAGCCGCGAGAACCCGCTGGCCGCCGCCAAGGGGGCAATCGTGGCGTAATCTCCGACCGAGGCGTTATGCCCGACCGTGGAGAGGCTATTGACAATCACGTGGTTACCGATGACTGCATCGGAACACACCACGACATTGGGCAGAATGGCGATTCCCGCGCCCAGTGTGGCATGGGGGCAGACACAGGCTGAGGGGTGGACCAGCGTCACAAAACGCTCCGCTTCAAGACCCATTCTTTCCACCACGGTCTTTCGGATCAGGGGGTACTTGTGATTGGCAATTCCCACCACAAACCGGCACGCTCCGTAGCTAGAGGCTGAGGACACCGGTCCCAGGATCGGGTAGCCATGCACGGTCTGCCCGTGTTTGGCAGGATCGTCGTCCAGAAACCCAAGCAGATTCCATCGCGGCTCGACTCGGTTGATGTCTTCAACCACCCAGGCGATATTCCGCGAGCTGCCTCCCGCGCCGACGATGATCAGGTCTTCGAGCATAAACCATCCACTGTACAACGCCACGCAGGGTATCTCGCTCGGAGCAGGTTATGGGTGACGGCTCTGCAAATGGGCGCAGAGTCGGAAGGCAGAGGGGCCCTGTGGCACCCTCTGCCCTGGAGTGCGTGCATCGAGGCTGCGCCCGCCTGACAGGCCGGGGTCCGTCCCAGCTAGAGCGCTTGAAGCGCCAAACTTGTCCTAAATGAGTCAAGTTTTTCTCACCGCAAAGACGCAGAGGCCGCAGAGATAACGCAGAGAAAAACCGTCAGAATTTCTCTGCGCCGCCTCTGCGTTCTTGGCGTCTCTGCGGTGAAGGCACCCGTCTGCTATGCCTCGTCGGTCTGAGGCGAAGCCTCGCTAGAATTCGTACCGCAGGCCAAATTGCATGACTCGCGGCTGGGTGAGCTGGTCGGTGTACTTGCCGTAGGTTCCCGCCACCGAGATGTCCAGCGACGCGGTGCCCACGTCGAACTTCGCCGTGTTGCTGATGTTGAAGGTCTCCCAGCGGAACTGGATGGAGTGGCCCTCGCGGATCCGAAAGCGCTTGGAGAGGCTGGCGTCCATGTTGAAGATGCCGTCGCCGCGGATGCCGTTGCGCATGCCGATCCCGCCGGGCATGGCGCCTGAGAAAGCATCGAGCGCGGCTTTGGGAGCCGGGAACATGTTCGGGCCGCCCGTGCCCGCAACGGCGGGCGCGTTCTTGGTTTGCTTCCTCTCGAACTGCTTGCCGTTCCAGTCCGCCCAGTTGTTGTTGTTCCAGTTGGTGGGCCACACCCCGGTCTGGTAGACGCTGACAGGGAAGCCGCTGGACCAGCGCCAAGTGCCGGCAATCTGCCAGCCGCCGACCAGCGCGTTCAGCAGCCCGCTCGCGCCGGACACGTAGCGCCGCCCCTTGCCCAACGGGAGGTTGTACACGCCCAGCATGTTGAACAGGTGCGTGTTGTCGTAGTCGGAAACGCCCCGTTGCAGCCCGGGGTACCAGGGATTCCAGATGACGCCGGTGGCGTTCGCCGCTCGTTCGGTGTTCGAGCGCAGATCCATCGACTTCGAGAAGGTGTAGTTCACATCCACCGAATCACCGTTGGGGAACCGCTTCCGGAGACTCCATTGCAGGCCGTGGTAGTTGCCGCCAGCGATGGAGCTGAACACCGACAGGTAGGAGAACTGCGGGTGGAAGAACGCCCAAGGGCCCAGGTCGCTGCAACGGTTGCGCGCGGCGCAATTGCCCTGGCCGACGCCCGTGTCGAGCCCGTAAAGGGCGTACGTCCAATCGTACAGATTGCCGGCAAACCGGCTATAGGCGACCTGCGTCGCGGTCTGCGTCGCGGTGGCCGCCTTGCTGAAGAGGTTCTCCCAGTAAGGAACCTTCTGGACATTGGCCACTGGCACGTTGGCAACTACCTGTCGCGCCAGGATCGTGGCCGCCTCGAAGTAGCTCATGCCGGACTTGGGATCCGCCAGGTTCGTCGGCATGGCCGCGTCCCTGCGGACCAGGGAGCGTCGCGAGAACCGTCCGACGTAGGAGGCCTGCGCGAACCAGCCGCCCGAAAACTCGCGGCCCACCGAGAAGTTCCCGCTCATGTTGTACGGCGGAACCAGGGTGTCGTCCAGGCCGTTGGTGATGGCGAACACGTCCGGGTACGTGGCCGGGAACTTCGCCGCCGGCGCCGGTACTAGGATTTCCTTGGGGATCTGGTCGATGGCCGTGAACCGTGGAGCGGTGGCGATGGTCAGCACCGCCGACGGGTTGGTGAGCAGTGTGGACAGGCCGAAGGCGTTGGCGCTGAAGGAGCGCATCAGGCCGCTGCCGAACAGGTCATAGTACATGCCCCAGCCCAGGCGGATGGAGGTCTTCCCCGGTCCGCCGAAGAAAAACTTGCTCAAGCCGCTCGAGCCCTGCGGCGAATACGCCAGCGCCAGGCGCGGTGCGAAGTTCCTCTTGTGATATGGGTACAGGGGCGGCCGCCCTGGTCCCTGGCGATGAACGAGATGCGGCCCGCCTCCATCTGCGACTTGCCCTGCTGGGCCAGGGTACCCCGCAGGTTGAACCAGTCGCCGATCGGGACGTTGGGCGAGACCTGCTGCCCGTTCTTCTCGTAATAGGGGGGCATCAGGGAATAGCGCAGGCCCCCGGTAGCCGTGAGCCCCCGGCTGACCTTCCAAGTGTCCATAACGTACATCTCGTACTCCTGGTTGGCGAAGTTGCGGAAAACGGGTTCGCCCTCCTTGAGCACGGTGCCGTCCACCTTGTAGTTGTACTGCGCGTTGCCCTGAGTCACCAAGCCCATCACGTCCGTGACGGCGTAGCGGAAGTAAGTGGCCCCGGTGCCGGCCATGTCGGTGAAGGGGCGACTCAGATCGGCGCCGCTGTCGTTCAACCAGGAGGCGTTCGCGCTGGCGCTGGAGAACGAATTCTGCTGGTCGCGGCGCTGGTTCCGGGTCCAGCGCAGCACGGCGCCGAACTGGATGTTGTGCGCGCCCTTGGTCCAGGTCATATCTTCGGCGATGGTGTGCGTCGGAATGATGGCGGCGAAACCGCGGCTGCAGCCCCACGATGGAGTCCAGACCGCGCAACGTGACCGCCGAGAAGTTGCAGATACCGGTGGTCTCCCAACCCTGGCGGGTGAGGCCGTAGCGGAAGGTGCTGACCAGCGTGGGCCGCAGCAGGCTGGTTAGGCCGGCGGCGAGGCCCTTGTTATTAGTCAAGCTGACGGAGTTGGGAGGCTGCCCAGGGACTTGCGGCATGCCGGACGAGTGGTCGTTCTGGAGGTTGCCGCGGAAGAACGCGGTGTGCTTGCTGGCCTCGTCCAGGACGTAGTCCAAGCGCGCAATGTAGGTGTTCCAGCGTAGCGGCGTGGGCGACTTGAAGCGCAGCCCGACGATGTTCAGGTTATCGCCCACCGTGTAATCGTTGGGCGCGGGGTAGCTCTGCATGACCTTCAAGGCGGCCTGGTTCACGCCGCGGGGGTCCAGGCGCTGCGCGAGATCCGCCGGAGTCACGGTGGCGATCGAACCGTCCGTGCGCTGGTAGTGCAAGATGCCCTGGCGCATGTCCGTGGACGGAACGTAGCGGGTTGCCGTCCCGTCGCGCGCGTCACGCCGCCCTTCGTAGTTGCCAAACAGGAACAGCTTGTTCTTCTTGAGCGGGCCGCCGGCGGATGCCCCAAAGATGTTCCGGATCAGTTTCGGCCGCTCCACCCCGGACAGGTTATTGAAGAAACCGTTCGCCGTGGTGACCGTGTTGCGGTGGTACTCGTACAGCGCGCCGTGCAACTCGTTGGTGCCACCCTTGGTCACCAGCGTCACCTGCGCGCCCGCGCTGCGGCCGCTATCGGCGTTAGCGTTCAGGGTGGTCACACGGAATTCCTGCACCGAATCGGGCGTCATGCGCAGAACGCTGGTAAAGGCGTTGCGGTCCATCTGGTCGTTGACGTCCACGCCGTCCAGCGTCACGTTCGCCTGATCGCTCTTGCCGCCGTTGACCGCGCCGTTGCGGGAATCCGTGTCGCCTTCCGTGGTGAAGACGACGCCCGGCTGGCCGGCCAGTAGAGCCACGATGTTGCGGGCGTTCAGCGGGATTTGCAGGATGGCCTGGGTGCCGATGGCGTTGCCGATGGAGGCGTCGGTGGTGTTCACCTGCACGGTTTCGGCCGACACCGAGATCGCCTCGGTGACCAGGCCGACCTCCATCCGGATGTAAACCGTGGCCGGATTATTCACCAGCAGACGCACGTCGCCGATGGTTGTCGTGCGGAATCCCGGCGCCGTGGCGGTCAGCTTGTACTGGCCGGGAATCACCTGGAGGAAGGAATAGGCGCCGGCGGCGTCGCTGGTCGTCGTGCGCTTCAGGCCCGTGCCCAGGTTTTCGAGTTCGATGTTGGTATTGGGAATGACAGCGCCGGTCGGGTCGGTGACAACACCGGAAACCTGTGTCGTCGCCTGCGCGAACAGCGCAAGATGGATCGATAGCAACAATCCAATTGAAATCAGTAGCTTCCTCACTGAAGTCCCCCTTCGGGGTCCCAGTCTGGAGGGACCCCCTGGCACTTGACAACTATTCTAAATAGCAGAGAACTGCCAGGGCCGTCAACAAGGCAAGGAGCATAGCATCAATGTTGTGCTTCTGCGCGCGCCCTTCACCGCCGAGGCGCAAAGAGCGCAGAGCAAACGCAGAGATTATTCTGGTAGTTTTTCTCTGCGCCACCTCTGCGCTCTTTGCGTCTCGGCGGTGAATCTGCCTCAGTTCAGCCGGAAATTGATCTCGACGATGGCCTGGACTTTGACCGGCTTGCCCTTTAACATGCCAGGCTTGAACTCCCACTGCTGGAGGGCTTCGAGGGCCTTCTGGTCGAGACCGGGGTCCAGGCTCTTTCTGATTCGAGGGTTGTGCGCCTTCCCGTCCGGCCAGACCTCAAAGTGAATAAAGACCATGCCTTGCACTTTGGCATCCCGGGCCTCCTGGGTGTACTTTGGCTCGACCTTGGAGATTACCACCGGTGGGGTCACGCCCTTGCCGGCTCGGTAGACCTCCTCTGTGGCAGCTTTTTCCTTCGGAGCCTGGAGTGGAAAGGCTCGAACGATGGTCTGTCCAGCCAGCGCCAGAGAACCGATAATTGCAGTGAGTGAGAGTAGGACTCGGGTTTTCGACACAGAAACCTCCTTTAGGATTGAGGCTACACGCACACCCAGGTGCGGCTCTCGCAAGAACCAGGCTGCCGGGACCGGCTCTGGTTGGCGCCTCCCGCGGGCGATCTCGAGGAGTGCCTCTAGATAGGGTTTGCGAGCCTGGGTCACCCGCACCACCTGGCGATCGACCACCTGCTCGCGGGTCAGTTGGATTCGTTTGACAAGCCACCACAAGCCCGGATGAAACCAGAACACGGCGCGGACGGCTTCTTCGAGCAAAGTAAAAGCCCAGTCCCGCCGGCGCACGTGGAGCAGCTCGTGAAAAGCAATCGCTCTCTGGAAGCCGGCTTCCATGCGCTGAAATCGAGCGGGAAGCAGAATGGCGGGACGAATCACGCCGAATGTGACCGGACTGTCGATGGCGGCAGACAGGTACAGGTCAGGCCAGACACCGATCTGGGATTCCGCCTCCTCGACCACCAGGGGAGGCCCAACTAGAGGCTGCGCTTGGCGGCGAAGGCGACGGAGCCGGTAGAGACCGATCCCCAGCCACGCCAGTCTGGCTGCACAACCCGCCGCGATTATCAGGGCGACCGACTCGTGAATCGGAAAACCAGGGGTGCCGGCAGGAACCGTGGTCCCGGGCCGGCCCGCCTGCACCCAGACCGTGGCGGACGAGCCGGCGAGTACCGGTTTCCAGGACTCGATGGCGGGCAACGCCAGGCACAGCGCCAGGGTGCTCTGCCAGTAGGCCAGCAGGACTCGGGGAACCCGCAATCGGAAGATCAGCGGCAGCACCCCAGCCAGGCTCACCAGCACCATGACTTGCAGGCTGTAGGCCGCCAGATTGTCCAACCACAAAGAGAGGTTCATTGGCTTTCTCGCACCATGCGGGCGATCCGCTCCAGGTCCTCCTCGGAGAGGTGCCGGTCCCGCACCAGGTGTACCAACAAAGGCTCGGCCGAGCCGTTGAACACCCGGTTGATGAACTCCTGCACCATGCTCTTGACCACTTGGTTCTTGGGGCGGGCCGCCTGGTAGACATACGCCCGCTCCCCGCCCGACCTCTTCAGGTGTTTCTTCTGTTCCAGGATCTTCATCATGGTCAGGACCGTGGTATAGGCGATCTTGCGCCGCCGCAGCAAGGCCTCGTAGACATCGCGCACGGTGGCGGTCTTCAGCTCCCAGACGATCTTCATGATCTCCAGTTCCTGGCGGGTGAGAGTCGGCCGGTTCTCCATATCTACTAACATCCTAGTACTAAGTAGATCGTTTGTCAAGCCCCCCAAGAAACCCCCGGGCGCCCGCGCCGGTTGTGTCACAATAAAGCTTGTGACCGGACACGAGGTGCGCCAGAAATTCCTGGACTTCTTTGCCGCGCGCGGCCACCGCGTGGTGCGCAGCTCGTCGCTGGTTCCGGCCAACGATCCGACCTTGCTGTTCTCCAACGCGGGAATGAACCAGTTTAAGGAGGTCTTCCTGGGGCTGGAGAAGCGGGATTACAGGCGCGCCACCTCGTCACAGAAGTGCGTTCGCGCGGGAGGCAAGCACAACGACCTGGAGAACGTCGGCTACACGCGCCGCCATCACACCTTCTTCGAGATGCTGGGCAACTTCTCCTTCGGCGATTACTTCAAGGCCGACGCCATCGAGTTCGCCTGGGAGCTGGTCACCAAGGACTACGGCCTGCCCAAGGACCGCCTGCTGATCACGGTTTTCCGCGACGACGACGAAGCCGCCGAGCTGTGGCACAAAGTGGCGGGCGTTCCCGCGGACCGCATCTTCCGCGGCGACGAGAAGGACAACTTCTGGCAGATGGGCGAGACCGGTCCCTGCGGGCCCTGCTCGGAAATCCACTACGATCTGGGTCCCCAGGCCTCCGAGACGCCGGATTCGGGCGAGCAGTTCCCCAGCGACTGCGGGGGCCGCTACGTCGAGATCTGGAACCTGGTGTTCATGCAGTTCGACCGCAACACCAACGGGGTGCTGACCCCGTTGCCGCGTCCCTCCATCGACACCGGCCTGGGCCTGGAGCGTGTGGCAGCGATTCTCCAGGGCAAGATCTCGAACTACGACAGTGACCTGCTGCGGCCGATCATCGACCGGGCTGCGGAGTTGCTTGCGGTGGCCTACGGGGAGGACGCGAAAAGCGATATCGCGTTGCGGATCATCGCCGATCACAGCCGCGCCACGGAGTTCCTCATCCACGACGGCGTGGTGCCCTCCAACGACGGGCGTGGCTACGTATTGCGCAAGATTATGCGGCGGGCCATGCGGCACGCCCGGCGCATCGGCGCCACCCAGCCGTTCCTTTTCCAGCTCACTGGGTTCGTGGCCGAGCTGATGCGGCCGGCCTACCCGGAGCTTATGGAGAACCTGCCGCGGGTGGCCCGCATCGTCAAGGACGAAGAACACCGCTACGCCACGACCTTCCAGGTGGCCGAGCGCATCTTCCACGACGAAGCGCGAACCGTCCGCGACAACGTGCTGCCAGGCCCGGTGGCCTTCAAGCTATACGACACCTACGGCCTGCCCATGGACGAGCAGCAAGAAATGGCGCGCGAGTACGGCCTGCTTATCGATAGCGAAGGCTTCGCAGTCGAGATGGAGAAGCAGCGGGAGAGAGCGCGCGCCAGTTGGAAAGGCGCCGAGAAGGCCGCCATTGGGTCGGCCTACCAGCAATTCCTCGAAGAGGGGCGGACGCGGTTTATCGGTTACGAGACGCTGGAATCCGCGCTGAGCCGCGTGACAGGCCTCATCGTCGATCAGCAAGCCGCGGAAGTTGTTGCTCCCGGCGCACGCGCCGAAGTGGTGCTTGACCAGACCCCGTTTTATGCCGAGGCCGGCGGCCAGGTCGGCGACAAGCGGCAGCCTGTATTCGCCCGAAACGGGTGCGAAGATCGCTGAGGTCAAGGACGCCTATGCGCCGATCCACGGGCTGGCCGTGCATCGCATAGTAGCTGCCGCACCGCTGCGCCTGGGGGACCAGGTGCACGCCCAGGTGGCCGAAGAGCTGCGCCGCTCGACCATGCGCAACCACACCGCCACGCACCTGCTGCATGCCGCACTGCGCACCGTGCTGGGGACGCACGTCAAGCAGGCGGGTAGTGTGGTCGAGCCCTGCGCGCCTGCGGTTCGACTTCACCCACTACGCCGCTATGGACCCTGCCGAAATCGAGGAAGTCGAGCGGCTGGTGAACCGGGAGATCCTGCGAAACCGCGCCGTCGAAACGAATGTGATGGAGCTGGAGGAGGCCCTTTCGACCGGCGCCATGGCGCTGTTCGGTGAAAAATACGGTGACCGTGTGCGTGTGGTCTCGGTCCCGGGTTTCAGCATCGAGCTGTGCGGCGGCACCCACGTCGGGCGCACCGGCGACATCGGTCTTTTCAAAATTGCCTACGAAGGCAGCATCTCGGCGGGGGTCCGGCGGATCGAGGCCCTCACGGGCGAAGGCGCGCTCCAGCGGTTTCGGGAAACCAGCGCGACTCTTGCCCGCGCTTCGCAACTGATTCGGACCTCCGAGCCGGAACTGGTCGAGCAGGTCGAAAAACTGCTTGAGCAGCGGCGGGCGCTCGAGAAACAGCTCGAGCAGCTCAAGAACCGGCTGGCCCAGTCGCAGGTGGCGGAGTTGGAAAAGCAAGCGCGGGTGCTCAAAGGCGTGCGCGTGCTGGCCGGTCGAGTGGACGGGTTTGACCGGCAGCAGATGCGCGCCCTGGCCGACTCGCTCCGCAACAAGTGGAAGACCGCGGTGGTGGTGCTGGGATCGGCCGAGGATTCCACGGTCGCGATCGTGGCTGCGGTCACCAAGGACCTCACCAGCAAGGTGCATGCCGGCAAGCTCGCCGGGCTGGTGGCGCAGGCCGTCGGGGGGAAGGGCGGCGGACGGCCCGACATGGCCGAGGCCGGCGGTAAGGATCCCGCGGCACTGCCAGCAGCGCTGGAAAGCGTCTACTCAACCGTCGAAGCCTGGCTGTGAGCCGGTTCGACGCCGCAGTGGTTAGCGCCGGATCCACCGTGACGCACAAGGTCACTACGCCGCGTCATCCACGGCGACCAGTAATCGCTTCCCCACAGCTTCCAAGGCAGCTTGCAGCCCTTCCGGCTTGGAATTGTGCTTGGGGTCGAGCATCCGGCGCACGACGGTCTCCGTGCATCGCAGCCTGCGCGCTAGTTCGCTATTGCTGATTCCCTGCTCGCGCATCGCAATGTATAGGGCCACCTTTGGCGCCAAATACAGCGGAACACTGACAAGGTGCTGCCCTCTGCGCGGGAGACAGGGGGCCGGGATATCCTCCTTTAGGACCATCCGAGAGGCCAGAGCCACGCCCAAGCAATCCGCGGCCTCCTTCAGCGCCTCCGCCAGGTTCTTCCCATCGGTAAGTGCCTCCGGCAAACCCGGAAAGTTGACGGTGTACGCCTGACCCTTTGGATCAGGCTTCAGAATGGGAGGGTAGCTCAGAGAGAACATGCGACCTCATCAGACGG
>CAVRZY010000126.1:0-7481 GCA_963725415.1 uncultured Acidobacteriota bacterium | reverse complement strand
AAAAAGGAGTACTGATGAAAGAGACTATTACACTAAATACACTTGCGAAAATGATAGATCATTCGTTGCTTCATCCCACGATGACCGATAAGGATATTGTTAAAGGGTGTGAGCTGGCGAAGAAGTACAAAGTGGCCACTGCTTGCATTAAACCATACTGTATTCCTGTAGTCAGAGAACTACTTTCTGATTCTGAGGTTGGAGTGTGCCCAGTGATTGCCTTTCCCCATGGGAACAGCGCGACTTCTATCAAAGTCAAAGAAGCCGAAGCAGCCGTTCTGGCAGGTGGGAGCGAAATCGACATGGTTGTCAATATAGGGAAAGTGTTAAGTGAAGACTGGGATTATGTGTCAGAAGAAATCGAGGCCGTCAATAATGCTGTGACTGCGAATCACGCTATTCTGAAGGTCATATTTGAAAACGATTATTTGCAGGACGAGCATATTATCCGATTGTGTGAAATATGCTCCGAGCATCAGGTTGCGTTTGTGAAGACCTCATCCGGTTACGGATTTGTCAAACAAGCCAATGGAATGTACACCTATAAAGGCGCTACTGATCATCACCTCAAGCTCATGAGGAAACACTCCGCAGCATCAGTCCAGATAAAGGCAGCAGGTGGCATCCGTACGCTTGATGATTTACTGCGTGTCAGAGAACTTGGCGCTACACGAGTAGGGGCTACTGCCACTGAAACGATTCTTGAGGAGGCAAAACAAAGAGGGTTCAAATAATCGCCGAGCAGAAGGATGCACTTGATTGATAATCCGCTGACATTCCATACTGGTAAGCCATCCCAATCGCTAGGCGGCAAGGGCAGAACGGGATGAAGACGAATTGGCTTCGAGTCTGGTTCATAGCCTTGCGCCCGTTGTACGTTAACCAACCATTCTACTGCCGCAGCTCACACTTTGGCGAGATCCTCGATTCGACCACAGCTTGGTCGGAAATCACCAAGTTTGGCGAATCAGGATTAGCTCGCAGTCCGTTAGCTTTAACCGGACCCTACGAACTCACCAAGTCCGCCGGGGTGGTGGCCGAGCAGGTGATCCGGCCGACCGGACTGGTGGACCCGGCGGTCGAGGTGCGTGCCATCAAGGGGCAAGTGGATGACCTGCTGGGCGAGATCCGCAAGCGGGCCCAGCAGAACGAGCGCGTGCTGGTGACCACGCTGACCAAGCGCATGGCGGAGGATCTGGCGGAGTACTATTCCGAGGTCGGCGTGCGGTGCAGTTACCTGCATTCGGAGGTCAGCACGCTGGACCGGGTGAAGATCCTGCGCGATCTGCGGCGCGGGGAGTTCGACGCGCTGGTGGGCGTCAACCTGTTGCGCGAGGGGCTGGATTTGCCGGAGGTGTCGCTGGTGGCCATCCTGGATGCGGATAAAGAAGGTTTCCTGCGGTCGGGCGGCTCGCTGATCCAGACCATTGGGCGCGCGGCCCGGCACATCAACGGCCGCGCGATCCTGTACGCGGATCTGATGACCCGCAGCATGCGAACCGCGATCGACGAGACCAATCGCCGGCGCAAGATCCAGACGGACTACAACGAGGCCAACAACATCACGCCGCAATCGATCATCAAGCCGATCGACATGAGCCTGGTGGCGATCGCAGAAGGCGATTACGTCACGGTGCCGGTGGAGGTCGAACCGGAGACCGAGCAGATGACGCCGGAGCAACTGGAGCGGTACATCGGGGAACTGGAGGAGAGAATGCGCGAGGCGGCCAAGAAATTCGAGTTCGAGCGGGCGGCGCAGATTCGGGACCGGGTCAAGGGGCTACGCGCCCGGGGTCTGGAACTCCGATCGCCAGAGCCCGCCGCCACTCTCTGAGGGGCGCTGTGCTATGCTGTATACAGATGAGCACAAGCGCTTATGACCACCACGCTGTCAGTTCGGATTGACACCAAGGTGCGCAAGCGGCTGGAGGCGCTGGCCAGAAGCTCCAAGCGCTCCAAGTCCTTCCTCGCCGCTGAGGCCATTGCCGCCTACGTCGAGGCGGAGGAATGGCAGCTCAATGAGATCCAGGCGGGGTTGAAAGATCTCGAGGAAGGCCTCACCGTAAGCCAGGAGCGAGTTTCCAGGTGGCTCCGATCCTGGGGTAAGCCAGAGGAAACGAGCGCTCCGTAGTGAGAATCGTCTGGTCGCGCCGGGCCCTGCGGCATCTGAGGCACCTCCGGGACTATATCGCTCGGGACAATCCGGACGCCGCGGCTGGTGTGGCCGAAAGGCTGCTGGCCGCGGTGGAGCTTCTGGCTGAGCATCCCCACCTAGGGCGGCCGGGCCGGGTGTTCGGGACCCGCGAGCTGGTGGTCCCGGACACCCCTTGTGTGATTCCTTATCGGGTTCGCGGCACGCGCCTCGAGCTCATCGCGGTCTTTCACGGCCGGCAGAAGTGGCCCGCTCGGCTTTGACCCGCGCTGCCGAGCGAGATCATCCGGCTGATCGAAGCCGTCAGGTGTGGATTGCGAGGCGCGCGGCAATTAATACCCCTTCTGCTTGTCCACGACGTTCAGCAGGGGTTCGCCGGCGGTGAAGCGGCGAACGTTCTCCTTGAGAAGCTCCATGCGGCGCTGCTGCACCTGATCGGACTGGCCGGCGATGTGGGGCGTGATGACGACGTTCTCGAATTTCCAGAGGGGATGGTTTTTGGGGAGAGGCTCGGGGTCGGTCACGTCCAGGCCGGCGCCGGCCAGGTGCTTGCTGTCGAGAGCTTTCATCAGGGCCTCGGTGCTGTAGAGCTTGCCGCGGGAGACGGCGATGAAGTAGGAGTTCTTCTTCATCAGCTCGAATTGGCGGGGCCCCATCATGCCCTCGCTTTCCTTGGTATGCGGGGCCGAGACAAAGACCACGTCAGCCTCGGGGAGCACGGTGTCAAGCCGGTCGGGCGGGACGACCTTGCTCAACAGAGGAGTGTAGGAGATGTCCTTGGGGTCCACGCCGATGACGTTCATGTCGAAAGCCCTGGCGCGCTGGGCGATCTGCATCCCGATGCCGCCCACGCCGATGACCACCGCGGTCTTTCCTCTGAGTTCGATGAGGCGATGGCGGCTGCGCGTCCACTCCCCGCCGGGCTGGATGGGAATGGTGCGATTGAGGCTGCGCGTCAGGGCCAGCAGCAGCGCCATGGCGTGATCGGCGATGTTGGGTCCCTGGATGATCTTACAGTTGGTCAGCGTGATCTGGCTGGAGCGCAGTTCGGGCGAGAGGTAGTGTTCGACGCCGGCGCTGAAGATCTGAACCCACTTCAGCTTCTTGCCGGCGGCAATAAGCTTGGGGTTGATGGCGCCGAGGATGGCGTCGGCATCCGCGACCTGGCTCATCAGGTCGGGGCCGGCTGCCACAATGGTGGCACTCGGCGCCGCGGCCTGAAGCTCCTGGATGGCCGAGGGGTTCAACTCGCTCACCAGGATCTTCTTGTTCTGTGCCGCCAGCCCGTAGGCGCCCAGCAGCACCGCGATGGCCAGAATGCTTGAGCCTCTTCATGTTGTTACCCCCTAAAGAGGCGAATTGTACCGCAGTTGCGGCCGGCAAATACGATCAGCCTGCTGTGGTAATCCCTCAGTCTCGGGGGCCGTGGGATAAGCTTCAGCTTGTCTCGGGCGGTATCCGAAAGGGTTCCGGACAGGTTGAAAGCCTATCCCACCCGGGTGCACAGGCTATTGCCCCCGAGACTGAGGGATTACCTGCTCGGCTGGGCATACCGGATTCCACCGCCTGCTAGACTGGGCCTGTGGCGCGACAGAAGATCCTGGTTTCGGCGGGCGAAGCCTCGGGGGACCTGTACGCGGCTGCCCTGGTGGAACGGCTGCGGGAGCGGTTGCCGGGGACCGAGTTTTTCGGCTGCGCCGGACCGCAGATGCGCCGGGCCGGAGTCCGGGCCGTCGTGGACGCGGCCAGCGTGGCGGTGGTGGGGCTGGTCGAGGTAGTCAGGCACATTCCCAGGGTCTACCGGGAGTATCGGAAACTCTGTCGCGCCGCCGAGCGAGAGAAACCGCTTGTGGCGATTCTGACCGACAGTCCGGATTTCCATCTGCGGCTGGCCCGCCGGCTCAAGCGGCGCGGGATTCCGATCATCTACTTGGTGGCGCCGCAAGTGTGGGCGTGGCGGAGAGGCAGAATCGCGTCGATGCGCCGGAGCATCGATCGGCTGCTCTGCATTTTTCCGTTCGAAGAAGAGTTTTTCCAGCGGCACGGGATTCCGGCGGTCTATATAGGGCATCCCTTGTCGCGTCTGGTTCGGCCGTCGCTATCGAAGGAGGAGTTCTTCGGCAAGCACGGGCTGGATCCGGGGCGGCCGCTGGTGGCGTTGCTGCCCGGGAGCCGGCGGGGCGAGGCGCTGCGGCATCTTCCGGCCCTGCTGGCCGCGGTGGACCGCATCCAGCAGGCGCAGCCGGCCCATTTCGTGCTGGCCGCCCCGGCCGGGGGGTTTCTGGGCTGGGATGCGCGCGGTCTGACGATTTTTCGGGAACGCATCCGGGGCTGGCCCATCCAACTAATTGAGGGAGAGACTTGCGATGTTTTGGCCCACGCAGAGGTGGCCCTGGCGGCCAGTGGGACGGTCACCATCGAGGCGGCTCTGCTGGGCACTCCCATGGTGACCTTCTATAGGGTCACCGGCCTAAGCTGGTGGCTGGGGAAGTGGCTGGTCCGCGTGCCGTTCTACTCGATGGTCAACCTGGTGGCGGGGCGAGCGATCGTCCCCGAACTGATGCAAAATGAAATGAGTGGGGAGCGGCTGGCGGCCGAGGCCCTCAGGCTCCTCTCAGATCCCGCCGCGCGCGAGCGGATGCGGCGAGATTTGAACAGCGTGGCGGCACGGCTTTCCGGCGCCGAAGATCCAATGGAACGGGCGGCCGGGACTGTGGCCGAGTTTCTCGGCAAACTGTGAAGCGAGTGGGGAGTGGCGAATGGTTCGTAAGTTACCAATCGTGCTGGCATTGCTGAGCGTGGCGGGGGCGGGGTGGGCGCAGGAACGGCGCCCGCGCCTGGATGTCCAGCACTATCTCATCGAGGCGGAGATCAACCCCGCCACGCAGTCGGTAAGCGCCAAGGTGCAGGTGCAGTTCCTGCCCCAGGAGGACAACGCCACTTCGGCGATCTTCGAGCTCAACAACGCGCTGAATGTCTCGAAAGTCGAGGATGCCAGCGGCCGCCAAATCCCGGCGTCCCGGTCGCACCAGGACTTCACCATCCGCCTGAGTTTTGGCGAGCCACCGGCCAAGGCCAGCCCCACCACAGTCACCTTTTACTATGACGGGCGCCTCAGTGGAAATGAGGATTCTCCGGTCTCAGGAGTCCAGTTTGCTGCTCTGCGAAAGGAATACGGGTACCTGTTGTACCCGGCGCGCTGGTTTCCGGTGAGCGGGTACACCGCCGACCGGTATACGGCGGACCTCAAGATAACGGTTCCGGCGGGCTATCGAGTGGTGGCCAGCGGGATGGAGAAGAGCGAGCCGCTGGCTGCCGGCAAGGTTCTTTACAGCTTCCAGTTCACGAATCCTTGCTTTCCGGGCAGCCTGGGCGTGGTGCAAGGAGAGCCGACGCGCATCACCTCCGAGGGGGTCGTCACGAGCTTGTATTTTCGCGCGGGCGAGCGAGAGATGGCCGGCGCCTATGGGCAGGAAATCGGCAGGGTCATGACCTACTTGACCAGCCTGTATGGGCTGCCGCCGCAGGCCAACCTGACGGTGGTGGAAACCGAAGACACGGCTCCCAATGGGTACGCCGCCCCCGGGATTCTGTTCTTCTCCCCGCAAGGGATCGGCAAGCAGGTGAACACGCGACTGGTGGTGAACCAGGTCTCGCGGCAGTGGTGGGGGATCTTGCTGTCCGGAGCCAGCCGCAGCCATCTCTGGCTGAACAACGGGCTGGCCCGCTACTCGGAGATGTTGTATCTGGAGCAGGTGAATGGGCCGGCGGCGCTGGAGTTGGAAGCCCGCGACGTTTACGCCGATGCGCTCACCATTAACGACGTGCCAGTGATTCAGACGCCCCGGCTGGAGGATTACTCTCCGGAGTTCTGGGCGGTGACGGCCAGCAAAGGCGCCGCGGTGCTGCACATGCTCCGGTACGTGATCGGGGACGAGAACTTTCACAAGGTGCTGAAGGAGTTTCCCAACAAGTACCCCTGGGGCTCGGTAACCACGGACGATTTCGCCAAGGTGACTGAGGCCATCTCGGGGCAGAACCTGAAGTACTTCTTCCTGGAGTGGGTCGAATCCAGCGGGGCACCCGAGTTCAAACTGGATTACACCATCTACCGCACGCAAAAAGGGTTCCGCGTGATGGGCAAGGTGGCGCAGGACCTGGACACGTTTCGCATGCCGGTCGAGCTGAAGATCGAGACGGAGGGGAACCCGGAGCAGAAGCGGGTGGATGTCATGGGCCCCACGTCCGAGTTCATGGTGGACACCTTCGGCAAGCCCAAAACGCTAGCGCTGGATCCGAACAACCGCGTGCTCCGCTTCAGCGACCCGGTGCGCGTGGCGGTGGCCATCCGGCGCGGCGAGCAGTTCGTAGAAATCAGCGAGCTCAACGAGGCGCTCAAGGAATACCAGAGGGCTTTAGAGGTGCAGCGCTACAGCTCACTGGCCCATTATCGGATCGCGGAAGTGTTCTTCCTACAGAATAACTATCAGGCCGCGGCCAACGAATTCCGGGAAGCGCTCAACGGGAATCTTCGAGCCCAAGTGGACGGAAGTCTGGTCGCATATCAACCTGGGCAAGATTTTCGATGTGACCGGCCAGCGGGAGAGGGCGGTCAACGAATACGAGCTGGCGCGGCGTACTAAAGACAACACCCAGGGGGCTCTGGAAGAAGCCGCGAAGTACCTCAAACAGCCTTACGAGAGGAAGAAACAGCCAGAGAATTGATTCACTGAATCATTGCCTTCAGTGCCCTTCGGCTTCCAGGTACCGCTCGGCTTCGATGGCGGCCATGCAGCCGACGCCGGCGGCGGTGATGGCCTGGCGGTAGATCCGGTCGGCGACGTCGCCAGCGTGGAAGACGCCGGGAAGGCTGGTTCTGGCGCCGCCCCTCGAACAATGAAGCCGTCCGCGTCCAACTCGATCTGGCCTTTGAAGACAGCCGTGTTGGGGATGTGGCCGATGGCCAGGAAGAAGCCGTCCACAGGCTGTTCCCAGATCGCTCCGGTCTTGACGTTTCGGAGCCGCACGGCGGTGACGTAGCCCTTCTTGACGTCTAACACCTCTTCGACCACGGTGTTGAGGAGCCATTTGATTTTGGGGTTGTCGCGGGCGCGCTCGAGCATGATTCGGGAGGCGCGGAAGCCTTCTCGGCGGTGGACGATGGTGACTTCCTCGCCGAAGCGCGTCAGGAAGCTGGCTTCCTCCATGGCGGAGTCGCCACCGCCGACTACCATGATTTTCTTGCCGCGGAAGAAGAAGCCGTCGCAGGTGGCGCAGGAACTGACGCCGTGGCCGATGAGTTTCTGCTCAGACGGCAGCCCCAGCCAGC
>CAVRZY010000125.1:0-27799 GCA_963725415.1 uncultured Acidobacteriota bacterium | reverse complement strand
TACGGTCATCGCCGCGGCCGTGATGTACGCCGCCTCCGCGGTCATCTGGTTCCATCTGGCCGGCCGGAAGAGAACCTGCGCCAGCGCGCTGGGCTTGACCCTGGCGACTCTGCTGCTGCTGATCTGGAATTCCGGCAACTCACCCATCGATATTCGCTACGCCAAGGGAAAGACGCTCAAGCAGGAACACTTCGTAAAATGGAACAGCTTCTCGCGCATCGCGGTGACCGGGCAGGAAGGCTCGGGCATGATTTTCATCGATGCCGACGCCTCGACCGGCATCCCCTATTTTGATTTCGACCGGCTTTCCGAGAAAGACCGAAAGGAGCTGCTCTACAAAGGCCCGGGACTGCCCTATGTGCTGCGCCCAGGCGCCAAGACCCTGGTCATCGGAGCAGGCGGAGGCTGGGACCTGGCCCGTGCGCTGGCTTCCGGCAGCCGCGACGTCACCGGCGTCGAGATCAATCCCATCATAGCCACCACCGTCATGCGGGAGCGTTTCCCGCACTACAGCCTGGGCCTGTTCGAGCGCCCCGAGGTTCACATCGTGGTCGAAGACGGCCGCAGCTTCGTCCGCCGCACTCGCGAGGAGTACCAGGTTCTCCAAGCCACTCTGGTGGACACCTGGGCCTCGACGGCCGCCGGCGCCTTCGCTCTCTCGGAGAACAACCTCTACACCACCGAAGCGTTCTGCGAGTATCTGAATCACCTGAGTGAGGATGGACTGCTGGTGTTCACCCGCTGGGGCTTCGAGCCGCCCCGGGAATCGCTGCGGTTGATCGCGCTGGCCTCCGCGGCGCTGCGCCGGCTCGGAGAAACCCAGCCCTGGCGGCACCTGGCCGTGGTTCGGGAAGGCAGCGATGAAGACCTGGCAAAGTGGGGCGCCACCGACACGGTGCTGATCTCGCGCAAACCCTTTTCCGCCTCGGACCTGGCCCGCCTGCGCTTCGCCATCACGCAAGGGCCGTTCCGGCCCGTCTATCTGCCGGATGAGCAGATCCCCAACCCGTTCACCCAGATGCTCCGCAGCGGGAACATAGCCCAGTTTCAACGGCAGTATCGCTATGATGTTTCCCCCGTGGACGACAACCGGCCCTTCTTCTTCTATACGGTGCAGCCGCGCGACCTGTGGGCATTCGTGCGAAGCGCTTCCCGTCTGAGCGCCGACTACCAAATCAACAAGGCGGTTCCTCTGCTGTTCGGCCTGATGCTGGTCAGCATGCTGGCGACCGGAGTGATTCTGGCGCTGCCCCGCTTGCTGCTGGGCAGCCGGCTGCCTCGCCAGCGGGGCGTGCTGCGGCTGCTGTGGTATTTCATTTTCATCGGCGCCGGCTACATCTTGATCCAGGTAGCCCTGGTGCAGAGATTCGTGCTCTTCTTGGGTCATCCTACCTATGCGCTCACGGTGATCATTTTCTCGATGCTGATCTGGAGCGGCATCGGAAGCTACTTCAGCCAGCGCATCGCGGCGGGTTCAGAGGCGCGGCTCACGGTCGTGCTGGCACTGGTGGCCGGGCTGGTGGCCTCTTTGTCCGTGCTGGTTTCGCCTTTGCTGGAGACGGGCGTCGGATGGCCGCTGTGGTTCCGGTTCGCCGCCAGCGTCCTGCTGATCGCGCCCCTCGGTTTCCTGATGGGGATTCCGTTCCCCACGGGGCTGCGCCGGCTGGAGGCGCGCCAGAAGGCGGCAGTGCGGTGGGCGTGGTCGGTGAATGCCGCGGCCAGTGTCATGGGCTCGGTGGGGGCCATCGTTCTGGCCGTCTGCTTGGGGCTCCGCGAAACCCTGTTGATCGGCGGCGCCATGTACCTGTGCGCCCTGGCCGCCCTGCGGCTGGCGCCTGCCGGCGCAGCTTCGAATCCGGAAATTTCTGCCCAGGCCGGCATATAGAAATTACACTTTCCTGCCGATACACAATGTTGCGCCGTGGCGGGCTTCCTGTGCTTTCATGAACATGCCCGGGGCCGTGTTCGCTACGGAGGGCTGGCAGGCGGATTGCCCCTCTAGCGCTCCGAACGGGTCAGGGCCCCCATGATCGAACCCGTTCTTATTCTGGGAAGCAGTCACACCACAGGAGGTGAAGGCAATGCCCGCACTCACCAGCCCTCCGCCCCCGTCTAACCGGGTTTGGGCTCGGCCCGCCAAAGTGGCCACGCTGCTCGCGATCAGTCCGCATCGCGAGGACCACGCCTTCTTGCGGAGTATGTTCCGCCACTCGCATTGGCGCATTCTGGGAACCGCTTCGGGCCGCGCGGCGCTGCCGCTGTTGCGGCAAAACTTGGTGCGAGTCGTGATCTGCGAGAAAGACCTGCCGGACTGCACTTGGAGAGCCATCCTGGAGGAACTCTCCCGGCTCGAAGTTCCTCCACTGCTCATCGTGACTTCCCGCCTGGCCGACGATCATCTGTGGGCCGAGGTGCTGAACTTAGGGGGATACGACGTGCTGATGAAGCCCTTCGATCCTACGGAAGTCGTGCGTGTAGTCAACCTGGCGGGGCGGGACCGGGCGGGGCACTCGGAGAGCCGCCAGGCAGGCGCGAGTGCCTGAACCAGACGCCGTGATGACCTTCGCTGTCAGATAGAATGATAGGCTTGTGCCCATCCCCGAATCCGCCACTGCGTTCTTGGCTGCGCAGGCGGAGCGCGTGCGCCAGCTCCGCATTAGAAAGCGCATCGTGTTTCCCGAAGGGAGCGACCCGCGAATCTTGGGGGCCGCCGAGCGGCTGGCTCGCGAGGGCCTGATCGAGCCGATTTTGGTTGGCCCCAAGCCCGCCCGAGCGGCTTCCGGAATCACGTTCGTCGATCCGGAATCGTCGCCGCGAACCCAGACATACGCGGCGCTGTATTTCGAGCGGCGAGGCAGAAGAGGCGTCAGCGAGCGGGAGGCTGCGCGAATCGCGCGCCGCCCGCTGTACTTCGCCGCACTGATGGTGGCGGCCGGGGATGCCGACGGAACGGTGGGCGGGGCGGCCACCAGCACCGCAGAAACCGTTCGCGCCGCCCTGCACGCGATCGGCACGGCTCCCGGGATCCGGACCGTATCGGGCTTCTTCGTTTTAGCGGTGCATGACCGGCATTTTGGGCACAACGGTCTGTTCTTGGCCGCCGACTGCGCAGTGGTGGTCTCGCCAACCGCGGCCGAGCTGGCAGATATCGCCATCGCCACAGCCGCGAGCACGCGGACTTTGCTGAACTCGGAACCTATCGTGGCGCTGCTTTCATTTTCGACTAAGGGCAGCGCCAGACACCCGGACGTAGACAAGGTAGTTGAAGCGCTGCAGCTCATCCATGCGCGCGCGCCACAACTTGAGGTGGAGGGCGAGTTGCAGGCTGATGCCGCGCTGATCGCCGCGGTGGGCCAAGCCAAAGCGCCCGGTTCGAAAGTCCCCGGCCGGGTCAACACTCTCGTCTTTCCTAATCTCAACTCAGGCAACATCTGCTACAAGCTGGTGGAGCGTTTCGCCGGCGGCGCGGCCATTGGGCCGTTGTTGCAGGGCTTGGCCAAGCCGGCCAACGACCTCTCGCGCGCCTGCACGGTCGAAGATGTCTACGGCGTCGCGATCATCACCGCTTCCCAGGCGGAGAGCGCATGAAAGTCCTGGTCCTCAACTGCGGCAGTTCCTCGGTGAAGTACCAGTTGATCGAGACCAGTCCGGAGCTGATGGCGAGCGATAGCGAACGGTTGCTGGCTCGAGGCTCAGTCGAGCCCGTCGGTACGGAGACAATCCCTGACCACAACGAAGCCATCCGAATTGCGCTCGCTTCTCTGGCGGACCCGGAGCGCGGCGCGATTCAGCGGCTGGAGGAAATCGAAGGGGTGGGCCACCGCATCGTGCACGGCGGGGAGCGTTTTCGAGAATCGGTCCTGATCGACGATGCGGTGATCCGGGGAATCGAGCAATGCGTGGAGCTGGCGCCGCTGCACAACCCGCACAATCTGAGCGGCTACTTTGCCAGCCGGCGCCTGCTGCCGCATGCCACGCACGTGGCGGTTTTCGACACCGCCTTCCACCAGACGCTGCCAGCGAAAGCGTACACCTACGGGCTGCCGCACGGGTTGTGCGCGCGCTACCGGCTGCGCCGGTATGGGTTCCACGGCACCTCGCATCGCTACGTGGCGCAGCGTTTTGCGCAGATCCACAAGAGCTATCCGGAAGCCTACAAGCTAATCACCTGCCATTTGGGCAACGGCTGCTCGATGTGCGCGATCGAGGGCGGTCGGTCGGTGGATACGACCATGGGGTTCACGCCGCTGGAGGGCCTGCTGATGGGGACCCGGACCGGCGACGTGGACCCGGCCGCGGTGCTGCACATCATGCGATGGGAGCGCCTCAGCGTGGAGTTGATGGATTCGCTGCTCAACAAGGGCAGCGGGCTGTACGGTATCTCCGGCATCTCGAACGACATGCGCACGCTGCTGGAGCATGCCCGCCAGGGAAACGAGCGCGCCTGCCTGGCCCTGGACGTCTTCTGCTACCGGATCCGCAAATACATTGGGGCCTACTACGCGGTGCTGGACGGGGCCGATGCCATCATTTTCACCGGCGGAATCGGAGAGAACGCCGCCGCCATCCGAGCGCGAGCTTGCGAGTCGCTCGACTCGCTTGGCATCGGCGTCGATGCGGCCAGAAACAGCTCGGCGCTGGGCGTGGAGGCCGACATTTCGGCCCAGGGCGCGCGGACCGGCGTATGGGTGATTCCAACCAACGAAGAGCTGCTTATCGGCCGCGACACCGCGCGGTGCATCGCGGGCCAGCCACAGTGCGGCGAACCGCAACCAAACAGCCCGGCGAGCGGCGGCTGCTTTCAGAGCGGCCGTGCCGGGGGAAATTGACGATTGGGGGATTGACGATTGACGATTGCTGTGCCTGGCGCAGCGGGACACTCGAATCGGCAATCGTCAATGAGAAAATCGTCAATTGGCCGGCAACACCGACAACGACCGACACGCGGAGTCTTCGCGGGCTGCGAAGAAATGAGGCTTGAGCACGAAAGGGGTTTGATTGAAACCGGAACCACAGCTTCTTGATGCGCTGGAACGACTGGCGCCGCACGATCATCTCTGCCTGATTTACGAGGACCAGCAGGAGCAGTTCGCCGCGGCCATCCCTTTCATGCGGATCGGCCTGGAGCGCGGCGAGAAATGCATCTACATCGCGGACGACAACAGGGTGAGCACGGTTCTGGACGCCATGCGCCCTCAGGGCATCGATGTGGACTCCGCGGTGAAGTCGGGCGCGCTGAGCCTGGCTACCAAGCAGGAAGCCTATCTCAGGCAGGGGTACTTCGACCCCGATTGGATGATCAGGTTCTTGCAGGATGCCACCGAGGCGGCCATGGCCGCGGGTTTCTCGGCCTTGCGCGTGACCGGCGAGATGACCTGGGCCCTGGGGGGCGATCCCGGCGCCGAGCGCTTAATGGAGTACGAGAGCAAACTCAACTACTTCTTTCCGGACAACCCTTGCCTGGCGATCTGCCAGTACAGCCGGCAGCGTTTCTCCCCAGAGGTCATCCTGGACGTGATTCGAACGCATCCGCTGGTGGTCTATGGCGGCGCGGTCTGCCAAAACTTTTATTACGTTCCGCCGGACCAGTTCCTGGGCCCGAACCAGGTGGGGCGCGAGGTGGAGAGGCTGCTGACCAACGTCCGAGATCGTGAGCGCGTGGAGAATGAACTGCGCCAGGCGCGCGACGAACTCGAGGAGCGAGTGCGGGAGCGCACCGCCGAACTGGAGGCTTTTACCTATTCGGTCTCGCACAGCCTGCGCGCTCCGCTGCGCCACATGGACGGGTTCGCCAGGATCCTGGCGGAGCAGGCCGGCCCTCGGCTGGAGCCCGAGTTTGCGAAGTACTTGCAGCGCATCTCGGAGGCCTCCCAACAGATGGGGCGCATGGTGGACGATCTGTTGAACCTGTCGCGGACCGGCCGGCGAGAACTCAGCACGCGCCCCACGGACTTGCGACTGCTGGTCGAAGAGGTTCTGGCAGAACTCAAGCCGGAGATCGGAGACCGGGACGTGAAATTCGAGGTGGGCGAACTGCCGCTGGCAGAATGCGATCCGGCCTTGATGAAGCAGGTGTTTGCGAACTTGCTCTCGAACGCGGTCAAGTTCACGCGCCCACGGGAACAGGCGGTCATTCAGGTCGGCCAGACGCGCATGCATGGACAGCCAGTGGTTTTCGTGCGGGACAACGGAGTCGGATTCAACATGAAGCACGCGGCCAGGCTTTTCGGGGTGTTCGAGCGCCTGCATGGCCGGGAAGAGTTCGAAGGCACGGGTGTGGGGCTGGCTACCGTCCAACGCATCATCCGGAAGCACGGCGGCAGCGTGTGGGCCGAAGCCCAGCCGGGCCAGGGCGCCACGTTCTATCTCAGGCTGAAGGGGCAGTACTAGCGAGTGGTTGGGTACTCGACGCCCAGTTGCTCGAGGTAGGTCTTGTACTTCGAGGGATCGTAGCGCAGCTTCTGCAACTGGGGGCGGAAGCGTTCCATTTTTTCGCGGTTCAGATCGATGGGGGCCGTGGTTCCTTCGGGTATCAGGGATTTCCACTGGGTCTGTTTGGTTTGCTCCGCGAAATACTGGCGGGCCGCTTCGAGCAGCTTGGGATTGAGGACCAGGTCCAAGGCCGTGAGGGTCTGGGCTTTGGCGGCCGCGGTGGAACCCTTGTGCGCGATGGGGGTGGCCATGGCGATGGCGCTGGACCAGTGATGGCCGATCATGCCGGGGATGTTGCCGGGATAGCGCAGCACCACGGTGGGCACATTCCAGGAGACCTCGGCGATATCGTCGGAGCCGGCGCCGGTTCGCTCGGCACGGGGTTCGCGCAGCTCGGTGATCTGGGTTTTGAGCCCGTCTGTTTTGACCTTCATCTCGGCCTGCGCGGCGCGGGCCAGTTTCTGATCGGCCTCAGACCAGGCCGGCATCCCGACGCGCTGGATGTGGGCGTGAAGGGCCTCGGCCAGGGGCTTGTTGAAGTGGCCGGGCCAGGTTGCCGCGAGCACCCGCTCGGTCATGGTGGTGTCGGTCATCTGCGCCGCGGCGCCGGCGATTTTCGTGCCCAGTTCGTGCAGCTCGCGAATGCGCTCGTAGTCCCACTCGCGGAAGAAATACCAGACCGTGGCGACGGGCGGCACGACGTTGGGCTGATCGCCACCGTGCACGATCACATAGTGGGAGCGGTGCTCGGGGCGCAGATGCTCGCGGCGGAAGTTCCAGGCCACGTCCATCAACTCGACGGCGTCCAGGGCGCTACGGCCGGCCCAGGGCGCGGCGGCGGCATGCGCACTGCGTCCCAGAAAGGTGTACTGTGTGGACACCAGGCCCGATCCGCCGGGCCCATAGGAGGTGGCGAACTCGCTGCTGATGTGGTTGCTGAGCATGACGTCCAGATCGCGGAATAAGCCCGCCTGGACCATGTAGGTGCGGCTGGCGAGGAGTTCCTCGGCCACGCCGGGATAAACGCGAATGACGCCGGGGATCTTGTATTTCTCCAGGAGGCTCTTGACCACGATGGCGGCCGTCACGTTGACGGCTTGGCCGGCGTTGTGGCCTTCGCCGTGGCCGGGGCCATTCTCGATGAGCGCGGCGTGGTAGGGGATGCCCGGCTTCTGCGAAGTCTCGGGGAGGCCGTCGATATCGGCCATGAATCCGATGACGGGTTTTCCCGCGCCCCAAGTGGCCACGAAGGCGGTGGGCATTCCCGCCACGCCCCGCGTCACCTGGAATCCGTTCTTCTCCAGGATGCCGGTGACGTAGGCCGAAGTCTCGACTTCCTGGAATCCCAATTCGGCGAAGCTGAAAATGGAGTCCACCATCTGCTGGGTAAGCACGCGGCGGGCGTCCACCAATTCGATGGCCTGCCTCTTGAGTTCCTCCAGTTGGGGAGCTTGGGCAAACGAGAGCGCCTGAGCGGCGAAAATCAGGAGAGTCAGTTTTGCGTTTCGATTCATAAGGCCTCGGACCTATGAATTCTACCAATCATGGCGGCTGTGGCGAATGGCCGGCGAGGCCAGCAGCGACGGCCCCGGCGTTACCCCGCGTTTGGCGGTGAGAAATCCGGGCCAGCGGGAGGCCGCGGGTTTTCATTGCTGGCGGATGTGGAAGTTGTCGAAGTGAGTGACGCTATCGGCCTTGGTCCAGAGCCCGACCTGGCCGGGGCCGATGAAGGCGGAGTCCTCGACCTGGAAGATCTCTTTGTGGCTGAAGTAGACGGTGAACAGCGGGCCCTGAAACTTGACGTGCAGGTTGCACCAGGTTTGAGAGGGCACCCGATGCTTGACGCCGTAGGTTTTTGGGGGCTTGCCTTTGGGAGCCAGGGAAACGCGCTTGCCGCCCTCGACCTTATAGAGCACGACGTTCTTTTCCAGGGCGTTGGCCCGGACGATGTAGTAATTGTCGGGATCGCGATAGCGCCACACCAGCCCGGCGGCCTGGTCTACGGTTCCCGAGATGGCTTTGAAGTTAACGCTGAGGTCGCCATTGGTGAAATTGGCCTTTTCGAAAATGGCGAGCGGGAAGCGGTCCCCGGTCTTGTCGGTGGACGTTTGAGCCAGGACGTTGGGCTTGCTGGGAGCGGTGGGGTCGGCGCGGATCTCCCAGTTGGGGGCGCCGCCAGCGTGGGTCATGGCGGATTTCCAGCCCGGCGGCAGGGGGCCGGCTTTGTAAGAGTCAAAGTTGATGGTTTGTGTTTGAGCGGCACCCAAAATGGCGAGCGCGGCGTACAGGGGAATCATTCGGCGCATCGAGTCAGCTCCTCTGTCTATCAGACCCGCTTTTCGCGTCGCGCGCAAGCGCAGGGCGGCGGAACCGGCCGGAGGCCTGTTCCTGCTTCTCTATCTTCGGGCGGCGTAGAGGGGATGTTGAGTGCCCTGGTTGCCTTCGACCTGGGTCAGCCTTCCTTCGTCGTCGTAGAGGTAATTGACGGCGTAGGCGGGCTGTGGGGCGTCCTTGCCCTTCGAAAGCGTTGCGGTGGCGATCCTGACGCGGCCGGATCGATCCACGCTGTAGGCAAACTCGACCTTGGAATCGCCCTGGGAGATGGACCGGACCATGCGGGGTTCCGATGAGATGGCCATGCCCTCGAAATTCCCGGCGGCATCGAAGCGGGTTTCGTTGCCGGTCTTATCGAGAAGCTGGAAAGAGGCATCCGAGAGCAAGGCCAGGATTTCGAACCGGCTCTGTTTGGCGTCCGTGGGGACGTATCCTGCAATCTTGCCCTGGTCCGAGAAAGCCAGGGTCTCGGCGCCGCCATGGACCAGGTCCGCGATCTTCATGCGTGTGGGCACGCGCACGTTGAGGAACTCGAGGCGCTCCTCATCGGCGGGTTCCAAGCGATAAGGCGCCTGCCCAAAAGCGCTGGTGAAGCCCTGGGCATACTCGATGTGGACGCGATGATCCCGCGAGAAGACCATGTCGCTGAGATGGCCGGCCGGATCGAACCAGAACTCGTTACCCAGCTTATCGGCCAGACGGAAGGAGGCGTCCGAGAGAAGGAACAGGCCGATCAGTTGGCTGGAAGCCAGCTTGTCGGGAACGTAGCCGGCAATCGAGTAGCGGTCGGTGCTGAAGGTGAGCACCTCGTGCTGCTGGGTGAGCAGGTTCTCGATGGCCATTTTTTCCGGCACCATCACGTTGAGGAATTTGGTTTGCGTGCTGCCGAGGGGCCGTATGCGGTAGGGGACGAGCAGGCGCCAGCCCTGACCGAATTCGCCGCCGTCCCGGCGGCTAGGATCGTAGTAACGTACGACTTCCAGAGCGGGCTGGCCGCTGGAGCGCAGGCCGAGATCGGTCTGGTAGCGGATTCCCCTGCTGTCCTTGCCGGAGGTCAGCGAGTGCTGGGGCAGGACGGAGTAGCTTTCTTTGCCGAGGTTGAACGAGAAAGGTTCTGAACTGGTTTTGGGGAGGCTGGCGCCAAGCGAGGTGGTGCTGCGGGAGAAGGCGCTGGCCGGGAGGCGGGAAATGGCCTCGTTGATGGCCGCGACAGCAGACGGGTCGTAGACGTAGCGGCCTTCCGTGCGCAGGTCCACGCCACCTTCGATGGTGACGCCTTCAAAGTGCCTCGATCCCCTGGCCAGGGCGTCCACAGTGCCGGGCGAGTCTTCAGTGAGGACCAGGTCCTTGTTCGCCATCAGGAACCAGAACAGGGGTACGCCGCTGTCTTTGAGGTACTTGGCGAGGCTCACCAGCCTGGCGTATTCGAACAGCTCCTGGTAGAAGGGATACCGTTCGGCGATCTCCCGATAATGGCTGGTGAAGAACTGGGCGAAGCGCTCATCGGCAGGCTCGGCGCGGACGCCCTTGTTCTGGAAGACGTACTCGGTTTTGACGGTCATCCTGCCGTCGGCGAATAGCAGGGCATCGCCGCCGCGGCGGAAGGTCATGTCCTCAGGGACGAACCAGAAGCGACGGTGCGCGCCCAGGTAGTGGAGGCCGTGGGAGGCGGTGAGGTCATCAACGTCTCGGAAGCCGGGGATGTCGGGACGTTCCGTCCCCACGGCCCATTTCTTCATAACGTAGTCGCACTCGCGCATCACGCGACCCAGGTCGGTGTTGACGACATTGCCGATGTAGCGGACCAGGTGCTTGTCAACGCCCGGGGCGATGGGATCAATGGAGATGCCGGGATCCTGCTGGCTGTAGTAGACCGACCAGAGAGCGGTGATGAACTTGCGGAAGGCCTGGGGCGCCAGGCGGGCGCTCTGCCCTCCGACGATCAAGGAGAAGTTGCCGCGCGAAAGATCGACTTTCGCCTCTTCGCCTCCGGGTACGGTGGCTGCGCCACTGAGCATGACCCCGCCGATGTTTCCGTAGTTGGATCGGAAGGGAGACCTGTCAGTGAACGTGATTTTCGGCTCGGCGGGTTTCGTGATGGAAGGGGACGGCAGGTCATAGTTTTTGAGATTGCCTTCGGAAGCTCTCAGGGTGCCGATCGTGCGGGTAACAGAGGTGCCGATTCCGAGCAAAGCGGCGGCGGATTGCGGCGCCTCAGCGGGTCCTGCTCGAGTTCCGGAGCCGGGCCGCCGGGCATGGGCCACTGATCCAAGGGGACAGTCCAGGTGAGTGCGTTCCCTTTCGGCCTGGATTTCAACACCGCGGTTCGCAGGGCGTTCGGATCACCGTCTTTCAGATTGGAGAGCAGGGCCCGGAACTCGATGCCGCCGTCGAGTTCGAGAACGCGCACTTCGCCGCTGGCGGGCATCTCCAGCCGGCGGTGGAGCAACTCATAGGTCTTGGGCGTCTGGACCGGGATGACGGCATAGTCGTTCAGCCAGAACCGGAGGTCGGCTTCGGAAGCCTGGCTCTGGATGCCGCGCGCCAGGGCCAGGAAATCGAACAGGGCTCTGAGCCTGCCCACTTCGGGGTAGTACTGGCTGACTTCCTGGAAGCTGGCGGTAAGGGCAGCGGCAAACCGATCGGCTAGTTCGTCGCGGGCCTCTGAGTCTCCGATTGACGGGTTTGCCGTTCATGCTGAGGACCTGAGGGAGAACGCCCAGGCGTAGCTCGCCGATGGCGGCCACGCCTTCGCGCTGGGCGAGCAGGCACTCGCCCACGATGTCGAACCAGAAACGGCTGGAGACGACTTCCTCAACGCCAGTCTGTCTGAGCCGCTCCGCAGAGAGGTCGAAATAGGAAGGCACGCCCCAGACATCGGAGCGCAAGTAGCCCAGGGCCAGCTTCTTCAACACCACGTCGGCCTCCAGGAACTGCTGTCCGAAGGCAGTGTTGGCGATGCCGCCCTCAAAGCGGACGGACTGGAGGCGGGTCTTATCGCTGTCCGGGGTCTTGTCGATGCTGACGGCCGGCCAGGTCTTGTGCACCACCACGGAACGGAGGGCGACGACCAACTGGTCCAGGCTGGTCTTCTGGCCCTTGCCCACCTGACCCACGACGATCCAGTCCTTGGTGGCGGAGTCATAGACCATCCCCGCCAGGCGCGTGATGCCTCCAAGCTCGACCAGTTCACCGCTGCGGACTGCGGATTGGCGAAGGCGGTTTTCGGCTTCGCGCATCGAGTAGGCCACGAAGCGGGCGGCGCTAGCGGTGGCAGCCAGCGCCAGGAACAGTGCGAAGGAGCGGAGGAGCTTCCAGGTGATCATGGCGATCACTCCTTGGCGGATGCAGGGCCGTTGGCGTCGAGCGACTTCACGGAGTAGAAGAGGCCGTACATCATGGCTGCGTGCCAATCGCCCTGCTCGAGGGGAGAGGCGCCAATCCTTGCGGTTCGAACGCCGCCGTAGTCCGGCTTGCTGAGCTCCGGGTAGGCCCGACCGAAGTTGTATCCGCCGAGCGGGCCGACGGTCTGGGGTTTTATGTCGGGGTACATGCTGTCGAGCATGCTCAGCGTCTGGCTGCGCCAGGTGTTGGCCTCCCTGGCGGTGGCGCGTGGAAAGCGTTCGATCGTGACGTCCCGGCCGGCTTGCAGATTAAGTCCCGCTCCATAGGCCACGGCAGGGCCGACTCCGAATATCTTTCCGTTTACGCTGGCCTGGAAGTTGGATCGTTCCGTCACTTTGTCAGGGGCGCCAAAGTTGGTGAAATTGGTCCACCAGTTCTGCTGGCGGAGGGCGCCTTTGGCGAAGGCGACTTGGTCGGGGCTCATCCCCCGCATGATTTCGGTGGAGCGAGTCATATTCATTCCCGGTTCGAGCTGCGCAATCTCGGCCAGGGCTTGGGCGGCGGCCTGCGACTTGTCATAGGCCAGCGCGGCGGCATTGGCGGAGAGGGCCTCGAGAACGGGCGCCAAGCACCCGGTGGCGTGCTTGCGAGCTTCGGCCAGGTCCGGCTCGGCCTCCTCGAATTGGCGAAGCACGGTGCGCAGGGCGGCGCGGCCGTTCAGGGCAACCACGGAATCCGGTGAAAGCCTCAGGGCGCGGTTAAAGGCCTCAAGGGCCCCTGGGGCGCCGGTGCGCCGCTGGATGTTGATGGTGCCGCGGCTGGTGTGCGCGTCCGCCAGGGAGGGATTGGCGCGGATGGCGTCATCCAGATCCACGACGGCGGGGTCCCACTGCCCCTGACTGGCATGAACGACCCCCCGGGCATTGAGCGCCAGGGCGCGGTTGGGATGGAGTTCGAGCGCCTTATTGAAGGCCGCCAGAGCCGCCGGCCACTGCTCCAGCCGAGCCAAGGCGTCACCTTTCAGGTAATGAGCAATCGCGCTGGCTGGATGCTGAGTGGCGAAGGCCCGCGTCCAAGCCTCCCACTTAGTCAGCTCCTCGTGCGAGGAGACGCTCAGGAAGAGGCACAGCGACTCGTTGTTCTTGTTGCGGGCCAGGTAGGCGTGGGCTGTGATCAGCCGGGCTTCGGGCGCCTGCTGGGTGGAAAGCAGAGTGGATACGGCCGGCCAGTCTTCGCTGAGAAGAGCAGCCTGGAGTTCGGGGCAATTCGGGGACGGGCAACGAATTTGAAAGGCAAAACTCGTCGCCTGTCCCCGCATCGCGCAGGGGATGCCGAGCCAGGCCAGAATGGCGAGTGTTGATAACGTCCTTGCACTTGGAAATCTCATGATGGACCTCCGTTGGCGGTTCACGGTTTTTGCGGATTGACCTCCTGGCCGCGACCCGCGGAGGTGAAGATGAGCTTGCCATCAGTGCGATCGATGGGCTCCCATCCCACCTCGATTCCACGACTCCAAGCGATCTTCCTGACCTCACGGTAGAGGCGGAAGGAGTCGCTGTGAACCAGACATGCGAGAAACTCCTGGTTGGGCTTGATGTTCTCGAAGTACCTGGCGACGGCGCTGGCCGGGGATTTGATCTCGTCGATGCCTTCGCCGGCGCCCTTGCGGGTGGCTACCCGAGCAATCCCACCCCCCTTCAGGTTGTACAGCGCGTAGTCGTAATGGGCCGCATCCACGGGGAAGGCGCGGTTGTTGAGGGCCTCAATCCAGGTCACCTGCTTGTCGGACTTGGTGATTTGAGGGGCGGAGACTCCTCCGCCATCGTAGGGGCTCTTGGTGTTCTGCAACACGATCAGAAGCCTGGCCTCCTCGTTTTTCTTCTGTTCGGCTTGGTTCCTCAATTGGTCTGCCTGGGCGCGTTTGGCTTCCTCGGCGCGCGCGGCTTCCTCGGCCGCGCTCCGGGCCTGGGATTGGCGTTGGTCGAGGTTGGCGGCCTGGGCCTTCAGCTCCGCCAGCCGCGCGTCCTGCTGGCGAATCTGCTCGAGGGCGGAGGCCTGTTGCTCGCGGACGGACTGGGATGCCTGCTCCAGGGTGGCCCTCTGCTGGCGCAGGCGCTCGAGTGCCCGGGCGGCTGCGTCCCACTCTTTCTCGATGGCGGGATCGGGCGCCGGCTCGCTGGCGGGTGCGGGCTCGGCGACCACAGGCTGGGGCGCGGGCGGAGGCGCAACGGGTTGGGCCTGCGTGCGGAACGGAATGATCACCCACAGGGTGCCGGCGATCAGGTACAGCATGAACAGGAAGATCGGATCGATCAGCGAATCCCAATTCAGCTTCATGGCAAAGCCTCCCTTCGTTGTGCTCAGCGGTATCTCAAGGCCCAGTTGTCGTCCACAGGCTCGAACCCGAATTTGGCGCCCTGGCTCTGTGCCAGCTCGCGGGCTTGTTCGAAGGAGTCAAAGCCCTGCGGGCGTATCAGAAAGACCAGGTAGCTGCGGCGCGCGGTCTGAGTAAAGGACGAAGACTTGTTCTTCAGTTGCTCCACCGTGATGCGCTCGCCTTGTGGTTGCAGGACTACAGCATCCCTGACGCACTCGATCCACTGGGGATTCTTGACGGAACCGGAGCCGCCGAAGATACGGAGAGGATCGACGAACTTCCTGTCGTCGATCTTCTTCTTGAGCTCCTCGATCTTCCTCTCGGCCTCCTGGAGTTGGCGGCGGGCTTCGGTGATGCGGCGGTCCAGCTCGGCCTGGGCCTGGGTAGTCTGCTGCTGCTCGCCGGCCAGACGGCCTGTCCGCTCGGCGACTTGTTGGGCGAGGCTCTGAGCTTGGGCGAGCAGGGCGGCGAGTTGCTGGCGGGCTTTCTTGAGGTTGGCTTTCTGCTGCTCCAGCTCCCGCTGGAGGCGCTCCAGCTCCTGCCTCTGGCGCTCCAGCTCGGAGTTGAGCCTCTGGAGTTCCAGCTTCTTCTGGGCCGCCTGTGCTCTCGACTCGTGGTCTTCCGGCGGGGGCGGAGGGGGAACGGGGGCCGCCACGGGAGGGGGCGGAGGCGCCGGCTGGGCGGCCGCCTGGCTCCCGGTCAAGTTGATCATACCCAAACCGAAGCTGAGAAAGCACAGCGCCACCGCCAGGCAACTCAGCAGCATGATCATGATGGGGCCTTCGCTAATTTCGAGCGATTTCATGGGCTTCCTACTCCGCGTGTTGGTCAGCGCTGATCTTTAGTTGAAGGGGACGGGGGTGGGAGAGGACGCGTTCGATGGCGTCCAGCTTTCCGACCATCACTTTGAGGTGTTCTTCGCGACCCGCCCCGTCGCCGTTGGAGGAGTGAAGGCGGTCGAGGATCTCCCGGCTGGTTTTCGACAACGCATCCTGCCAGCTTGTCAGCCAACCGCGCGCCGTGGCGGAAATCCCGTCCTGCATTTCCTTGCGGAAGGTTTCCAGAATCCGAGTGGTGGCGCCGGACAGAGTCTGATCCAGGCCTTGGAGGAATCCCGCCATGGCGCCCTGGGCGGCCCCGCGGAGACTTTCTTCCAAGCGGGACCGGGTCTGGAACTTGCGGGCCACGTCGCACGCGATCCGATCCAGTTTGCTGAGGTGGCTGTCCTCCATTTTGCGCAGGAAGAAAATGGCGGCCGAGAGGACCAGCGCGCAGCTTATACCGAGCAGGGTGGTGTCAAAGGCGGTGCTGGAATGGTTGGCGAACTCCTGGAGCCTGCGGCGCAGCTCCTCGATGTCCTGGACGTTGCTGATGCCGGAGATCTTGGAGATGCCGCCGCGCAGCCCGTCCAACGTGCCCAACAGCCCCAGGACCGGCGGGATGGTTCTGACCCAACTCAGAATGGAGGCGCTGCGTTCCAGTTCCTCGCGGTCGTTGGCCGCCAGGCGATCTACCAGGGGGCCGATTTCCTCTTGCCGCGCATAGCCTCGCAGCAGATCGGCCAAGCGGCGCCCCAGCAGGCTGCGGCGGTAGGTGGTGGGGATGCGGTCCGGCAGGGCGGCCGCTTCCTCGGGCGTAATGGTTTTGGCAGGGACGGGCATCTCGATCGCGCGGAACTCCTTGCGGAACATGACCGACCGGCCCAACACCAGCAGCAAGCCAAAGAGGAAGAAGATCATGCTGCCGTACTGATACCAGCCGCGACGACAGAAGAAATCAAAGACGGGGCCTTGTTTGACCAGCACCCACAGGATGGCGTAGAAGTAGGCCGCCAGGCCCACTCCGCCGAAGAACAACACGACGGTCATTCCCTTTCGTTGCATATCCTTGTTCCTTTCTGCTGCGCCAAGGTTCGATCACATGCACGTCCAGACAGATTCAATTCGATGGCCAAAGGCGGGGAGAGGGTCAGAGGCGAGAGAGATCTGAAAGTTCAATGAGTTGCGTAGGGCGGAGGTCAGGGGCGCGGCTGCCACACCAGCGGCGAGGAAGGTGGGTATCTAAGGAAGCTATCTAAGAATTAGAGGATAGAGGGCGGCTGGCAGGACGGGGCGCCGGGCCCGCCCCGCTTGGCGTGCAGTAGGTTGCGCTGGAACGGCTTGGGATAATTTGGTAAGCTGCTTGCTACCTGTGGGGCGACGAGCGCGTGGTCTGCTGCGCGTGTCGCCCGGTAAGGAAGCTGTGCAGGCGCTTTGCGCTGCGGCGCGAAGCGGGCCTCGAGGTGTGGAAGGAGTTTTTATGTGTCTGAGCAAACGAACTCATAGCAACATTGTTTGGCCGGTGGCTGTGCTGCTGTCCCTGAGCCTGGTCCCGCAGGTTCGGTGCGCAGGAGCAGCCCAGGAGCAACCCGGCTCGAAGAACTCAAAGTGACCGTGCTGGTGGGGGAAGGCGTGATCCACGACATCCGCCAGCCTAACCCGACCGAGGTGGTTGTCGAGGTGAAGAATGACAATGAACGCCCGGTGGAGGGCGCGGTGGTCGTGTTCCAGCTTCCCTCCGAGGGCGCCAGCGGCACATTCGTGGAGGGCTTGCTATCGACGGCGATTACCGACCAGCAGGGCAAAGTCACGGTACCGGGCTTGCGGCCCAACGGGGTCGCGGGCAGGTGGCAGATTAAGGTGACCGTGTCGCACCAGGGGGTAACGATGAGCGTCACGATCCACCAGATCAACCAGGAGCCCTGCAAGCCCGGGTTCCGCCTTTCGAAGACCACAGGATTATGCGAGAAGGGCGGCGGAGGCGGGAAATGGATTGCGCTGGTGGCGGTGGGAGGCGCGGCAGCCGCGGGCGGGGTGTTTGCGGCGAGCCGGGGCGGGAAAGGTGGAACCAGCACGACTCCCGTGCCTCCCCCCCGGCCGGTGACGACCATCACGACAGGGAACATCACCGTTGGTTCCCCTTAGCCGTAGGCGGTGCTTGAGGCAAGCGAAATGGCTTCGACGATTCGTGGAGGTGAGTGCACATGTTCTGGTATCGGATCTTGATTGCATTGGTTCTGGCCAGCCAGGGCCATCTCCTGGCGCAGCAGAAGGCGCGGACCGCGACTCGGGTTCAAGCGGAAAGAGAAGCCGCAGAGAGCGTTCGAATCAGCGGGCCGACGCTGGGCTATTTCTTCGATTCCGCGCAGGCGGGAATCGTGCCGATTTGGGGGATTCCCGGCGCGGCTACGGTGGGCCAGCCTTTGGAGCTGGGCCTGGAGCTCGTGAAGGCTGCCGTGGCGCCTCAGCAGGATTACGCGCTGGCAGAGGCCAACGGCGAACCTGGGCTGCTGGTGGTTCGATTGGATCCAGCGTCGTTCTCGCGGCAGCCGGTTCCGCAGGCCCTGACGGGGGCGGAGAGGATCGTCTTCAGCCCCGGGGGAACCTCTGTGGCGCTCTACGACAGAAGCGCGGGCAGAATCCAGGTCCTGACGGGGATGCCGGCAGAGCCGGTAGTGAGCGCCGAAGTTGACCTCGCCGGCATCGCCGGAGCCCCAGCCACGCTGGCGGTCAGCGACGACGGACAGGTCATTTTGGTGGCGGACTCCGAAGGGTACGTGTCGGTGTTGACTGCCGGAGGAGAGAGCCGGTATGTCATGGCAGCCGGTGAGGCTTCGGCGCTGGCGTTCCTGCACAACAGCCACGATGCGGTGATCGCGGACCGGGCGCGCAACATGGTGTATCTGGTGCGGGACGTAACCGGCGCCCTGGAGGCCAGGAGTCTGGCCGGGGAACGGGATGGAGTTAGCGGGCCGCTGGCGGTGGAGGCTTCCCGCGACAACTTGCGGGTGTTTATCGCCAACGCTGAGTCCAGCTCAGTAGTAGCGCTGGACCTGGCGACCGGGCTGGCCACGCTGGTCCCCTGCCCATACCCGGTCACGGGACTGCGGCGCTTGAGCGGGAACGCGGTGTTCGCCTTGAGCGAACCCTCCGACGGTCCCTTACCCCTGTTCGACGGCGATTCATCAGAGCCCCGGATCGTGCTTGTCCCTGTGGCTGAGAGATGGAGGTCCGCTGCCTTAGATAACCCAATGGCAGGCCACTTCCAACAGTAGGGCTTATGGCAGAGGGTGTCCCGATGAAACAGGCTGAGGTTCAACTTGAGAGCCTCTGGGTGCGTAGGCGGCCACGAGTCGGGTGTGCCCCGACCGGCGGATCAAGAGCGGGGGCTACGGCTCGTTGGCCTGGTGCTCGTGGTGGCCATGGCTCTGCAATTGGGGCAGGCGGTCCAGGCAGCAACTCAGCCAAGGCAATGCGATCCGGAACCGACCGACATGCTGATCTCCCGGGGCGACCTGATCACTTGCCAGATCGAGTCGAAGGGAGACGTGGATGTGTTTCGGTTCACAGCTTCCGCAGAGCAAGCGGTGAGGATTTCAGCCGCCCGCCGAGAGGGTTCAGCCGGGCGCCCTTGTCTGGCGCTCTACGGGCCGGACGGGACCAGCATCACCAGCCGTTGTCCCACCTTTTCGAGTGACATGTTCACCACGATCGATGCGAAGTTGACCAAATCGGGCGTTCACGCGATCCATGTTTCCGAAGAGGGCAACGATGGCACGGTCAGCTACTCACTCTCCTTGGAGGGTACTGGCCCGCCGTCGGCGGCCGCAGTGCTGGTGCGGTCCGGACAGGGCTTTGAGGCGGAACTCAATCCAATTGGGGATGTGGACAGTTACTCATTCAGCGGAACTGCCGGGGACACGGTAACTGTCACGGCGTCCCGGCAGAGCGGGGAAGGGCGTCCGTGCGTGGCGCTGTTTGATTTCGCTGGGACCCGGCTTGTCGATCGTTGTCCCACGTTTTCGAATGAGACATTCACCAAGGCCGAAGGCCGTCTTCAGCGGGTCGGCCCCGCGGCGATTCTGGTCTACGAGGAGGGTCACAATCAGACAGTTGCCTACCGAGTGGAGGTGCAGTGCGCCGGGCAGTGCCTGGCGCCTGACTCGCAGCTCGTGATCAACACCACGCCGCCACTCCCAGACGCCGTAGCAGGCCAGCCTTACACGAGGGTGTTGAGTGCGGAGGGGGGCGCACCGCCGTACACCTGGTCGCTGAGCGCTGGCGGCCTGCCAGTTGGTCTCTCCCTGGATCCTTCCGGCGGTACGCTCATCGGCACACCCGCAGCGGACGGCTCGTTCAACTTCTCAGTGCAAGTTGCCGACAGCGCCCGGACGACCGCGAGCCGGTCCTTCAGCATTGCTGTCAGACCTGCTGGAGCCGTCTTGGATGGGATACCGTGTGCTGCGGAACCCACGAACATGCTGATCTCCCCTGGCGACCTGATCACTTGCCAGATCGAGTCGAAGGGAGACGTGGATGTGTTTCGGTTCACGGCTTCCGCAGAGCAAGCGGTGAGGATTTCAGCCGCCCGCCGAGAGGGTTCAACCGGGCGCCCTTGTTTGGCGCTCTACGGGCCGGACGGGACCAGCATCACCAGCCGTTGTCCCACCTTTTCGAGTGACATGTTCACCATGATCGATGCGAAGTTGACCAAATCGGGCATTCACGCGATCCATGTTTCCGAGGAGGGCAACGATGGCACGGTCAGCTACTCACTCTCCTTGGAGGGTACTGGCCCGCCGTCGGCGGCCGCAGTGCTGGTGCGGTCCGGACAGGGCTTTGAGGCGGAACTCAATCCAATTGGGGATGTGGACAGTTACTCATTCAGCGGAACTGCCGGGGACACGGTAACTGTCACGGCGTCCCGGCAGAGCGGGGAAGGGCGTCCGTGCGTGGCGCTGTTTGATTTCGCTGGGACCCGGCTTGTCGATCGTTGTCCCACGTTTTCGAATGAGACATTCACCAAGGCCGAAGGCCGTCTTCAGCGGGTCGGCCCCGCGGCAATTCTGGTCTACGAGGAGGGTCACAATCAGACAGTTGCCTACCGAGTGGACGTGCAGTGCGCCGGGCAGTGCGGGTGGGCTGCCGCGCCTCCCACCATCAGTACCGCTTCGTCCCTACCGAACGGCGGTGTTGGAATAGCCTACTCATATACGCTGGCGGCTACGGGAGGGGCGCCGCCATACCGGTGGGCGCTGACCGGCGGGGCGCTTCCGCCCGGGCTGACGCTGAACGGCTCCAGCGGCGCGGTGAGCGGCACGCCCAGCGGCGCGGGGACATTCACCTTCGCCGCGCAGGTAACCGACAGCGCCGGGGCCACGGGCACCAAGTCATTCAGCTTGACGATCAGCGGCGTAACGCTGAGTGTGGGGCGCAGCTCGCTGGTGTTCACCTACCTGATGGGGGACCCGCCTCCGGTCGCGCAAACGGTAGCGCTATCGAGCAGCGGCTCCTCGGTGAGCTTCACGGCGACGGCATCTACCACTTCGGGAGGGAACTGGCTGCTGGTGAATCCCCCAAGCGGCGCCACGCCGGCCACGCTGAGCGTGCTGGTGAATCCCACGGGGCTGGCCGTGGGGATCTACTCAGGCATGGTGATCATCGCGGCCGGCGGGGCCCCCAACAGCCCGCAGCGGGTGGAGGTGCTACTGTTCGTCAACCGTCCGGACGGGCCCCCGCAGGTGTTCAGCATGGTCAATGGAGCCAGCATGAAGGGTGGTACGGCGGCGGCGGGGGAGATCGTGACGTTTTTCGGGATCAACCTGGGGCCCGCCAGCTTGATGAACTTGCAACTCAACGAGGCGGGGCAGGTGGCCACCACGCTGGCGGAGGTTCAGGTGACCTTCGACAACATCCCGGCGCCGCTGTTGTACGTGCAGGCCAGCCAGCTCAGCGCCATCGTGCCCTATGCCGTGGCGGGAACCACGCAGGCCAAGGTGGAGGTGCGGTACAAGGGCACGAAAAGCAACACCGTGGTGGCGCAGGTGGCCGCGAGTGCGCCCGGGGTCTTCACGATCGATTCGTCGGGGAAGGGGCAGGGGGCGATTCTGAATCAAAATTACACCGTGAACTCGGCGGCCAACCCGGCAGAGAAGGGTGCCGTAGTGATGGTGTACGCCACCGGGGAGGGGGAGACGGACCCGCAGGTAGCGGATGGGCGTTTTACCTCACCCGAGGCATTGCCGAAGCCGAAACTGCCGGTGTCGGTGAAGATCGGCGGCTGGACGCGGAGGTGTTGTACGCGGGTGGAGCGCCGGGTTCGGTGGCGGGTCTGCTGCAAGTGAACGTGCAGGTGCCCGCGAGCGTGGCTACCGGGAATGCGGTGCCGGTGGTCTTGACGATTGGCGGGAAAAGCAGCCAGGAGGAAGTGACGATGGCGGTGAGGTAGGGGTCGTGGATCAGCGCGGGAGTATGAAAACGGAGCACTTGGAACTCCAGGAAGGCGCCGAGACGAGTCTCGGCACGGCAGGCTGGAGAGCCTGCTCCACAGTACTGCTCCTGGCGGTTGCGGAGCTCCTGTTCTGCCCGGCCAGAGCCGTTGCACAGATGCGGCCGTGCGATCCGGAACCGACCAACATGACGATCAATTACGGGGATGTGGTGAGCTGCGACATCAGTCCCATTGGCGACACGGATTCTTTCCAGTTCGCCGGGACAGCCGGTCAGATGGTCCTCATCCAGGTCACCAAGTTGAGCGGGGCGGGCACGCCCTATTTTGAGCTTTCCGACCCCGGCAGTATCCGAATTGATGCCCAAGGGGACCGCTGGAGCGGAATTGCCCGGTCGGAGGCGCAACTGGTCAAAACCGGGATTTATCGCATTCGCGTGCAGGACGCGGACGACAACGAAACCCTGACCTATCAGGTCTTCCTGCAACGGGCCGTGCCGCCGCTGGTGGCCACGCCGATCAGCTTCGGCCAGCCGCTGAACGGCAATATCGGCTTTGCCGGCGGCGTGGATTTCTACACGTTCAGCGGGACGGCTGGGCAAGTGGTCTCCGTGCAGGTGAGCAAGGCAGGCGGGGCAGGGACGCCCTATTTTGAGGTCTACGATCCCGGTAACATGCGGATCGACGCGCAGGGAGACCGCTGGACTGCGATTGTGCGTTCGGAGGTCCGCCTGACGGGGAGCGGGCAGTACGTGATCCGGGTCTACGACGCGGATGTCAACGAAGCACTGAGCTATCAGATCTTCGTGCAGCGCCTGGTACCGCCGCTTTCGACCACGGCCATCTCCTTCGGGCAGCCGCTCAACGGCACCATCAGCTACGTCGGCGGCGTGGATTTCTATTCGTTCAGCGGGACGGCAGGGCAAGTGGTCTCCGTGCAGGTGAGCAAGGTAGGCGGAGCAGGGACGCCCTATTTTGAGGTCTACGATCCCGGTAACATGCGGATCGACGCGCAGGGAGACCGCTGGGCCACGATTGTGCGTTCGGAGGTCCGCCTGACGGGAACCGGGCAGTACGTGATCCGGGTCTACGACGCGGATGTCAACGAATCGGTGAGCTATCAGATCTTCGTGCAGCGGCTGGTTCCCCCGTTTTCGACGACGCCCATCGCTTTCGGACAGCCGCTCAATGGCAATATCAGCTTTGTCGGCGGCGTGGACTTTTACTCCTTCAGCGGGACGGCCGGGCAGGTGGTGTCGGTGCAGGCGAGCAAGGTGGGCGGGGCAGGGACGCCGTACTTTGAGGTCTACGATCCCAGCAACACGCGCATCGACGCACGGGGGGATCGATGGACCGGAATCGTACGCTCAGAGGTTCGGCTGACGGCGACCGGCGACTACGTCATCCGGGTCTACGATGCGGACGTCAACGAATCGGTGAGCTACCAGATCTTGGTACAGCGGTTGGTCCCCCCGCTTTCGACCACGGCGATCACCTTCGGGCAGCCGCTCAACGGCAACATCAGTTTCCCCGGCGGCGTGGACTTTTACACCTTCAGCGGCACGGCGGGACAGGTGGTGTCTGTTCAAGCCACCAAGCTAGGCGGGACAGGCACGCCGTACTTTGAGGTTTACGATCCCAGCAATACGCTGATCGACACACGCGGGGATCGATGGAGCACGATCGCCCGCTCGGAGGTGCGGCTGACCGGGACCGGCCAGTACGTGATCCGGGTTTACGACGCCGACGTGAATGAGTCGTTGAGCTATCAGCTCTACGTGCAGCGCCTGGTTCCGCCGCTTTCGACCACCTCGCTCACCTTCGGGCAGCCGCTCAGCGGCAACATCAGCTACCCGGGCGCCGTGGAGTTCTATGCCTTCAACGGCCTGATGGGCCAGGTGGTTTCCGTGCAGCTCACCAAGGTGGGCGGCCCAGGGACGCCGTATTTTGAGGTCTACGATCCCAGCAACACGCGCATCGACGCCCAAGGAGATCGATGGACCTCGATTGTGCGTTCGGAGGTGCGCCTTACGGCCAGCGGCCAGCACGTGATCCGGGTTTACGACGCGGATGTCAACGAATCGGTGGGCTACCAGATCTTCGTACAGCGCCTGGTTCCCCCGCTTGCGACCACGCCTATCACCTTCGGGCAGGCGCTGAATGGCAACATCAGCTTCGCGGGCGGGGTGGATTTTTATTCCTTTGGCGGCGCGACCGGAGACGCAGTCACCATTCAGGTCACCAAGCAGGGCGGGGAAGGGACTCCGTACGTCGAACTCTACAATCCCAGCAACAACCGGGTGGCGGTTGGAGGGGATCGTTATAGCAACAGCGTGAAGATTCAGGAGACGCTGACCGCCACAGGCGAATACGTGGTTCGGATCTACGACGCGGATGTGAACCAGGCCTACGGGTACCGAATTGTGGTGGAATGCAGCGGACGATGTCAGGCAGCCCTTCTGAGGATCACTACCGACTCGCCGTTGCCCGAGGGCACCGTGGGGACGCCTTATTCGCAGAGACTGGAGGCGGCGGAGGGGACGCCTCCCTACACCTGGTCGATCATGGCCGGCTCTCTTCCCTCGGGACTATCGCTGAGCTCCTCGACGGGCGTGATCAGCGGGACGCCGAGGGCCGCGGGCAGCTCGAACTTTACCGTGCGGGTCTCCGACAACGCAGGGGGTGCGGCGACAAAGACACTTGACCTGGCTATCGTAAGCCCGTCTTTGACGGTAAGTCCCGACTCGCTGCTGTTCAGCTATGAGCTGGGTGGATCGCCGCCGGCTCCGCAATCGGTTTCGGTGTCGAGCGGGGGTTCGCCGATCAGCTTTTCAGTGACGTTCACCACGGCGTCGGGAGGCAACTGGCTCTCTGCGAGCCCCTTCAGCGGCACGACTCCCTCAAGCGTGGCGGTGTCGGTAAACCCGACCGGCCTGGCGGCGGGGGTTTACACCGGGGAAGTGACCATTGTGGCTGGGGGAAACCGGCAGGCGGTCGGAGTGCGGCTGTTCGTCAACCGGCCGGAAGGACCGCCGCAGGTGTTCAGCCTAGTCAACGGGGCCAGCATGAAAGGCGGTGCAGTGGCGCCGGGGGAGATCGTCACCTTCTTCGGCAGCAACCTGGGGCCGGCCAGCTTGATGAACTTGCAGCTCAACGAGGCCGGGCAGGTGGCCACCACGCTGGCGGAGGTCCAAGTGTTGTTCGACAACATTCCGGCGCCGCTGCTGTACGTGCAGGCCAGCCAGCTCAGCGCCATCGTGCCCTATGCCGTGGCGGGGACCACGCAGGCCAAGGTGGAGGTGCAGTACAAGGGCGCGAAGAGCAACACCGTGGTGGCGCAGGTGGCCGCCAGCGCGCCTGGGATCTTCGCTATCAACGCGTCGGGGCAGGGGCAGGGGGCGATCCTGAATCAGAACTACACCGTGAACTCGGCGGCCAACCCGGCCGAGAAGGGGTCAGTGGTGATGGTGTACGCGACCGGGGAAGGGGAGACGGACCCGCAGGTAGCCGACGGGCGTTTTGCGTCGCCGGAAGCATTGCCCAAGCCGAAGCTGCCGGTGTCGGTAAAGATCGGCGGGGTGGAAGCGCAGGTGCTCTACGCGGGTGGAGCGCCAGGCTCGGTGGCGGGTCTGCTGCAAGTGAACGTGCAGGTGCCCGCGAGCGTTGCCACGGGGAATGTGGTGCCGGTGGTCTTGACAGTTGGCGAGAAGAGCAGCCAGGAGGGAGTGACGATGGCGGTGAAGTAGGAGGGTGACATGATTCGTCAGGTGCGATCAGGCAGGAGATGTGCGGGATTGCTCCTGGGGCTGTTGTTTGGAGCTTGGGCGGTGCAGTGTGTGGAATCTCCAACAGGTCCCAGTGCCGGCAGTGCGACTCTGGTTGTGGACGGGCGAGCTAACATCTTCGCAGCAGGCCGCGCTTCTGCCTTCGACGGTGTGCTTCCGCCCTCCTACAGCTTCGCGGCTGGCTCTGGGAAGATTCTGACGCTTCCCAGTGTCACGGGGCGGTCGTGCCGATGGGGTGGAAGGGTGTGCCATCGGCATGGGCAAAGTGGAAGCCGTTGCTCACCCTCACCGGGCCATGCACGCCAGGCTCCGCAGCGCCACACACGAACGAGCCCTTGACGCCTGACAGCGCCGCCCATGTTGCTCTCCGTGACGTAGGTCCATTCGCCAACCACGCTGGGCATGCAGCGCACCACAATTTTCCGTCACCGTTGTGAATCCTCGCCGCGCACCCCCCGGCGAAACACGAGAACGTTCACCCAACTGCACATCCTCAAAGGGATTACCCCCCGATGGCCCAGCCAGTCGCGCTTCGAAGATGCCCCATTGTGGAACCAAATTGACTCCCTCAGTGGCTTGTGATATACTTACGTTTGGAGATCTTCCGTAAGTAATCGTAAAGATGGCACAAATCGTAACAAAGCGCAACCCCTATGAATGCATACCGCCTTGAGACCACGCAGATCGAACAGAAGGCCCTCGCGATCAGGCGCAGCCTGCTTGCCATGAACTGCCGGGCAGGCATGGGGAAAATATATCGGCGCGGACCTCTCAGAAGCTGACATGCTCGCGAGCCTCTATTTCCGCATCCTTGAAGTGCCGGCCCGGATCGATTGGATGACCCGGACCGCGACCGATTCATCCTGAGCAAGGGCCATGGCGCGGGCGGTACTACTGCACCCTGGCAGAGGCCGGGTTCCTGCCAAAGAGGAACTGGACACGTACCTTGCCTTGGACTCGCGACTCCCCGGCCACCCGGTGCGCGGCAGGGCTCCTGGGGTGGAGCTGTGCACCGGGGCCTGGGCCACGGGCTGTCGGTGGGCGTGGGCCTGGCGCTCGCTGCAAGGATGTCACGGCGCAGCTACCGCCACCATCGTGCTCATGGGTGACGGCGAGCTGCAGGAGGGCTCGGTGTGGGAGGCTGCAATGGCAGCCGCGCAACTGCGCCTCGACAACCTCATCGCCATCGTCGACCGAAACGGGCTGCAACTCGGCGGCCGCACCGAGGACATCATGGCGCTTGAGCCCCTGGCAGACAAGTGGACCGCATTTGGCTTCCAGGTGCACGCCACGGCCGGGAATGACGTCGCAGCATTTGTGGCAACCATGGAGGCCCTCGCGCCGGGCCGCGGCACGCCGCACGTGGTCATCGCGACCACGGTCAAGGGCAAGGGGATTTCGTTCATCGAGAACCAAACGCCTGGCACCACAAGGTGCCCACTGCCCAGGAGCTGATCCGGGCCTCAAGAGGAGCTCTGCATGATGGAAAGCCAGCCGCAGGACCTGCGCGACGTGATGGTGCAGCGACTCGTTGCCGCGGCTCGGGCCGGCACCCCGGTTGCCGTGGTGGTGAGCGACTCCACCTCGACCGCAAAGATCAAGCCCTTTGCCGAGGCCTTCCCGCAGCGGCTGGTCAACGTGGGCACTGCCGAGCAGAATCTGGTGGGCGTGGCCGCCGGCCTGGCCCTGGGCGGGTTTACCACCTTTACCTGCAACGCAGCCTGCTTTCTCACCGCCCGGGCGCACGAGCAGGTGAAGAACGACGTGTGCTACTCGCAGGCCAACGTGAAGCTCGTGGGCCTCAATGCCGGCATCGCCTATGGCCCGCTGGCAGCCACGCACCACGCCATCGACGACATCGCCATCATGCGCGGCCTGGCCGGATTGACATAGTCGCGCCTGCGACCCGACCGAGACCGGTGCGGTGTTCGACTACGCCATCAGCCGCACGGGTACATCCGCCTGGACAACGCGGTGTTCCCGCCGCTGCACCCGCAGGGCTGGGTCATGACGCCGGCCAAGGCCGAGGTGCTGGCGGCCGGCCGCGACGTGACCATCTGCGCCATGGGCTCGCTCACCTGCGAGGCAGTCAAGGCAGCCGGGCAAGGCACTGGGCAGGCATCAGCGCCGAGGTGGTGAGCTGCTCGTGGCTGCGGCCGTTTGATGCGCAGACCGGTGCTGGCTTCGGCAGCCAGGACCGGCCGCGTGCTCACGGTCGAGGAGCATAGCAATACGTAACTGAGCAGCCAGCAGAGGCACC
>CAVRZY010000124.1:0-13661 GCA_963725415.1 uncultured Acidobacteriota bacterium | reverse complement strand
GTCTCAATCGACAAGTACTTGAAGACAAGCTTACACTCCAGTTGTCTTACCAAGTTCAATTGGCCCGGCGGAAGAAGCTGGTGCGCAGCAGTTGCGGCGCGTCGCGGGAATCGACGTGTTGATCCGGTTGCGCCTCCGAGAACTCGTAGTAGCGTCCCGTCACTGGCCCGCGAACCAGAATCGGCGATTGTTCCAGATACCGCAACCGCACTGTTCCGATCGCACTCGCGAGCAGGCCGCCCGACGGATTAGCGGCGGGTAGCTGCGGTGGTGTGGTCTGTCGTTGCGGAGCCGAGGTGTCTTTCCACGCGCTCCGATTCTGGCCGCAGCATGGCATCGCTGGACTCTTCCTTCCGGGTGATGGGGTGAATGACAACTGGTTGCTCGCCGGCGCGCTCCAGCAGGCAAGCCGCGCCCGAGAGCGCGAGCCAGGCGAGCAACCGGTCCAAAGGCTTTTCACAGACAAAGAACGCCGCCGGCGCTGCCACCCAGAAGCTCAGGCAGTGGAAACAATCCATCAACTGGCCCAGCAGTCCTGTGCCGAGCCGGGCGCGAAAGCGAGCGATAAGGTTGGCCGGGCCGTCCTCGCGTGCCAGCAGGTGCGTAACCCGCCAGGTCACGAGGACGGCCAGCACTAAACGAGGCCAGAAACTGAGCTCACTCATGGCCTCACGGTACGTGCGTGGTGGGCCGCTGCTCGACATCGTTGCAGATGCACACCGCCCAGGGTGGTGTCCAGATGCGATGGCACCACCCGGGACCGATGTCGTTCCAGGTCTTGTCCTGCGCGTAGAGCTGGAAGGAGTAGCCGCAGCACGTGCCGCGTTCGAGCGCAAACCCCGCCGGTGGGGCGAACGGCGCAACCAGCGCCGCGGCGCAGACCGCGTCAAAGATGCGCAAGTCGAGTTTGGTCAGCAGGCCGGCGAATTTGCCCGGCAAGGCAGGAGGCGGGCAGCCCGGAATGGATTCCTCGCAGCGCGTGCCCGGATCCCCAACGCGCGCGGTGCCTTTCAGCGGATCGGGGCCGAAGATCGGCAGCGGCAGCAACACGGGAGTGATCGGAACCGCGTAGGTCGGACCGCCCTGGCGCGTGATCCAAAGGCTGTAGTAATCGAAGTTGTCGCTGGGATATGCCAGGTCGGCGTTGTCGATGTATTCGTCGTAGGCGATGCCCAGCACGTTGAGCGGCCAGGGGATCCCGCAGGGCGCTCCCGGCGGGACGAACTTCCCCAGGCTCATGTCCTCGCAGCGCTTCAGGCCTTCCAGTCCGCTGAACTCGGCATGGATCGGCTTGTTGTCGAACCAGACGTGCTGGGTGTCGTAGTAGTGGTTGCCGAGAGTGTCCGTGACATCCAGCAAGAGCGTGTACTTGCCGCTGCGGCAGTGGTGCGCCGCGTCCGGGCAGGGCGGCAACTGGCTCGCGCTGTCGAAGCAGAAGTCTTGGAGCTTGTAGACAGTGATCGTGCTCCCGAACAGCTCGATGGTGGTCTGCACGAAATGGGTGGTCAGAGCCCGGCTGATGATCTCGTTCCAGGGGGCGCGTTTGAGGGCTTCGTCCGGGGCGGTGTAACAGATCGGCCCGTAGGGCGCCAGCAGCGACCCGAAATAGTCGGCAGGATTGAACCCGACCATGCCCGGACCGGGCAGGAAGCCCAGGCCATAACGAAGATCAACGCATTTGATCTTTCGCCGGTTGCAATCGCCCACGTAGGCCGTGCCGCGCACGGTCACGCAGCAGCCAACCGGCACCACGACGCCGCCGGGGCTGGCGTTGGCGATCGGAGCGTCGAACGCGAAGGGACCCGGCGGTGTGAGCACCGGTGCGTTGGCCACGCGTTCAATCCAGACCATCTTCTTGAACAAGTTGAACTGGATGCAGACACAGCATCGAGCAGCGCCCTGGGTGGGGTAGACACAGAGACGGATCTCGTAGGATCCCGCACCGAGCACGGTGGTCTTGATCCAGCCCAAAACGCCATTGTTGACCGGCGCAGCGCCCACGGCTCCGCCGCCCGGGTAGGCCACAACGGCAGGACCGGTCTGCCAGTCGGCATCGTCCTGGCAATCCTGCCCCTCGACCTTCCGCAGCTCCAGAGTGTAATGGTCGAAAAATGAGCCCGAGGCGGTGCCGGCCACCGTCACGGTCAAACCGCCCACGGCCGGGTTCGGCTCCTCCTCGGTGCAGCCGGTTGGTTTCGTGATCTTGCACTGAAGCGGGCCAAAGCACTCGCGCAGGCAGCGTTGATAGAAGCGCAGGCAGCGAAACACCTCGATCAGGTTGCGTGCCCGCGCCAGACAGCAGCCGAAGCGGATAGAGCAGAGGCACCAGCAGCGGCAGAACCAGAAAAAGGGCTCTCTGCTGTGTTTTTCAAAGGCTGCCCGCCCCAGCAGCGCGGGCGCGGTTTCCAGCGTCAGGAGCCGTTCAAAGACGTCTGCGAGTTGCTCCTGGCCCTCCAGGCAGTCGATCTTGCCGTCCACCACCTCGTCCGGTAACGCCAGGGGAAACTCGACCGAGGCGAGCTGGTCCGTCAGATACGGCTTGTAGGCGGCGGCGGTGGCCTGCACCAGGACCTGCAGGTCCTCCCGCTCCTCGGACGTCAGCGGGCGCCCGATGGGAGCGGTTCCCAGTGCCTGCCGGACGCAGATCCAGTAGCGATAGAGATAGTAAAAGAAGGCCCGGAAGGTGCACCGGCCGCGGCAGAGCAGCCAACCGAAGAGGATGCAGCAGCGGATATGCAGGAAGCACCAGCGCCACCGCTCGATCGGCCCCAGCAACTGCCGTCCTTCGGCGGGAAGCAGCCGCAGGGCTACCTCTTCGGTGAAAAACTTATCGAGTAACTGGTTGCCCAGCGCGATCTCGTCCTCGCAGCTCGGCGGTCGCTCTTTTTCCTCACGCGCCAGTTCCTCGGGCGACTGCGCGCGTTTCAGTTCTTGTTCCAGGATGGGTTGGTAAGCGGCCAGCAACTGCCGCAGGACAAACTGAAAATCCGGGTCTTGGGCATCATCCGCCTCTGGAGATTTTGGTCGATCCCCAGCGTGTTTCTTTTTGTCTTCTGGCATAGCACGATCCTCCTCTGCGTGTGAACTTGCGTGGGGCTTCCAGTTGATCCCTGGCCCCTACAGTTGCAGTACCCGACGGACTGCTTTGGGATTATTGTAGGACCCGCAGCGGAAAGTGTCAAGAGTTTTCTGAATGTCTCTAAATGTCTGTTATTCCTGAATCTTTATGTTCTAAATCTTTGCCTAAATCTTGGGGACCGGGCATAAACGTGCAAGTGCATATCGCCCGTCTCGACCGATGCCCATCACTCGCGGACCTGGCCAATGACCGCCGCGACAACGGGACAGTCCTTCATAAGGTAGACCTCACCCGCCCAAATGAAAATGGCGGAGACATTTTCCACACAGTGTCTACACCCCCAAGTGGGGCAGGTCCCCGACCTGCCCGGCACGAACACCGGGCCATTTACGAGAGAGCCTGAGACATGCCTCACTAAATCACGTCGGCGAAGTTCTTCTTGAGCTTCTAGAACCAGGCCTGGCCGAGGAGGCAGAGGAGGGCGGAGGCCAGCCAGAGCTTACAGATGGAATGGAAGGCTGGGGGGCTGGCGTTCCAGGAAGATGGCGCGGTAGGCGGTGACCAGGACGAACAGCGGCTTCTTCGAGAGCACCGGCATGGCGGGCGCGGGGTTCACAGCCCCTTCGACCGGCTGCGGAAGCCTATGCCAACCGAGGGCGGCGGGATTATGCGGACCGAGCGGTCGGCCTAAAACTGCGGAGGCCAATTGCAGAATGGAGCACAACTCGTTACAATCTAAGCAGTTGCCGCCGCCCGTGGTGGGCCTCGGTTCCGTCTTATGCGGACCGGGACCGGTTTTATGCCGGTCAGCTTAAACAGGAGTTCGGTGCCAAGAAAGGGACTCCACGACTATATGAAACCCGCCGGGATATGCGAAATGTGCGGCCATCATGTCGGGGTGAGGCAGAAGGCCCATATAATGGCTGAAGGGAAGAAGACAGAGAATAACGTATTGATGCTCTGTCCCACTTGCCACATCATGTTTGATACTCACCTGAAACCAAAGGTATTCAAAGCCATGATGGAGGCCGGCTTGCAGGGATTCCCCGAGTCGTGGAAGAAGTCCATTTACGAGCAGGCTGCAGAGGCATCAGCAAAGGCATTGAAAAGAAACAGGGGCACCGAACCAGCCGCTGCACCGGACCGGTATAAAGCCCCCGTCCAGTGAGCGGCAACGTTAGACGCCCTTTCGCTGGGATGAAGAGGAGGGCCAGCTGATTAGAAAGCAAGGCTTCGTGGCCATGTTGGACATCCTCGGCTTCGCCGATCGCGTGTCTCGGGACTCCGAGATCGGGGGCCTTGACAGCTACATCAGAACAGTCCTGGATGTGGCACAAGCCCACGCCGGGTTACGCGTCATCCTCTTCTCAGACACAGTGGTTCTCTACACGCTTGACGACAGCCCGGAAGCCTTCGACGAGGTGATCGAGGCCACCTCACAAGTCTCCTATTCCCTCTTGGCCGCAGAAGTACCCCTTCGAGGTGCCATTGCGCACGGCCCGTTCGCGCGCTCGGAGAACGACATGCACGGTTCGGTCATCGCTGGGCGGCCCATCATCGAAGCGCACTACTACGAGGCCCAATTGCAGTGGGTGGGCGTGATGCTTGCTCCGTCGGTGCTCCGCAAAGTGCCTGATCTGGCGTCACGCGGCGTTGTGTCGCGCCGCCGGAGCGACGAGGATCGCGATCGCTACTTTGCCCGAGCTCGCCGCGAGGCGAGAGTTCAGCGATGTCCCGGGATTCCCGTAGAGCCAGTTCCCGGAGTCGGAGTCAGCTACCTCGAGGGGTTTGCGGTGGTCCCGCTTTCAGGAAGCAGCGCCTCACTGGAGGAACTGCTCCAGTGCATGAGCGAGAACCTGGCCAAGCTTCGGTGGCTGAAGCAACTTGCGCCGGATCCGCGCTCACAGGCCAAGTACCAGAATTCTATCGCGTGGCTACAGCCGCTCTACCACCAGTGGAGTATGAGATTTCAGTGAGGGGTGGCGTCTAACGAAGGCATGCAGCCGACGCGCAAAAAGCCGCGCGGCTGACGCCTGAGTCGTTAGACCGCACTACGATGGAACTGCCTGACCGACTCGAAGAACTCAAATCGGAGCTTAGGACTTTCATTTGTCGTCCAAGAACTCTCGCGGGCGATTTCGTTCTGTTTGGGCTCGGCACCGACGTGTTGGAAACGGCCACCGCGGTGCTGCATACAGCAGCATCGGCCTTACCTCACAAGGCCTATTCGAACGCACGACTCGCATTTGAAGGAGCGCAGAATCTGGTCGTGCTGGCGACTCATGAGACGTACGAGATCGCCGGCTCGCAGGCGTGGCTGTACTTCGAAATGAAGAGTGCTGCTTGGCGGGCATCCGCTCAACGGCAGCGAAACACGCAACCGGCTATGAACGACGAGCAACTTCTTCAGCGCCGTGTTGAGCACATGGCAACGATCTGGGATTCTCTTTGTCAGGGCCACGGCAAGTTGCTTCGCGACGCCTTGGGGCTCGTATGGAAAGAGAGGAAAAAACGGCCCGACAATTGGCTGCACGAAAACATGACAGCGAGGCAACACGCCGCGTATGGACTATTCGTCGCATCGGGTGCCCGCGCAATTACAGGAGATACTGCTGCGGTCAACCAGGCAATGTACGAGGTCCTTTGCCACGAGACGCACGCCCATCCACGGCTCGAATCGTTCGGCATCATCCAAGATGCCTCGAGCGACACCATCAAGCTCGATCGCCTGCCCCGCAACATGCAGGCCGCGCGCGATGCTGTTGTTGGAGGCACCGAATTGGCGGTGTGGGAGGCCGCTTTGGGTTTACGATGGCAACGGACAGGTGCGGTCTGACAAGCGACTGGAGCGGACCGGCGGGGAAGCGGCTAGTCATCTTCGGGGCTTTGTCGCCGCCGGCCGCTCAGCCGTCGGCCGTTAGGAAGACCGGATGGAAGTGAAGTGGCAATACTGATCGTCACGCTGGACGTACCGGAAGAAGCGCGTGAGGCGCTTAAGGCTGAGGCCGCGCCGGTACTGCGGATCGACGATGGGCGGGAGGTCGTCCTGTTGTCCGCCGATCCCCCCAGCTTCATCAGGGTCCTTGCAGACGCCATCGACTGGACGCTGCCACTCAAGGCCGCCGCTGGCGTCTTTCTCAGTCAGCTTGCCAAGAACATGGCCGACGACCTGTGGAAGAACAAGGCGGATATCGCCAAGGCCATGGGATCTGCGGCTGCGTTCCCTATCCGTAAGCTGCTCGGCGCGTTCGAGAAAGCAAGGGAGATTTCGAGGAAATCAACAACATTCGCGGTGGGCGTTCCCGTGCCCGATGATTATTTTGGGGCAACCGTGACAGTACCCATGAACTCGACAGAAGATTCGGCTGTCACTCTGGCGATCTTCGTCCATCATGCTCAGGAGATCGAGCACACTTTGCAGCAGCATCTCAGCGGCGGGCACAAGATTGTTGGACCGGTGCAAGTTCGCTCTGAACCGAACGGTTCGGTGCTTTTGGTCTGGATGGACAGGGACTCCTTGTCTACAGTCGAGGTGCGATTGCCCTTCACATTGGTGGAGGACGCCACCTCGCCACCAGCGAATCTTGATCCACCTCTAGGTGGGGCAGGTGCCTAACCACGCGTTGCAGCGGCCGGCGCAAAAGGCGTGCCGCGGCTGAACGCCCCAGTCGTTAGGCCGACCGCGGGAAGAGCCGGAGCGAACTGATGAAGATCGACAAGAGTTCCAGGCATCAGAAGATTATCGGGGACTTTGGTGAGTCCATTATCTGCAACTGGCTATCGCGGTCCGGGTTCGAGGTCGCCGTTGTCGACCACACGGGTTTAGACATTGTTGCTTATCATCCCAAAACGAAGGAGCGCTATGGTATCAGCGTCAAGTCAAGAACTCGCGTCCCGGGCAAAGAAGATGGCGCGGTTAACCTGTTCTCTTACCAGAAGGGCAAGAATGATCGCCGGAAGCTGCTCGACGCCTGCAAAGCGTTCTCTTGCGATCCCTGGGTAGCCGTCTACGTGGAAGCGAAAGACCACGCGAACCTATACCTCACCAGCCTTGATAATTACGATTCCAAGTATCGGACGCGCGGCAGAGCGATCGATGATTGGAAGATGGGCCCGGAGGGCCGTGAAAAGTACCGGCAGGACCCGTCGGTCAAGCACATACACTTGCGGTTTGAGGTCTCACATTGGGAATGGGAATACCCACCGGATCCCACAGCGGAATAGGCGGGCTAACACCGCGCCGCAGCCGACAGCCGGGCACGCCGTGGGTGTAGAATAGGGTGAGGCTCCCTGGCCACACGCGCCGCGGCTCAGCGCGGCTGCGTTAGGCGGCTAGGAACAGATGCCAGGGTATGGCCATCTTTGATCTCTTCTCCAAACGCGGACGTCGTGCTCGTGGCGAGTTGCCGGATGTGTACCAGTACGAATCGCTCCCGCCCGCCTTCAGGGTCCAGGTCGTCCACATCCTCAGAGACCTGTTCGGAAGCCCCGAGTACGACGGCAGTCAAACGGAAGATGTGTTTAAGGCCATTCACGGCATCCTTTGCCGCGAGTACGGGCAGTTCGTGCTTTCGGACAGGTTTGAGGGACGAGGTCAATGGCGGGCAGCTGTGTTCGAGTTCTTGATGAAGACGGATACTGAGAAGGCCCTGGATGTTATAGAGGTAGCCTTCCGGATTGGCGAAGGATTAGCGGGGGATCAGGGGTTCCAGTGGCACTCGAAGCCGACAGTAACGGTCAAAGATGCGATCGTGGAGTTAAACGAGCGGTTTCGTTACCACGGCATCGGCTTCCAGTTCGAATCAAGTGCGATCATTCGGGTCGACAGCCAAACTCTGCACGCTGAGTCTGTCAGGCCCGCGCTGCAGCTTTTGTCCGACAAACGATTTGCCGGTGCCAACGCAGAGTTCCTCAAGGCTCACGAGCACTACAGGCACGGTCGCAACGCAGAATGCATGAATGAATGCCTAAAGGCACTCGAAAGCACTCTAAAGATCATTTGCGGAAAGCAGGGATGGTCGTTTCGAGAGACGGACACCGCAAAGACGCTAATCGATGTCGTATTCACCAACGGGCTCGTGCCACATTGGTTGCAGAGCGAGTTCACGGCTCTACGTTCGACGCTGGAGAGCGGTGTACCAACGGCGAGAAACCGTCTCGCCGGCCACGGTCAAGGTGGCTCGACGCGCCAAATTCCAGGGCATATGGCCGCGTACCTATTGCACCTGACGGCCTCGGCGATCTTGTTGCTAGTTGAGGCCGAGAGAAACCAGGATCCGTGAGTGAGCAAGCTCCCTAGCCAGGGCGTGCACCCGACCGCCCAAAAACCGGGCGGCGGGTGATGCCCCGACCGTTAGTGTGCCCGAGACGGAGCGTCAGGGATGAGCGATCGGTCGAGCAGATCCGAAAAGGACTTCGTAACGGCCTTGCTGAGCTGCAGCGTGCGGCCGGACGACCGGCCGCTTGTCACCGCGATCGAGGACAAAGTGCTTTCGCGAATGGGCTTTCGGTGTTTCACCGTGGGCCGGAACATCTCGCTCCCGGACCAGGTAGACGACGCGATCCGTGACATTATCGATCGAGTCGACTGCCTGATCGGAATCGCGACGGTGCGATTAGACGCTGCGGAGCGGTCGCTCCCGAACCGTACACTCGGTCTCGCGTCGCCGTACATCCTGCAGGAAAGCGCGATGGCCCACCAACGCCGCATCCCTTTTCTCATCATCAAAACACCGGACGTAATGCTGCAGGGCGTCACCGCTCGGAATCTCTACGTCGAAGTCCGCCCCGACATGCCGAATGGCCGGCCGGTCTTCCATGGCCGGCAAGAAGCGGTGCTGTCAGCGCTTGAAGGCCTGAAGAAACGGGCTCTCAAGGACCGAAAGCAGAGATCGCAGAGGGAGCTGCTCGCCGCTATCGGGAAGCTGTCTACGTTCGCCGTCGTAACGTACGGCCTCGGCTCACTCTACGAGTGGCTGCGGCGCCCGAACTGCTTTGGTGATTTCTACTTTAGAGACCGAGAGTGCCAAGGCTGTAGGTACAAGGCCGCATGCAAAGTCGACAAGGCGCGCCTGAACTCATGAGGTACCAGATCCGCCGAGGCACGCTAACCAGCCGCTGCAGGCGACGGCCAAGACCGGGCCGCGCCTGAGCGCCCAGGTCGTCACACTTCGGCATCGGGAAGCGGCCATCTTGGGTGTAGCCCTCGCGTCTCCGTTGATAAATCATTAGGGCTGTATCGGCAGTGCTCCGGCGGGGTGCTGTCTCTGACAGCGGAAGTCGGGGCGGCGCCGGACCAGTGCCGATACGGTGATTTGTACTGAACCCGCTATGGGGATTCAATCGTAAGCTGATGTATCAAAAGGGGGTGAGTGCCCACGCGAGGGGACAGCGCCGAGGGATCACCAGCGACCGTCATTCTACTCCCGCGGAGCGGGTTAGTACAAACCCCCTTCACACCCCGACTCCCCCGGCCGCGCTCTTCAAAGTTAACGCCTGTGGGGGCCGCTGAACCCGCGCGCCCTCTGGGCGCGGGCCCTTGCCCGGCTCGCCGAGCAAAGTGCCGCTCCCGGCAATCCTCGTCCTTCCTTGTGAACCAAGGTTGATGAATTCCTCTCCCCCCTTCTCGCCCAGTCCCAAGCTGATCGCGGCTCCGCTCCAAGCCGAGCTGTACGCTGCGACGGCTGTCGCGAATCAGCGCTTTGCCGCTGGCCGCTACGTCCATGCCACTCACTCTCGCGCCCCGCGCACGTCACGACAACATGTTGTTGTGTGGCTGTCATTGGGAATTCAGCCCCTGAACTCCCGATCTGGGTCGGGATTTAGGCGCTCGTGAGCAAAATGCCCTGATCCCTCTGGTGGCGCAGGCCCCAGGCCTGCCCTGGCATTTTTTCACACGTTCTGAGGCATTACCCCCTTCAGGCTGGCTTGCATAGCCCCCACGAGTCGGGCTGTCTGACACCTGCTCCGCCGCGCTAGCCACACCTCCCCAAAGTTCCTCCCGCCCAGTCGCCGCAGCAGCCGGAATCCGTTCAGCCTTGGACCGACGGTCAACATACCGGAAATCGTAATCATTCTACAAAGGGACAGCCCCGGCCACCCGACTGCCAACAGAATGTCCCCCGTGCCCTCAATTCCCCGCACCGATGCCGCGGGACACTCCCGCGCAGACGCACACTAACGAACAACGCCTGGCCGCCAGGCCCTGAGCGTCCGAGAGGCGCGCGCCGTCAAGGGCTGGAGCGGGATATCATTGCAGTGTGAGCAGCTTCAGGTTCTTTGTCCTGCTGGCTGTGTGCTGGCCGGGCCTGGCCGAGGACACACACTTGGCTGCGCTCCGGTCCTCACTGATTGCCATGCGGGGGAAGTCGCCGGGATCTGGTGCGCCGCGAGCGGCAACCCCGCAGTTGACGGTCGCAAAGCACCAACTACGGGACTGGGTGGAGTCACGCTTGGCGACCTTCACACTACGTAGTGATGAGGGGGAGTTCGAGCGCAGCCTGAATTCAGAGCTTCGCCAAGCCAAATTGTTCTACGCCGACGAGCGCGCGCCTGAGCAGCAACCGTCCCCTGACTGGACCCTTTCGGGCTTTCTCGGTGATCTGACACTTCGGCGGCGGGCCGGTTTTCTTATCCTCCGGACTGACTTCGGCATCCAATGCGGCTATGATCAATCCGCGTATGTGTTCAGTTGGTCTGGAGAAGGCTGGAGACGCGTCTGGCAAACTGAGCAGAACACATATACAGAGAAAGAGTACAAGCCGCAGGTTCTGCATGCGGTCTTGATTTCGCCTTACACCAAGGCGAATGATTACATGGTGCTGACGCTGGGATCTGAATCCTGGTGCTGGTCAACTTGGCACCGCGTGTATTACCGCGCGTTTCGGATGGGACCCGATCCGCAGGCTGGCCCCTTGTTGGAAGGAGCAGAATTGGCGTACCTGGGAAGCCGTGAGCCGCCAATCCAGGGCAGTGTCGCACTGAACGATGTCCTGGTCGAATTCAGTATCCATAGCATCGATGCCGGAGTCCACAGTCGCGAAGCGGTCCGGCACTACAGAATCGATCAGGACAAGGTGAAACGCATCGACCCGCTCGCGCTCACTCCGCGCGATTTCGTGGACGAATGGCTTACTCACGACTGGAAAGAGACCGCATTCTGGTCTGAGCCGGCCAACCGTCGCTCCATGCTGGAGTGGCACAGCAGACTCCATAAGGATTTGGTCTCTGGCAGGTTCATTCATCCGACAATGCACTGCCCACAGACGCCAGATCTGTGGCAGGTTGGCGTCGATTTCAGCGATCCGCCGACACCGATTGGAGCAGAGCCGAAGGGCACCTACTTCCTTGTCCGCTGGCGGCCACCGTACGAATTCACTATGGTCGAGGTAAGCGATCACTCTTGGCCGGCCTGTAGAGAGGAAGACCGCAAGGCCGACGAACACCGCACGCTGTTCCCGGTTCAGGAATAGTGGAGTTCGCCCAGTACCACTCAAGGTATGTGCAGGGTGCCAACCTGAGCGAAGCGCGGAGATAACGCCTTGTCACCCCGAAGGTAAGCAATCACGACACTGGTGTCCAACACCACACTACCAGCCCTGTTCATTGATTTGTTCGCAACCTTCCTCGATGGCTCTCTCCATCGCCTCGGCGTTTTCCGGCGAAAGACTTCCGAAGGCTTGAGCGAGGATGGCTTGCCGCTCTTCCTGGCTGATCCGCTTAAGCCGCTGGATGAAGTCGGCCGCCACTTCCAGCTTGCCGGGAGGCAGCGACTTGAGGTCCTCGACGATGTTTTCCAGTGGGCTCACAACCATTAAGGTACACCGCTACGATCACGCTGGCAAGGCGCAGCCACTGGCATCCACCATCCGCTGGGGATATCCCGACCGCGGTGCCCACCGTCATGCTGCCTCCACCAGACTCATGAGGGGCAGCGGTTGCGTCAAGCATCTCCGGCGCCAACGTGGCCCCCGCCCGCCGGGGAGCTCGATCCGATCCACTGGATGCCCTGCGCTGCGAATAGGACGCGGAGGCAAACAGGCCGATGAGACCGGTCTGGCCGAAGCCGATAGAAGCAGCCAATTTCCGGGCCGGGGGGTGATACATCAAGTGAGAGACGTCCGGCGTGGGATGCGATTACGGGCGACTGGGCGGCATCGATGGCACCAGACCCCAAGCTGAGCAGCAAAGTCAGGCGTCTTACGACAAGATGTCAGCGCTACGCCAGACTTGCCTCAATCTCTTAATGCGCATTCATCCCACACCGCAACAGCCCCGGTCACCCCACTGCCGACAAAATGACTCCCATCGCCTCAACGCCCTGGCCTGCTGCACCCCCACCTCTCCCCGCCTCCCCATGCTATCCCGGGATCAGGGAGCCACCCATGCCACACCACGCAATCCGGTATGACGCATGCCACCTTCCGGATGCGTCATCAGCACGAACAAAAAGCGAAGGCGTCGCAGCGATCCGCTTTTCTATCAACATGTTGCAGACCACATTTCACTTGCGCACCCCCCCCACCCCATACCCCCCACCCATGCGTCATAAGCCCACGCCGCCGCCCCGGTTTGCGACATAATCAATCCTATGGCTAAACTGCACCTCGCTCTCCTCACCTTCTGTTGCGCCGCGCCGCTCGCCGCCGCCGCGCCGGCCCGCGTTTGGGAAGAAAAACTCGTCATCCCCACCTACCAGCTCGGCCCGCCCGACCCCAACCCGGCCTGGGAAGCTCGCCGCCCCGTCTACCCCTACACCCGCCTCGACACGCTCACCAGGCAGCGCGTCGATAAAGCCTACACGGCCGTCTACCTCGAGAACGAACACCTCAAGGTCACCGTCCTGCCCGAATTCGGCGGCAAGCTCTACGCCATCTTCGATAAGACCGCCAACCGCGACGTGCTCTACACCAACCACGTCGTCAAGTACGGCATCGTCGGCATCCGCGGCGCCTGGACCTCCGGCGGCATCGAGTGGAATTTCCCCGACGGCCACACCGTCACCACCGTCTCCCCCATCGACTACGCCACGCGCCTGGAGCCCGACGGCGCCGCCACCGTCACCGTCGGCGACACCGAGCGCATCCAGCGCATGCAGTGGGCCGTGACCATCCGCCTCCGCCCCGGCTGGAAGGTCGTCGAGACCGAGGTCACCCTCAACAACCGCCGCGAAGTCCCCGGCCGTTACTGGTTCTGGGCCACCGCCTCCGCCCCCGCCAAAGACGACCTGCGCTTCGTCTACCCCATGCGCGAAGCCTACCCCCACGTCTTCTGGCCGGTCTTCACCTTCCCCAACTACAAGGGCGTGGATCTCGGCCTCTACCGCGAAGTCCCCAACGCCCTGTCCCTGTTCGCCCGGAATTCCTACCGCGATTTCCTGGGCGTCTACTACGAGAAGTCCGACTGGGGCATCGTCCACGTCGCCGACCACCGCGAGGTCGCCGGCAAGAAGACTTGGACCTGGGGTACCGACGACTCCGGCCAAATCTGGGTCGAAAAGCTCACCGACAGCGACGGCCAGTACGTCGAATTCCAGGCCGGGCGCTTCGAGACCCAGATGGAGCACGAGTTCCTTGCCCCTCAC
>CAVRZY010000123.1:0-36765 GCA_963725415.1 uncultured Acidobacteriota bacterium | reverse complement strand
CGTGTGGGTTCTTCCCGAAGTTTAGCGATGGGGACACTGACCGCAATGACGGATTTGGGGATATTCATGGGACCGGTGGTCATGGGTGTGGTCATCCAATTCACCAGCTATCCGATCATGTTCCTCTTCTTATCTCTCATCGGCATCTTCAATCTTATTTATTTCTACCTTTTTGTGAGAGACAAAAAGTAGCCTGCCGCGCCTTTAAAACCCACTCCCCTCTCACCCTCTTGGGATCCGGGATAGTCGTTATCGGTACAACATGGGAAGGAAGGCGATACGTGCACCGAGGGGGGGAGGAGTGGATTGAGAGAGCGGCAAAGGATGAATATTAGGCAGGATCATCGGTGAAGCTCTAGACCAAGCTTCCGGAGAGGAATATTGGTTCCGTTTATTCCCCAGTCTAAAATCTTCTCTTGAAATCAAAATAATGCTGCAGCTATATAGATGAATGTGTTAAAAATGGTGGTTGGGTGGTGGAACCAAAAACCGATGGTAAGGTGCCGTGAGGAAGTAGGCTTGAGAGAGGTGGTGAACGTATGATTCATGGAGAATCCCAAGAATTTTTTAATGCAGCGGACTACTTTGTAGACCGCAATATCAGGCAGGGGCGGGGCCACAAGGTAGCGGTCTATACGGAGTACCGCCATTACACGTACAACGATATGCAGAAGATGACGAACAAAACGGCCAACGGCCTGCGCGAACTGGGTGTGCAGGTCGATGACAGGGTGATTATCTTGATGCTCGATGTCCCCCAGTTCTATGCGATTTTCTGGGGGACTGTAAAAATCGGTGCAGTGCCGATCCCGTGTGAACACGATGCTGACCCCGGAAGACTATGAGTATTACCTCAATGACAGCCGGGCACGGGTGCTCGTGGTCTCTGAACAGCTCATGCCAGTGGTCTCACAGATCAAGGAAATCTGTTCTACCTGAGGGACCTGATTGTCATCTCGGAAAAGGAGGGCGCTCGCATCCCGTTCCGGCAGTAAGTCGCGCCCGCCAGGCCGGTCTGCCACAATCGGTCATCGCGCACAAGAGGCAGCATCAGCAGGTGGGGCAGCGGAAGCCACACCGTTCCGAATTGATAGTAGCCAGGCGTGCGCGAATCCAGGATCCGGCGGGCTATGTTGAGGTGCGCCTGGGCGTCCCCGTAATACAAGAGATACGCGTGGCGGGAGAAGAAAGCGACCGTCGCCCAGCTCAGCGCCGCCAGCAGGCCAAAGACCGCAATCGTTTCCAGTATCGCTGCTGGTCGGGTAGCCGCCAGGGACTTCCCCCGGCCGGCGCCCGCCTTCTGGCGCACTCCTTCAGAACTCCGTGAGGCTCTTGAACTCCTGAAAACGCCCATCGATCTCCGCGCGCGTCAAAGCGCGAAACCGATCCACGCCAAATCTCTCGCAGCAGAAGCTGCCCATGACCGATCCGTAGATCACGGCCCGGCGAAGCTCCTCAGCCTCGCGGCGATCCTGTCTCAGGTCGATGCCGCACCCCGCCAGATACCCGAGGAACCCTCCGGCGAAAGAGTCTCCCGCGCCCGTCGGATCGAAAACCTCCTCCAGCAGGTAGGCGGGCGCGACAAACCACCCTTGCTGGTCGAACAGGATGGCGCCGTACTCGCCGCGTTTGACGATCAACGTCCTCGGACCCATCTCGAGAATCCGTTGCGCCGCCCGCCGCAGATTGTAGCAGCCCGATAGCAGGCGGGCCTCGGCGTCGTTGATCAGCAGGCAGTCCCACTGCTTCAGCGCCTCCAGCAGCTCCTCGCGCGTGTTCTTGATCCAGTAGTTCATCGTATCGCCGCCCACCAGCCGGGGGCCGCTCATCTGGGCACGCACGGCGCCCTGGAGCGCTGGCTGGATGTTGCCCAGAAACAGGTAGGGCTGGGAGCGATAGTGCTCCGGAAGCTTGGGATTGAAATCCGCAAAGACGTTCAAGTCCGTCCGCAGCGTGGTGCGGTCGTTCATGTCTTGCGAATAAACACCCGACCAAAAAAATGTTTTGCCCGGCGCCCGCTCCAGTCCCGCCAGATCGATTCCGCGGCCAGCCAGGAAATCCGCGTCCGCTTGCTCGAAATCCTCGCCCACCACGGCCACCATCGCGGCCTCGGTAAAGAAGCTGGCAGCCAGCGCGACGTAGGTGCAGGAGCCGCCCAGCATGCGTTCCACACGCCCGTGCGGGGTCTCGACCCCGTCGTAAGCCACCGAACCGACGACCACCAGCGACATCCCTCGATTGTATCGACCCGCAGCGAAGCTTGCAGCGCGCTTCAGCGCACCGCAATCGTGCCGCAGCCGTTGCTGGTGATACCCCTGATGCGCCAGCTCACCATATGCCGGCCCGGCCGCAGCCCGGAAGGCACTGTCGCGTTGACCTGGTAAACGCCCACCAGCCCCGGCGTAAGACCCGCAAATTCGACCCCCGCCGTCTTGCCACCGATGAGCACTTCCGGTGTCGAAGCCCGAGCCAGCACGGATGCGGGGGCCGGTACGCCGGCTGGCACGAACGGGTCCGTCGGGCCCAGGCCAGTGCCGTAGATCTCCAGAGTCTCTCCCGCTTGGGCCGGGTGCTCGTCATCCGCCGGAACCCCCGTGCCGCTGTGCAGCACGGCAGCCTGGCAGAGGCTTTCCGAAAACCAGGAGAAGATCGCCGGGGCGAACAACTTCACCTCGACCGCGCCGGCCGTCGTCAGCGCCCCATCAGCGAATCGAAACTGGAAGGAAGCAGGCCCTTCGGCCGTCTCCGGCGGCACCTGGGCGTTCACCTGCCAGGGGCTTGCAGCCAGCAGCGGCGCAGGCACTCCATTCACCAGCAACGACACTCCCGCCAGGGATTGCGGGAGAGGGAAACCGGGCGCGATGGTCAAGGCGTCGGTCGAGAGATTGGTGCCGTAAGCGCTGATTAGTCCGCCCGGGGATGCCGCCGGATCCACACCCCAGCCCGCGATCCCGCCAACCCCGCCCTGGTTCAGACTGCGCGGCGCGTAAACTGGCCGGAGATTGCCTCCATCGTTGTTCACGGCATAGACGGCGCCACGCCCACCCTCCCGCGGCCCCAGGCTGAAAACCACCAGCGAGCCGTCCTCGCTGAAAACCGGGTCCTGCGCCGACGACATCTTGAAGCCGGTCAGCGCCCTCAGGCCGGTGCCATCGGAGCGCACCGTGTAGATCTGCCCGCTGCGCACCAAAGCTACCAGCGAGCCGTCGGCAGACAGCGTCGGGGATGTGCTCGGCTCGCTTCCGGTAGTAACAGCCCGAAGGCCACTGCCGTCGGCGCGGACCACCCAGATCTGGCTGTTCTTGCCCGCTTTTCCCGTCTCCGGGTCGCGGTTGCTCTCGAACGCGATCACGCCGCCGTCGGCGCTGATGGTAGCGTTCATGCTGTACAGCGAAGCATCGAGGCCGAACTTCGTCACGGCCCGGATGTTGCTGCCGTCCAGATTCATCACGTAGACATCTTGCGCCGAAGCAGCGAAGGTCGGACCCAGAGGCGCCGAGCTGCTGAAGGCCACCAGCCCGTTGCGGCTGATGACCCGCTGCGGAGCAGGCGCCAGCACCCCGCTGTAGACGGGCAACTGGGCCAGTCCGCCTCCGTCCCCACGAACCGTGTAGAAGGGTTTGGAACGCCGCACGGAGTAAAGCACTGTGGCGCCGTCGGCCGAGATGTGGGGTGTGTTCACGCAGGTGAATAAACAGTTGGCGCACAACGGTTGGATGCAGCCCTGCGTGTCCACAGCCACGGTGTGATCTGTCCCGGAGGCCACATCGACGACGTGGACCTCTTCGCTGCTGCGATTGGCAGAGAGCAGCAGCGCAGTAAACGCGGCGCGCATGCCGTCAGTGGAAACCGAGACCGCGGTAGCCCCCTGAGGCGGCCCGCCACTGCTGGCCAGACGCGTCAACCTCCGCAGTCCGCTCCCATCGGCAGCCACGACATACAAATCCATGGTCGGCAGCGTGGCCCCCTCCGGAGTGAGCGCCGCCCCGAACACAATCGGACCGCGCGCGCCTCCCGCCGCCGCAGCCAGCATCGTGACAGGCCGTCCGATCAGCAGCGGGACTTCGCTCTGCGCAACCAGACCCACCGCACACAGCACGCCAGCGTAAAACGCCCGGAGCATTTCCAAGCCCCCACCCGGAATCTCCGCTATGATATCAAGTTCGCAGGACTAATCCGGATTTCTCATCGGACCACGGGTCTGATCCAGTTGTGGCGCGGGCTTCAGCCTGCCGCGTCGAGACTCGTCTCGGCACGAGTGCCGAGACGGCAGCCTGGAGAGGCTGCGCCACGAAGTTGAGTACGCACTCAGGGTCCCGCACGATGAGAAATCCGGACTAAGACCCGGAACAAGTGGGAGGATGAATATGCGTCGAATCATTCTGATCTTTGCAGTTGCGGCAATTTGCTGGGCTCAAGCGCCGCGCTCCAAACCACAGCCGCCCGAGACCGGCTGGGTATCGTTGTTCAACGGAAAGGATCTGACCAACTGGGTGAAGGTTGGTAATGAAAAGTGGGAGGTCGAGGATGGAGTCATCCACGGTCAGGGCCTCACCAAAGAATACGGCTACCTGAGGACAGAGAAGACCTACAAGGACTTCGATTTGTCCCTGCGCTTCAAGTGCGAGGCCGAGGGCAACAGCGGCGTGTTCTTCCACACCGACTTCAAGCCCGGCACCGCCACCGTCACCCAGGGCCTCCAGTTCGAGATCGACCGGGGCCTGAACCGCCACACCGGCGGCCTCTACGGCGACGGGCGCCAGTGGATCGTCTGGCCCGCTCCGGAGCTGGAAACCGTCATCCGGCCCTACGATTGGAACGATTATCTGCTGAGCGTCCAGGGGAACCGCTACATCTCCCGTCTGAACGGCGTCCTGATCGTGGATTTCACCGACCCCACGCCGAAATCTTTTGACGGCTACATTGCCTTACAGCTCCACTCCGGCGGCCAGGGCAATATGACGTTCAAAGACATTTTCATCCGCGACCTTACGCGCAGATGACACACCCACTCCGCACCTGAGTCGCCGCAGATTGTCAGAGGCTGTCCCAAGTCTTGGAGGCAAGCGAGATGCCTCTCTCTCATCAGGATGATGTGGCTGCCCCGCTGGCGCGCAACCTCCCAGCGGAGCTTCTCGAAGGCTCTCACCACCTCCCCCGGGCTCAGTACGGGCAACACAAGCTTCAGACCGGAACTTCAACTTCGCGAGTCATTACTGTAAGAGGCATCCCCTTCTCAGCTCGAACCGCCAGACACTCCCGGATGGCCTCCCGGATGTTCCGCTCGGCTTCCTGCTCTGTCTCGCCTTGACTGATACAACCGGGGATGGAGGGGCACTCGGCCACGAACACGCCGTCTTCATCCTGGTACATGGTTATGAGAAGCTTCATGCCTGTGCTCCAACCATCAATATCGCACACCGTTGATCCTACATGGCGGGCAGCAGCGAGTTGAACAGCAATTTGAAGGTCTGGTAGCTCTGCGCGCGGTACTGGGGTCGCATGCCGAACAGGATCACGCGGCCGGTCCCCATCGGGTAATCCACCAGCGCGGAGCGGCCAGCCAGGTACTTCTCACCCAACAGCCAGCCCGAAGCCAGGATCTGCGAGGAAGGATACTGTGCCACCGACCGGGCCGTCGAGCCCCTCCGGAATTTCCCACGCCGGGCTGCCCTCCGACCAGACGGTGATCTGCGCCGGAAGACCATAGCTGAGCGGGCTGCGAGCGTCCAGCGTCACGTTCAGCAACGAGCCGGGCGAATAGAAGTCGCGGCTGGAAACCCCGCGCACCACGTTCTTCACGTTCACACCCAACTGCTCGGTGGCGTACTCGGCGGAATGGTTCAGGAAGACCAGCGTGCCTCCCTCGGAGGCGAACTGCTTGAGCGATTCCGCGCCCTTCTCGCCCAGCCCGCCGGTGAACTCCTCGGGCATCGAACCCGGCCGGTAGCCGCTGGCGATCATGAAAGCGGCCTGATCTGGAAAGACGAGCACATCGAAGTTCTTACCAAGAGCGCCGGCCTGAATCTCGCGGTTGCCCACGCTGTTGTAGGCGAACTCGAACTGCTCCAGAATCCAGCGCGTCCAGCCTTCGTCTATGTTGCCCATGAAACTCTTGTACAGGCCGATGCGTGGCCGCTTGAGTTCCTTCAGGTTGCGCGATTCGCCGTGCCCGGGATAGAAGTCGCCTGTGCCCGCGTCGCGCCACACGCTTCGGCCTGATTTCCAGATGCGATTGACCGCCCGCCAGGAGTCCGTATCGCTGGCCGGCAGGCCGCCAGAGGGCGGCTGCCGCGTGTTCAACTCGACTCGGAACTCGTTCACTGGTTTCAGCGCCACCGTCAGCGGCGCATCGACGGTTTCCACCTCGACACCCATCAGCAGCGGCAGCGTGTGCGCGGTCACGTCGTAGGGGCGCCTCGGCGGCCCCCCCGGATACTGGCGCAGGTCGGGGTATTTCTGGCGTTCCAGCAGCGTCTTCGCAAAACCGCTATATGGTTGCTGCATCCGAATCACGTAACTGCCGCCAGGATACTTCTTACCCCCGGCTTCAAAGGCTGCGCCAGCCTGCTCGATCTCGACCAGCCCGAAAGCCAGGGTTTCGAGCAGCTTTTGCGTCGCGCCCGGATCCCGCTGCGCTGACGACACCAGAAACGCGTACGGCGACCGCCGCTCCACCGCCCGCCGCCCGATGTGGTAGAAATTCCGCAGCAGGTCCTCCCGGCGGATCGCGGCTTGGTACAAGCAGGATTCCAGCGCGACCAGCTCGTAATCGATGATGTCGCGCAGCTTCCACTCCCCGCCCGTCCACGGCTCCAGGTAGTTCCAACTCATTTCCCGAGGGCCCGCCGCCTCTCGGCCGGTCTGCTCCACCGGCCCCTTGAGCGGAGAAGCGATTCGCACGCTGGCAGCCTCCGAGAGAATCCGCAGCCCTCCGTGATACGCCTGGTAGTGCCGGCCAGGTGTCCAGAAATCGTACATGGCGTTGATCAGCACGCCACTCTTGCCCGCCCCCGTCAGGTCCGCGGCCATGCCCGTGCCGATCATGTTAACTTCTTGCACCAGGATCGGGTCGATGTTGGGGTCGATCGGATCCATCCATGGCGGGACAAAGATGCGCGCGCCGGACGGCCCCATCTGGTGCAAGTCGTAGACGATCCGCGGATGCCAGACGTTGTGCAGCTTTGAGACCGTCAGCCGCGTTTCCGCCTGCGTGAACATGTACCAGTCCCGGTTGTTGTCGTGGCCTACGTACTTCTGGTACAGCTCCGGTGGGCTGCTTCCCTCGTACGGCGTCCCCAGCGTCTTCCGATACCATCGGGTCACGATGTCCACCCCATCGGGATTGAGCGACGGGACCAGCAGCAGAATCGTGTTGTCCAGAATGGCGCGGCTCTTCCCCTTGTCTTCCGTCAGCAGCCGATAGGCCAATTCGACCGCGGCGTGCGTCGAGGCGATCTCGGTGGCGTGAATCGAGCAAGTGATCAGCACCACCGCCTTGCCCTCGGCAATCAACTTTTCAGCTTCGGCTTCGGGAGTCGGCCGCGGGTCAGCCAGTTTCTTCTGGATCCAGTTGTAGCGGTCGAGACGCCGCAGCGTGCTGGGCGCAGCGATGATCGCCGCGATGAACGGCCGTCCTTCGGTGCTCTTGCCCAGTTCTGTGACCTGGATTCGATCCGAGTTCTTCTCCAGGGCGCGGAAATAAGACACCACGCGATCCCAATCCAGCACCGTGCGGTCGGCGCCGATCTTGTGGCCGAAGTGGCTTTCCGGAGTGGGAACGGCGGCTTCGAGCGGGCCCGCTGCTAGCAGGGCGACGACAAGCGCGAATCTCAGGAGCATGGCCGCGTCAGTTCCGTCCAGAGCGCTTTGTACCACCGCAGGAACCGCTCCGGCTCTTTGCTCTCCTGCGCCTCGCACAGCGTGTAGCGATCGTAGCCGGCCTGCCTCATCAGCGTGAACAGCTCGCGCCACGGATAGCTGGGGTTGGCCAGCTCCGTGATGTGGGCGCTTTTGAGCCACGGCCTGAGCAGCTCGAAACTCGGCTTGACCGACCCGTTGACCACATCCGTGTCGTTCGAGTTCCAGCACAGCCCGACGCTCTTGTGATTGGCGGCCTTCATGATCGCTGCCGCCACCGCCGGCAGCCGCGTCTCCGTGCCGTGAACTTCAAGCCAGATCTCGGCGCCCCGTCCCTGGCCGTACTCGCCCAGTTCCCGCAGCGCCGCGCCGATGTTCTGGATGGTGGTTTCGCGTGGCACCCCTTTGGGGAACGCGTTGGGGCGGACCTTCACTCCCCACGCACCGGTGTCGTGCGCCAGATCGACAAATTGCTTGCCGATCTCGACCTGCTTGTTCCGAACCGCCGCATCCGGCGAGTGGAACTCGCAGGTGGTTCCGTAGCTCAGCAGGCGCACCTTGCTGCGCGCGAACCGCTCCTTCACCCGAGCGCGCTCCTCAGGTCCAAGCGAAGGCTCCACGCCGTGCTTGTGTCCGGTGCGAAGTTCGACGGCCTCAAACCCGGCCGCCTCCAGATTCTTGATGATCGTGTCCAGGTCCCAATCCTTCAGGACGTTGTAGGTAACTGCGCCAAGATGCATGGGGGCTCCTTAGAAAAACGTGAACACCCATTTTACCCGGAAGCAGGCCCCAAAGCATCCTGGCTCGTCTTCTTGGCTTGCCCTCCCCCAGTTTCTTGAGCGGGGCGGTTCGGCAAAGGCATTTCGGGGACAGTCCTGCATGAGGCAGACCTCACCCGCCCAGATGAAAAGGGCGAGATTCGCGCGAGCCCCCGAATTGCGCGGGCTGGTCCGAGGAGGGTAATTCGGGTACAGGCCACGAATTTCGCAAAGGCGGCGAAATTCGCGCCAGTCCCCGAATTACGCGGGTTGCCCCAGGTGAGAATGGCGACATTTTCGAGAGAGGCAACGAATTTTAAAACGCAAAATTCGTCGCCTGTCCCCGAAATGCGCTGAGTCCCCTGTTGCGGGCCGCAAAACTGGGGGAGGGCGAGTCTTTTCGGAGGTTGAGCGAGAGTGGGGTGAGACTGCCTGCGAGGAGAGCTCTTGCGGAGTTCACCATGGATTTCCCGCGCTGGCTTGTCTCGCAGCCAGAGGCGGGCACCGATGGGCCTTACGGATTCGCCTGCGCCGGATAGCGGATCACGGTGAAGTTCCGGAGCGTGAGCGTCTCTGTGGTGGCCCAGGCCATGCGCCCGAGGAAATCTACGGTAAGCGGCGCGGCCAGCGAGTCAGTTGCGTTGCCGGCCCCGACCGCCAGGCTCAGCGCGGTCCCCCAGCTCTGCACGTTCCATTGCGCGCCGCCGGCGTGTACCCCGGCCTCAGCCCGCCCGGTGACCACCGACTCCGCTGCCGCGGCGCTCCGCGTCACCAAGCTGCTCCCACCCCAGCGCACTTCCACGGAGAAATCGGTGGTCGAGCCTTCGTGGGAATAGCCGAACCGGATGTCCACCCGATCCCCCGCCTTGAGCAGATTCGCCGGAACCGTGCAACTACCCAGCCGGGTGAGCGCCGTGGCGCTGGAAGCCACGCCCGTGCTGCTGCACAGCACCTGCGGGAGGGGGTGCGCCTGCCCCCCTTCTGCACTCTTGCGGGCCTGCTGCGCGGTGTTTAACCACAGGTCGCCATCTACTCGAATCGTCGGGTCCGCCGAGTTGCCGGATTCCTGCCAACCTGCCCGGCTCGCCGTGGTCACGGTGTGGAAGGAAAGGCCGACGAAGTTGCCCGCCGCATCCAGACGCGCTACTTCCGCTCCGCCCGCATCCTGCCACCTCTGCAAGGATTCCGATCCCTGGCCCTGGCCCGCTCGCATGGTCAGCACCGTCGAACCCGTTGAGGGGGTCGCATCGTACAGATACAGGGTCGTCAATCCGACGTTGTTCCCCACCGAGAGTCTCCGGTTGGTGTTATCCCAGACCAGCCGGCTGTTGCTCTGCGCTAGGTTCCCGTTGCTGTCTACGAAGGGTATCGAGCCGGCGGTGAACCCCGTGTACAGGCAGGTATTCCACACGGCATCTGCACCGTTCGACATGAGGCAGCGGTTGGCCGGGCCGAGCGGCAGGCGCGTCCAGGCAGTCGGAGAGGTTCCCTGCCCCACGATGATGTCCCCGCGGGACACCGTCCCGGCGGTGGCATCGCTGTGGCTGGCGCTCAGCAGCCCGTGGCCGGCTGGCGTGCGCGCGTTCGACATGCGGGGATCCTGGTCGGTGACGTACTTGTCGGTCGCCGAAGGGGCGCCGGAGGTCCCGGTTAGAGCCGCTTTCTGGTCCGCGGTTGGATCATTAGCGTTGGAATGCGTCGGGTAGTTGAGCGCCAGCTTGGACTCGCGTATTCCGGCCACATCCGACACGTTGATGTCCGAGACCACGCCCGCCGCCAGCGACGGGTTCGGATACGTGCCGGTGAGCGCGCCGCCGGCCTGCCCGGGCGGGTTGCCTGCATCCGCCAGCCGGTAAGCAGCCAGCAAGAGATCTCCGGTTTGCGGAGTCGAAGCGGCCGCGAAGGTGACCACGTTGCCGCTCACCGTGTAGTCCAGATCCGGTTTCTGCAGCAGGCCGTTCCGATACAGGGCCAAGCTGGAAAGGGGGCTGGGCGTATCGGCCAAGGTAAAGACGGTGTTCGAGCCGTCGATCAACCCCGCCGGCGTCACCCCATCCACGAATCCCGGTCCGGCTGTGGCGCCGCCACCGCAGGGCCCCGCTGTGCCGTCCACCCGCACACAATCGTCGAGGTTTCCGACCGCCGCCTCCAGCGCCCCAGTCGATCCGACGACCGCCGCCCGGGATGGCCCGTAGCCCGGCCCCTTGACAGGGCGGATGGCCAATTCCGTCAGCAGACCTACCACATCGGCTATCTGGATTTCAGTGGCTGCGGCAGGGGGCGTCACAGATCCGGGCACATACGACCCGAGCCCTCGAACGTCCTTCAGTCTCAGAGGAGTGGCGCTGGGCGGCACCGACCAGGTCTCCTCAAACTGGATCCGTCCATCGCTGTTGTAGCGTACCGCGTAGGTGGCGGCCGGCACGGCGTTTGTGGTCGGTACGAGTTGCACGTACAGGAAGCCGTTGATGACCGGCACCGTCACGCTGTGCGTGGCGATGGCAGACGTATCCACAGCTTGAAAGCTCTTCCATTCGATGAACACAGTGCCATTGAACGGCGTGCCGTCGGCCTTGTACAGCACGTCTTGAATCGTAGTGAGTGGTGGGGCCGCCCAAAGCGCCCCAAGCAAGGAAATCCAGAACGCAAGCATTCGGCGGGCAGACACGATAAGCCTCCAAAAAGCGAGCCCGGGTCATCCCTGACTCGGGCTCGGTACCCAGGAGTAGTGAACTACCGGTTTCAGTGTATCCGCCCGCACCCCTGCTATCCGGCCTGCTTTCTGGCTCCAGAGCCGCTAAGTAACAGGAAACACAACGGTTGGACGATCTACGATTTCCTTGCGACGCTTGTGACTGGCTCGCTCTGCCAGCCCCTGTCCCCTCAGTGAAATCCCCCGTCCCGCGTAATCCGCTCGGCGCTGAGGTAGCTTCGCAGCGCCTCCGGCACCACCACGCTGCCGTCGGCCTGCTGACAGTTCTCGACGACCGCCACCCAGGTCCGCCCGATCGCCAGCCCACTGCCGTTCAGGGTATGCGCGAATTCGGATTTCCCCTTGCCCGCCTTTACTCGTATCCCCGCCCGCCGTGCCTGGAAGGCCTCGAAATTGGAACACGAAGAGATCTCCTTGTATTCGTTCAATCCCGGCAGCCAGACCTCGATGTCGTAGGTCTTGGCCGATGAAAACCCCAGATCCCCGGTCGAGAGCACCACCCTGCGGTAAGGCAGGCCCAGACGTTCCAGGATGTCCTCGGCGTCGGCGGTCAGTCTCTCCAGCTCCTGGTAGCTCTGCTCCGGCCGCGTGAATTCGACCAGTTCGACTTTCTGAAACTGGTGCTGGCGAATGATTCCGCGAACGTCGCGGCCGTACGAGCCGGCTTCACTGCGGAAACAGGGCGTGTACGCGCACAGGCGGATGGGCAGCCGCTCGGCGTCCAGGGTTTCATTCCGGAACAGGTTCGTCACCGGCACCTCGCCTGTGGGCGCCAGCCAGAAATCCACTCCCTCGCATTTGAACAGGTCTTCGGCGAACTTGGGCAACTGGCCGGTTCCGAACAGGCTGGCGGAATTGATCAGGAACGGAGGCAGCACTTCCGTGTAGCCATGTTCACGCGTGTGGACATCCAGCATGAAGTTGATCAACGCGCGCTCCAGCTTGGCTCCCAAACCCCAGTAGACCGCGAACCGCGCTCCTGTGACCTTGGCCGCTCGCTCCAGGTCCAAAACCCCGAGCGCCGGCCCCAGGTCCCAGTGCGCCTTTGGATCGAAATCGAACTGGCGCGGCTGCCCCCATCGTCGCACCTCGACGTTGTCTTCCTCGCTCCTGCCGGTCGGCACGGACTCGTGCGGGATGTTCGGAATCCCCGCCAGCCACTGGCGAAACTTCTCGTCCAACTCCTGCACCTGCGTGTCGAGCGCTGTGATCCGCTCCCCGATTTCCCGGACCTTTTGCTGGCGCTCCGAGGTGTCAATCCCCTGCTGGCGGAGCTTGCTGATCTCGGCGCTCTCGGTGTTCCGCAATGCCTTCAGTTGCTGGGTCTCGGTCACCGCAGCGCGGCGCCGCCCATCCAGTTCGCGGAACTGCTCGACCTCCAGCGTGAACCCGCGCGTCGCCAGCCGCCCGGCGATCCAGTCCAGATTCGATCGGAAAAACGATAGATCGTGCACTTGTTCCATGCTAACCCAGCCTGCTGTGCAATTGCCTGTGTCCCAGAAATGCCGCTGCAAAGAGTCCACCCTAGCGGCTAGAGGCTAACGGCTGGCGGCTGCCTTTCTGGGCTACACTTTACTGGGAGGCGCTTTTTGATGGCCACGCGCACCACCTTGCGGGTTGCATCCGACCTCGCCAGCCGGTTCGGGGGACTCGAGCCGGAAGAGTTGATCCGAGCCTTCCGCGTCATGCACTTGTCCCGGCGCCTGGATGACCGGGAAATCCTTCTGAAGCGGCAGAACCGCATTTACTTTCAGGTCAGCGGCGCGGGTCACGAGGCCGTTCTGGCCGCCGCCGGAATGGTCCTCCGTCCCGGCTACGATTGGTTCTACACCTACTACCGCGACCGCGCTCTCTGCCTGATGCTGGGCGTCACCGCCGAGGATATGCTGCTCGACGCAGTCGGGGCCGTCGAAGGCGTCGCTTCCGGCGGCCGCCAGATGCCCTGCCACTGGGGTTCCCCCAAGCTCCACATTGTCTCCGCCTCCTCGCCCACCGGCACCCAGTTCCTCCAGGCCGTCGGCTGTGCTGAAGCCAGCCGCTTCCTTCACCCGCAGGCTGACGAGGTCACCCTGGCCACTGCCGGCGACGGCGCCACCAGCGAGGGAGAGTTCTGGGAAGCCATAAACGCCGCCTGCTTGAAAAGCCTTCCCCTGCTGGTGCTGATCGAGGACAACGGCTACGCCATCTCCGTGCCGGTGGAATGCCAGACCGCCGGCGGCAGCATCTCCAGGCTGCTGAACGGCTTTCCTAACCTCCTCATCCAGGAGGTGGATGGCACGGACTTCATCGCCTCCTATCACGCCATGCGCGAAGCGGTGGCTTACTGCCGCCAAGGCAAAGGCCCCGCGCTAGTCCACGCGCACGTCATCCGCCCCTATTCCCACTCCCTCTCTGACGACGAGCGCCTTTACAAGACCGCTGCCGAGCGCGAGGCCGAAGCAGCCCGCGATCCGATCCCGCGATTCCCGGAGTGGCTGGTCTCGGAGGGCGTCCTGGACCGGCAGGCGCTCCAGCGCATCACTCACGAAACCGACCAAGAAGTCCACCGTGCCACTGAGCGGGCCTTGCGCGCGCAACCCCCGGCGCCTGGCTCGGCGTTACTCCATCTCTATTCGGACAAGATCGACCCCACTTCAGACCAGTTCTCGACTCCGCCGCTTTTCGAAGGCCCGCCCAGGACCATGATCGACGAGATCAACCTCACCTTGGCCGAGGAGATGCGCCGCAACCCTCTCCTCGTGGTCTTCGGCGAGGATGTCGCCGATTGCAGCCGCGAGGAGAACCTCAAGGAAGTCAAAGGCAAGGGCGGCGTCTTCAAAGCCACCGCCGGACTGCAAACCGAATTCGGCGCCCACCGCTGTTTCAACACCCCGCTGGCCGAGGCCGCCATTGTCGGCCGCGCCATCGGCCTGGCTACCCGCGGCCTGAAGCCTGTGGCCGAGATCCAGTTCTTCGATTACATCTGGCCGGCCATGATGCAGCTTCGCAATGAACTGGCCACCATGCGCTGGCGTTCCAACAACGGCTTCTGCTGCCCGGTGGTCGTGCGCGTGGCCGTTGGCGGGTACTTGAGCGGCGGCGCCATCTACCACAGCCAGTGCGGCGAGGTCGAGTTCACCCATATCCCGGGCCTCCGCGTCGTCATGCCTTCCAATGCGCTCGACGCCTGCGGTCTGTTGCGCACCGCGCTCCGCGCCGACGACCCGGTCCTGTTCCTCGAGCACAAGCGCCTGTACCGCGAGCCCTACAACCGCTCCCCGCATCCCGGCAGCGAATTCCTGATCCCCTTCGGCAAAGCCAGCGTTGTGAAGACCGGTCACACTCTCACCATCGTGACCTACGGCGCAGTGGTGCAGAAATCCCTTCAGGCCGCGCTGTTGATCGAGAAGAAGAACCCCGAGTGGAGCATCGAGGTCATCGACCTGCGCTGTCTGGCCCCTTACGACTGGGAGGCTATCTGGGCTTCGGTCGAGAAAACCAACCGCGTCCTGATCGCCCACGAGGACTGCCTCTCCTGGGGCTACGGCGCCGAACTGGCCGCCCGCATCGCCAGCGAGCTATTCGACCGCCTGGATGCCCCCCCAGGCCGCGTCGCCGCCCTCGACACCTGGGTCGGCTACCACCCGCAACTCGAAGAGGCCATTCTCCCCCAGATCGACGACCTGGTCCGCGAGGCGGAGAGGATTCTGGGGTATTGAAGGGGAGAAGCCAGACATCAGGCCTATTGAGGCGTTTTTTTCTGTCGATATAAGCCCATGGTGCGGCCGTTGCTCAGGCCTTTCGCTTCTGCGATTCAGACACTAAAATAGACTACGGGGCGGGCGGCCGCCCCGGGATAGGCAGGGTTGGCAAAACCCGGCTGATGGCGGGCGGTGGGAAGCCGCCCGGGGCCGCCGCCACCCGGCGCCCAGGGGCCCCGCTTTGCCCGCCTCGAAAAAAAGTTTAGTCCCTCACTCATTTTTTGCAGAAAAGGTCTTGGCATCTTTATGTTTTTATGATATATAGCATAAAGAAGAAGGTCTACCTTGAGCCCTCCAATGCATCCGGCCAGCCGTCTGCGCCAGACCTTGAAGACCCTGCTGGCCGACTATCAGCGGCGCTTGGGAGAACTCCTGCCCCTGCGCCAACTCCTCAAAGGCTCCGTCTACCAACTCCAGACCCGCTGTGGCAAGCCCGCCTGCCACTGCGCCTCTCCACAGGGACCGCGGCATTCCTCCACCGTGCTTTCCTGGTCCGAGACAGGCAAGACCCGGCTGCGCACGCTCCCGGCTGGGGAGCGCGCACGCCTGCGCCATCTGACCGAAAACTATCGCCGCTTCCGGCAGGCCCGCGCCGCGCTGGTGAAACTGCACCGGCGCATGCTGGTGACCATCGACCGCTTGGAGCAGAGCTTGCGGCGGCCTGCTCCTGCGGCGGCTGCGCGCAGGCCAAGAAAATGATGGACCTGGTGGCCTTCCAACATGACCCCCCGTTCGTGCTGGAGGCCCTGCGCCAGGGCGAGCTGGACTACCTGGAGACGGCCTCGGAAGCCGCCGCGGCCGGCCTGTTCCGCCGTCTCATCTCCCGCCAGGTTCTGGACCGGCTGGCGGAAAGCTATCTCCGCCCCCGCCCAAGAGAGGACGAGCCGGTTTGGCTTTATGTGGCTAGCCAGATCAGCCTAAAGCTCCACGGCCCCGCGGCCTATCATGCCTACCCGCTGGCGCGGCGCTCCGGCGGTCTGATCAGCGCCCTGGGTCCTGAAGCCGGACCCAAGGCCCCGCCGGCTCGCTGCCGCGATCAGAAGGACCCCCAAGGGTCGAGTCTTCGACGCCCCAAGCCGCCGCTCATCCTCCCGCGCGAACTCAAACGGCAACAGACCCTGGCCGCCCGCCAGGGCCTGCCTGCCCCGGCGCCGCCTGCCCAGCCCCAAACCCTGCTGGGAATCGCGCGCGCTCGGCATGCTCGGGCCCCACCGTGGAGGTGGTGGCGCTCTACTGCCGCCAACGCTTCTGCCTGCTGTTGCTGCTGGAGCTGGCCGAAATCCTGCTCCAACTCGGAGAGACGGCGCGCAACCGGTTGCTGCAGAAAATGCGTCGGCTCAAAAGAGATGTTCAGCATCTGCTCGAAAATGCCCGGCCGCCCTGAGAACTTCGCGCAGTCTCCTCCCGCTCTTTGCCAGCCCACCCTTCCCTCCAACTCGCCGCCTCCAGCCCAGGCGGTGCTGGGAATTCCATCCCCGGCTCGATCTTGCTTGGCAGAACTCCCGGTCGGTTTCTTCAGCTTTCTCCGTTTTTCCCTCCGCTCCCGCACACCGAGCCGCCATCCGAGCCCCACGCCCTTCCCCAGTGTCTGAATCGCGGAATTGCACAATTCTCGCTGTGGTGCTCAGGGTGTGGCAGGAGTATAATCGCTCCGGATGTGGGCTTTGAGGTCTCCGACCCTGATATGTTGTAGCCCTTGGACTCCGACAATGGAGGTGACCTTTTGTCTTGCCGTGTCTTTATGACGCTGGGTTATGCTGTGGCCCTATGCGGGGCGGGTGCGGCACCATCCAGTGCACAGGATCTCGCCAGGCTCGGCCTGAAAACGGTCGATGCCTACATTATTGAGGAAGCGATTCCCGTCAAGATGTCTGTGACATTCATCGGGCCTGGCTACGGGCGACCGGAACTTCGGGCTGGCACGGGCGAAAGCCTTGTTGCAGTCAAGATGAGGGGCTCAGTCCAGGAACCCATCAACGTGGCTTTCTTCGTGGATTGTTTCCTGGCTGAGTTTGAGTCACAACCAGGTGGGCCGCTGAAAAGCAGCCGGTCTGATGCTTACCGACATTACGGGGCGGGCAGGACTCCGCCGGACTGGATCGCGCAGCCGACTAACTTGCCCGGCGGCTCGATGCGGAAAATGATTCGGGGCACGCTGGAGAAGCACGATGAGATTTTCGTGGAGGCAGTGTTCCGGATCCCCGACAGCGTCACGGAGTTGTCGGTCCGCCTGGAATCTGATGCCCAACTGATCGGCAAGGTGACCAACCCTCGAAAGACGCCAGCGCCCGAGCCGACGGCCGAGGAGAAGAAAGCACTGCCGCCCGTCGGCGTCACTGCCAAACAAGCCAACGTCTACGAAGGCACCCTTACCAGTTTTCTGGCTTTGAATCCAGAGCGCGTGGGCCCGGAGGGGATGCGAGTAAGTCTCTGGCTCGCGGACTACAAGGGTTTGGAGTTCACGACTGACGTTCCCACCGCAATCAAGTGCGGCTTGTTCAAGGCGGAGGATGTTCGCTCGTCTCAGCTATTCGCAGCGAAGGACCTCGGCTGGAAGGTGAGAATCCTGTGCGACAGGGCACCGGACAACACGACTTGTAGTGTGACATCTCTTGCCGTCTTGGACAAGAAAAGACGACAATGAACCGCACTGCGAGACGTTCCGGATCGCCCCTGCTCCGGGATACCGGGGATGCCCCTGTTTGCATCTGTGCCGCCTTACGTGCGCTTGTGTCGGTGGGGCTGGTCCTGGACGCTGAAGTCGGCCGAGTCGCGACGCTGGAATCCTAGGGTGTCGGCTTGCACCGCGTGATCTTCTACGGCGGCCGTACCAAGGGTATCGACCGCATCGGTGCCAGCCAGGCTTTGAGGTGGTGCGGCAGACGTAGGTGTGTTGTGTGGCGCAGACCCTTGGCCTGCCGCGCCGAGTCTCCGAACTCCTGATCTCGCCTAACCCCAGTTGCAACTGCCGATCTTCCCAGACGGTCTGACCCCGATCACCAACGACATCGCCTTCCAGCCACAGGATGGCAAGGTGGTGTGTTTACACGGTTGCCTGCCGGTGTTTCAGCAGGAGGAGAAAGATCTCAAGAGTTTCCGCATGTTCACCAGCCAGTTGGTCGTCAGGCGCCGCTGGCTTCTTCCGGCCACCGCCGCGGCGGGGGCCGGGGGTTCTCACCGCCGAGGTGCAGCGCTACCAGGAACTGCAGAAAACACTGCATCGATACCCTCAAGATGCTTGCGTATCAGGCAGAGACCAGCATGGCCTCGACCGTGCGCGAGAAGTTGGCGCGTTCCGATGACGCCCGGGCGTTGCTGCGACCAATCTACAACACGGAAGTGGACCTCCTCCCTGACCCCAACACCAAGACTCTGACCGTTACCTCTGCGAAGAACTCCCGGCCATCGAGACCACTTTCCCAGGCACGGATCTCCGCCTGGTGCACAAACTTGAGTCAGCCTAAATTCCACGAGATCAGGAGTTCGGAGACTCGTCTCGACGCCACTTGTTGCTCTCGGCACAAGTGCCGAGACGGCAGCCTGGAGAGGCTGCGCCACAAGATCGAGAGCAATGTCACGTCCTGTCACGGTGAGAATTCCCGGCCAGCCGCGCGATCGCCTGCTACCCCTTGTAGATCCGGCCAATCAGTTCTTCCACATCGTCAATCTTTCTCCTGATGGGACCCTCGGCTTCCAGTTTTAGGCTGGTGACGGCCGCGGCCCAGACGGTGGCCTGCTCGGGAGAAGCGGTCAAGCGTTTGGCTACATACGATGCGATGCAAGTATCGCCTCGTCCAGAGCGCCCGACCAGTTGGCGCGGGCAGAACGGCGCCTCATAGAACTGACCGCCGGCCAGGACCAGCACCCCATCGCGGTGAGTCAGCACGATCTCCCTGGGCCCCCAAGCTGCTATGGCTTGCGCGGCGGCTCTCAGATCGCCCTGGCCGGTCAGCATTTCCGCCTCCACCGCATCGGCCTTCAGGATGTCCATGTGAGAGAGCACCTGCTGTTTTTCAGGCCACTCCTCGTACACCAGCGTGCCGTCTGGGGCGATAACCCGGACGAACCCCTGTGCATCGGCAGCGAGCAGGGCGTCTTTCGTTCTCAATTCCCGGATGACTTCCAAACCCACCTCTCCGCGAGTCGAGGCGTTAATGAGAAACGCCCGGGCTTGGAGATCCTTCACTTGGTCGGGCGTGAAGGCTCCGGCGGTGTGGGTGACCGATAGAACGCGCTCGTCCACATTAGAGGTCGGGTAATAGAGGCGCAAGCAGGTGGAATGAGGAGTATAGGTTGGAAACACAGCGATGCCCAGTTGAATGAGGGCGTAGACGACATGCATATCTTCCCTGGACAACCGGGTCACCGCAGCCGTCTTCAAACCCATCATGGCGGCGACATGGGCGCCGTAATTGAAACCACCGCCATCCACCATCCTGGTGCCCGATGCGGAGACAATCGTATCCTTGGTGTAATTGCCGAGGATAACCATGTCGTAAGTCACGTTACTATGCATGTTGTCGCTCGAAGGTTCTAATCGGTTGCTTTGACGCGCCACAATGAGGTTGCAAGAATTAGAGAGACGATGGATGTCCCCAGCCAGAAAGCAATTGCGTTGTGAAAGTCGTATTGCCGCACCCCGTCAACCACGGTGGTTCCTTGCTGGATCAACAGGCCGCTGATTCGCTCCTGAATGGCCACACCTACGTAACTGAAGACGCCAATAAAGCCCATGACCGCACCGGCCGCCTTCTTGGGCGCAACATCCACGGCGAACAATCCGCCCAGGGAGGTGATGAGGCCGTTGATGGAAAGGCCATACAACAAAAACGCCAGGGTCAATAAGATGGGGTGACCGGGCGGGGCGGAGAACATGATCACCAGAGAGAGGATTTCCAGCAAGCCACAGATGAGGTTGACGGGCGGCCGCCTGGCGCCAAACAGTTTGTCGGAGACGAACCCGTACCCGGCGCACCCCACCAGTCCCGCCAGCGGGTTAAGCGCCAGCAGGCCTCCGGCCTGAAGATCGGAATACCCTTTGGTTTCCTGGAGGTAAAGCATGCCCCAACTGTTCATGGCGTAGCGGGTCATCGTCATGGTGGCACAGGCGAAGGCCAGCACCCAGATGGAAGGCAGTCGGAGAATGTACATCTGCATCTGCCAGGTCGATTTCCCGGCGGTCTGTGCGGGTTTAACCCCGGAGTCTTTGTTCCACTCCGCCACCGACGGCAGCCCCAGAGTCTGGGGCCGGTCCTGCATGAACGCATACAGCACGAAAGCCACTGCCACGCAGATCACTCCCGGTCCCACGAAACCGCCCCGCCAGCCAAACCAAACCACCAGTGCGGGCAAGGCGACAAAGGTCAGCCCTTCGCCGATTGAATGCGCCGTGCTCCAGATCCCGTAGTACCTGCCGCGTTCCCGATTGCTGAACCACTGGGACAAGGAGACAATACCCGCAGGCGCGCCGAATCCCTGAAACCAGCCGTTCAACGCCCACAAGACCACCCAGGCCCACAGCACCGCCCGCCAACCCATGGCGATGTTGATCAACGCCGACAGGAGCACGCCGGCGGCCCAAAACCTCTTGATGTTGGCATGATCCGCCAAGAAGCCGTTGACCAGTTTGCCGAAGGCGTAGGCGTAGAAGATGGCGGAACCGATTATGCCCAATTGTTCGGCCGAGAAGATGCCGCCGTCGATCAAAGGTTTCTTGACCACTGACAGACCCAGACGGCAGGTGTAGGCAACTCCATAACCCAGGGTGATCGACAACATCACCGCGATGCGATTCCGCCGGTACCACCGATCGATTTCTCTGGCGTCACCAATAAGAGCTTTATCTTCGCCGGTTGCGAAGCACCGCAGGGCACTCATCATTGGGTTTAGATCTCTCTCACCTCAACAGGCCGGTTCTCCCGAAGAGATGTTGTTGCAGCCAGGCTTATCCGCAACGCGGCAACCGCGTCTGCTCCGGTAATGGATGGTTCCCGATCGTGCAATACGTTGTTGACGAAATCCTGGATTTGAGCAAGATAGGCGCTTTCGAACCGTTCCATGAAATACGGGACGACGTCATGAGTAATGCCTTCCTTGGTCATAACCAGGATCGGCGTTTGCCGGAAGTAACCGATCTGCAAGGACCCTTGGGTCCCCCAGATTTCGGCGCGAATGTCATAGCCGAAAACGGCGTTCCGGCTCAGGTGCACGACGCCCAGCGTCCCGTTCTCAAAGACCATGTTGATGATGGCATTGTCGATATCGCCAACCGATTTCATCTCGGGATAAGCCAGCGTACCGCCGATGGCATAGACGCTCTTGACATTGCCCATAAACATCCGCGCCACGTCAAAATCGTGAATGCCCATATCGGCAATCAACCCGCCGCTGACTTTGGGGTCGCAGAACTCGAGCGGCGGGCGATAGGGATCCCGTGAAGTGGATGTCAGGAGCACGGGAGCGCCAATGACGCCGGCTTCGACTTTCTTCTTCGCCGCCACGTACCCGGCGTCGAAACGCCGCTGAAAGCCCATCTGAAGGAACACGCCCGTGGTCCGGACGATCTCAAGCATCTGCTGGGCTTCCTGAAGCGATATGGATATGGGCTTCTCGCAAAAGACTGCCTTTCCGCCCTTGGCGGCATCGATGACCACTTCCCTATGCGTGCTTGTGGACGTAATGACGGCCACGGCGTGGACATCCTTGTCGCCGATCAAATCGTGGTGGTTCCGATACCACTTGGGAACGCCGAATTCCTTGGCAAACGATTCGGCAAGATCGGCCTGTTTGTCGGCCACCGCCACCAGGCGGGCATTGGGAACGCGATGCGCCAGATCGGTCGCGTAGACACGCCCCAGGCGCCCCAGGCCGATGACCCCGATATTCAGGCGGCTGTTCATGCCGATGCGCTCCTCTTCTAATGCAACTCGGCTAACTTGACCGGCCGGTTCTCTCTGACCGATTTCGCGGCGGCCAAGCCGATTACCACGGCCATCAAGCCGTCGGTCCCGGTCACCGGAACCGGCTTATTGTTCTGAACCGAATCCACGAAGGCCTGCATCTCCCGCAGATAGGATTCGGTGTAGCGATCCATAAAGAAGTTCAGCGGCAGGGAGGAATGGGCGCCTGTTCGGTCCAAATAGATGTGGTTATCCGGAGTGTTGTTCTGGACCGTGACCATGCCTTCGGAACCGAATACCTCCACGCGCTGGTCGTAGCCGTAGACCGCCTTGCGGCTGTTGTCGATGGTTCCCAAAGCGCCGTTCTCGAAGGCCAGGGTCACGATGGCCGTGTCCCAATCGCCGGCTTTCTGAAACACCGGATCGACCAGCACATTCGCCCTGGCATACACTTCGGTAACCTCGCTGCCCATCAGATAGCGGGCCATATCAAAATCGTGGATGGTCATGTCCAGGAAGAGTCCGCCGGAAGCCCGGATATAGGTTTCGGGAGGGGGCGAAGGATCGCGGCTGGTGATTTTCAAGACGTGAGGTACTCCGACTTTTCCAGATTTCACTATCTCACGGACCTTCAGAAAATTGGCATCGAACCGGCGGTTGAATCCCACCATTAACTGGACCCCGCACTTTTCCACCTGTTGGTTGATTACTTTGATCTTCTCGATGGACAAATCGATGGGCTTCTCGCAGAAGATATGTTTGCCGGCGGCGGCAGCGTCCAGGATCATCTGGTAATGCGTGTTGGTGGGCGTGCAGATGGCCACGGCATCCACATCCGAAAGCTTCAGGACCTGCTTATAGTCCGAAAACGTCGTCCTAATATTGAACCTTGCCGCCACCGCGGCCAATTCGTCCGGGATGACATCGGAGAGGGCCATGACTTCCACCCCCGGGATTCGGTTCACCAGGTTCTCGAGGTGGATTTTTCCAATTCGGCCCACTCCCAAAACACCGAAGCGGAGTTTTTGATCAGTCATAGCTCTGGTCTCCTTTCTGGTTTACTTCGTGGCGCCGCCTAGCGCGGCGCGGATTGCATCGATGCCGTCCCGGATGGCTCGGCAGGCATCCGGGAGCGGAAGAATCTCGAAGGAGAAGTAGCCGCGGTAGCCGATATCGGCAAGCGCGCGGAGGACGCCGGCGACATCCAGGTGGCCGTGTCCGGGCGCCTGGCGATTGGTGTCCGCCAGGTGCACGTGCCCGATTGAGGGCCCCGCCGCTCGGAGGCTGCCCGCCAGGTCCACTTCTTCGATGTTCATGTGGAAAGTGTCCGCCAGCAGCTTGAGGTTGGGCGCACCGATCTCGGCCGCCACCTCCATCCCGTCCGCCAGCGTATTGATGTAATCGGACTCGTAGCGATTCAGCGGCTCCAGCAGCACGGTGACGCCTAGACGCCGGGCCGCGCGACATGCTTCCGCGAGGCACCCGAGCGCTTGCGCTCTCCGGTCGCGGCGCTCCTCACCCTGGCAGCCTCCGAGTTTACCGCTGATGCTTCCGATGGTCACGGCTGAGCCGACCTCGCCAGCCAGATCGATATGGCCCCGCAGTCTTTCGAGGGCACGCGCGCGGATTTCCGGGCTGGGATCGGCAAGAGTCAGCCCATCCTTTGTGGCGGCCATGCCGGTGCCCAGCGTTGGAACTCCCAAGCCGTACTCGGCGGCAAGCCGTTTCACCGCCTTGACATCGACGTCCTCGGCCCGCCGCAGATGGACTTCGACGCCCTGGCAACCCAACTCGGAAGCCTGCCGGAAGGCCGCGGCGAGGTCGCCCCGCAGCAATATCGGCGCCAAGCCCGCTTGGCTAGGCGTCGCCGTAACAGCGATCCTCAGTCTGTGTGTTTCAAGCTGTAGTGAACAGTCCATTATGTTCGTGGCGCAGGCACTCGTGCCTGCTGCGCCGAGACTCGTCTCGGCGCTTTCCCCCAGCAGATTGCGCCGCACTGGACCAAGCATAGTCTGCCGCTCGACTGACCAGTCCTGCCGTTACCGGATTGTTCTCGATGTAGGCCTTGATCCGGTCCCACTCCCGCTGGTCTCTCACCCAGTGATCGTAGGACTCGGCCTGCCAGAAGGACTCTCCCGTGCGCCCTAGAAACCGATTGGCCTCCCTCGCCGTCGAACCCTTGAGCGACTGTAGCAACCGGCTGGGCGATACGTGTGGGAATAGCAGCACGTGGACGTGGTTGGCCATGACAACATACGCATGCAGATCGTAGTGCCCGAGTCCCTCGCCCCGCCGGAGGGAACAGACTACCATGCGCGCGATGGCCTCCTGGCGCAGATACATTGGCCCGCTAGCAGCCATATCCAGGTAGCGGTCCAGCCACACGAACGCCTGCCCGCTCGAGAGCTTGTGCGGTGGAGGGTAGCGCCCATGGGGCAGGCTGCCGTGTAGATGCCAAGTGACGAACAGGGCCTTGCCCTGGGCGTAGTGATGAGGTAGGCGACGGCGGTGAGAGTTCATAGCAATGTAGTGTAGCCGCCTGCGCTGAGTTCTCCGGCTACTGCACGACGGACGAGCCGAGACGAGTCTCGGCTCAGCAGGCACGAGTGCCTGCGCCACAGTTCTTTGACCCACCGTTCCGTGCATCCGCGCGCCGTGAACCCGTCAGGCAGCAATCGGCGGCAGGCCGTAGACCGATTTCCAGCCGGGGGCTCAGGGGTTCCCTGAGATACGGTTCCAACGATGCGGGGTCGCGGAGGCTTACCATCTCGGTGGGAGGCGCCGTGCCCGGAGGAAACGCCTCCAGATACTCGTCGCACAGCAGGGTCAGGTAGCGGAGGATCGCAGCCAGGGGTCGCTTGGCTTTCCGCGCTTCGCCCAGGGTCGGCTTTCCGACCACGCCTTCCGGAGTGCCGGCGATCTCGAAGGCCGCATGCCCCTCGGACTCCGACCAGCGGCTGGGCCGGTTGAAGGCGTCCACGGCGGTGTCCATATGCCCACCGGGAAGCAGCGCCTTGGGCTCGGTCTCCACCGCGTACTTCATGTTGACCATCTCGGGGAACAGCAGCAGGCCGACCGAGGTCTCCGCTTCATCCGCGTGGATGAAGTTGGTCTCCCAGTCGCCGCCCCGGTCCTTGGTCCTCCACATCTCGCGCGTGGCCCGGTGCCAGTCAATGACGCGATAGATTCCCGGCAGTTGGTAACGCTTCGTGAATTGCTGCATGGCCGCTTCCAACACCCAGAGCTGCCCGTGGTTGTTGAGGATGATCTGCTTGCGGAAGCCGTCATTCCATAACCCCAGCATTACGTCGATCATTAGCTCTTTGGCCACATCCTCGCGAACGATAGTAGTGCCGGGCATGCCGATGTGGTGAGCCGGGTGGCAGCCGTACATCAGCGGCGGAAGCGCCAGGGCTACGGGGGCGCCCCGCCTGGCGGTGTAGCGCCGGACGGCTTCCGCAATGTGGCTGACGAACAGCGTGTCCATTGCGGAGACCGTGTGATCGCCGTGCAGTTCGGTCGAGCCCACCGGAATGATCACCACGTCGTTTTTCTTCCGCTGCTGTTCGAGCTCGTGGCGGACGGTGGTCTGGATGTAGCTACCGGGTTTGGCCCATTCGCAGCCGCTCGGCGACGGCACGCCGTACTCGGCCAGGATGGCGTCGAGCTTCCCCTCGTCCGCCTCCCAGATTTCTTTCTTCATCCGGCCCACGGCCGTGTTCTCGAAATACAGATCGGGCTGGTTGGTCGATAACCAAGTTTCACTCATAAGCAGTCTTTCCTTTCGTCCTCACATCACACAGGTGATCTTACAGTTGGTCTTGTCGGTCTGAAGCAACCGGATGTGGTCAGGCACCTCATCGATCCCGATCTTCTTGGTAATCATGGGCGTCATGTCCATGCCGGAGGCCATGCAACTGATCACGCGCGGGAACGTGCCATAGCCGGAGTGGCCCTGCGCGCCCGCGATCTTGGCTTTCTTGACTTCGAAGACCTCGCAGTTGAGCGGCGCCCGCATGTCGGCTCGCGCCACCAGGGCCACCTTGGCGCCGATGAACTTGCCGTCCCAGATGGCGGCCTCGATGGCCGGCAAGATCTTGTCGGGAAGGCCGGTGGCTTCCAGGTACAGCGCCGCCCCCAGCCCGCCGGTGTAGTCCAGGATTCTCCGGGCCATGTCCTCGTTGGTGGGGTCGATGACCAGGTCGGCGCCCAACTTCCGGCCGAGGTTGGCGCGGCTCTCCGCTGGTTCGCAAAGGATAACTTTGGCGGCCCCGGCGCGTTTCATGATCGCCACCGCGGCCAGTCCGATCGGCCCGCCACCGCAAATGACGGCGTGGTCACCGGGCCGGATGCCGCCGGCGCACTCGATCACTGCGTTGTAAGCCACCGAGGTCGGCTCCACCAAGCTGCCGGCTAGAAACAGGTCGATCCCTTGGTACCTGTCCTGGAGCTCGATCAGGCTCCACAGATACCTTGAATCGACCGCCACGTAGCTCTCGAAGCCGCCATCCACGCTGAAGCCCATTTCCTGGAGCCTCTCGCACTGGTTCGGGTTGCCTTCCGCGCAGGGGCGGCAGTAGGCGCACCAGAACATCTCTTCCGGGCACACCGGCTCTCCGATCTCGTATCGCCGGCCGGTGCGCTTGTTGAACGCCCGTTCGCCGGCCTCCACCACCACGCCCGACATCTCGTGGCCCAGCACGACCGGAAACGCGGTGAGGCCGGGATACCAGGTGTAGCCGTCCTTGTCGCTCTGCGCCATGTGAACGTCGCTGCCGCAAATCCCGCACGCCTTCACCTGGACGAGGCACTCGGTCGGACCGATCTTCGGAAGGTCCTTCTCGGCGATCGAGAGCTTGGGGTTACGCCAGACGTTACTGCCGAGGTAAGTCAGCTTCCCGTCGATGTCTTTCGGCCCAAGCCGGAAGCCCGGCTTGGGAGCCCACTCTGCCGATAAAATCACGCATTTCATTTTCGAAACCTCCTTGTTTCCATCGTTCAACGCAAGAACTCACTGGCATTCTCTTTGGTGACCAGCGCGGTGCCGATGTCCACATATTTCTCCACGGGCTGCCCCCTGGCTGCTTTGATGGCCTCCTGGATGGCGCGCTTGCCGATGCGCTCCGGATACTGCGCCATCACCGCGTGCATTTGTCCCGCCTGGATGGCGCGCAGGGCTTCGCGCGTGGCATCGAAGCCGACCAGCACGATCTTGCCGGTCAGGTGGCGGGCGGCGATGGCCTCCATGGCCCCCAGCGCCATCTGGTCGTTGGTGGCGAAGACGGCGTTCAGGCCGGGGTGCGAGGTGAGAATGTTCTCCATCACCGTCATGCCCAGGGCCCGCTCGCTGTTGGCTGGCTGCACGGCCACGCACTCCACGCCGGGCGCCTTGCCAATGGCGTCGCGGAAGCCTGCCAGCCGGTCTTCCTGGGTGGCGACGCCCAGCACACCGCGGATCACCGCCACCTTGCCTTTGCCGCCGATGGCGCGCAGAATGTACTCGCCCGCCAGCCGCCCGCCCAACCGGTTATCGATTCCGATGAAGCCGAGCTTGGAGGGCCAGGGGACGTCCGTATCCACTATCACTACCGGGATGCCCGCCGCCTTGGCCCTGTCCAGCACGGGAATAATCTCCGCGACGCCCGACGGCGCCACAGCCAGCGCCGAGACCCTCTTCAGGATCTGGTCTTCGAGAATGGCCACCTGCTGGTCGATATTGATCTCCTGCGCCGGGGCCAGCACGGCCAGGCTGACAGAGGGATCCGCGCGCGCGGCCTCTTCGGCGCCGGACTTGACGCGCTGCCAGAACTCGCTGTCCAGGGCCTTGGTTACCAGGACGATCTCGAGCTTTTTGGTCTTCTCAGTCCGCGAGCAGGCGCCCGCCAGCAGCAGGGCGGCGCCCAGCGCAGCGGTCATGAACCGGCAATTCCGGAAATCCATCGTTATGTCCCCCCGGCGCGGCCCTTCTCGGCCGCGCGCTGCCGCACCACGTCCACCCACACCGCGGCCACGATCACCGCCCCAATCACCACGATCTGCCAGTGGGCCGAAACGTTCAGCAGGTTCAACCCGTTGCGCAGCACGCCCATGATCAGGGCGCCCACCAGCGTACCACCCACCGTGCCGACGCCGCCGAAGAAGCTCGCCCCGCCGATGATCACCGCCGCAATCGAGTCCAGTTCGGCCCCCACGCCGGCCAGTGGAAAGCCCGAGTTCATGCGGCCCGCCAGCACGACCGCGCCCGTCGCGGCCATTAGCCCGCTCAGCGCATATACCAGGATCAACCGCGCGTCCACCGGCACGCCCGAAAGCAGCGCCGCTTGCTTGTTGCCGCCGATCGCGTAGACGTCGCGGCCCGCCGTGGTGCGAGTCAGGAAGACGTGAAACACCACGTAGAACAGCACCACCAGGATCACCGGCGCCGGAATCCAGGCCAGCGAGCCCGCTCCCCAGAATCGAAAGCCGGCCGGCAGTTCCGAGATGGGGAATCCGCCCGAGATCACCAGGGCCAGTCCGCGCGCCACGTTCATCATGCCGAGCGTCGGAATAAACGGGTGCGGCAGGCGCAGTTTGGTCAGCAGCACGCCATTGAAACCGCCCAGCGCGACGCCGATCGCCAGAGCCGCCAGCACGCTGAGCGCCGGCGGCACGCCGGCCTTCAGCAGCAGCGCCACCAGCACGCAGCACAGGCCCAGGATCGAGCCCACCGACAGATCGATGCCGGCGGTGATGATTACCACCAGTTGCCCCAGCGACAGCAGGGCGTTCACCGCGGACTGGCGAAACACGTTGATCAGGTTGTCGAACTTCAGGAAGTGACGCGACAGAAGGCCCAGCGCGGCGCACAGCGCCAGCAGGCCCAGCAGCGGCCCGAAGCGCCGCAGCACCACCGCGGGCGCTCCGCTCAATCGCCACCCCCTGTTGCCAGTTGCATGATGCGTTCCTCAGTTGCCTGGGCGCGCGGCAGTTCGCCTGCGATCCGCCCGCGGTGCATGACCACGATGCGGTCCGCCAGGCGCAAGAGCTCCTCCAGTTCGGAAGAAGCCAGCAGCACGGCTGCGCCACCCCGGGCCAGCGCCCGGACCAGATCGTAAATCTCGGCCTTCGACCGGACATCAATGCCGCGCGTAGGCTCGTCCAGCAGATACACGCTGGCGCCCGCGAACAGCCATTTCGCCAACACCGCCTTCTGCTGGTTGCCGCCGCTCAGGTACAGCACGGGCTGGTCCAGCCCGGTGGCCTTGATGCGCAACTCGCCGATCAACTGCCCGGCCGCCTGCTTCTCGTCGGCGGCGCGTATGAACCAGCGGTTGCGACCCCCGGCCAGCGCGATATTCACGCGCAAGGAAGCGCCCGGCACCAGCCCTTTTGCCTTGCGGTCATCGGGCACCAGGGCCAGGCGATGTCGGATGGCGTCGCGGGGCGTCCGCACCCTCACCGGCCGGCCGCTCACGAAAAGCCGCCCGGCGTGCGGTTCGCCGGCCCCGAAGATCCACTCGAGCAGCTCCGTGCGGCCTGCGCCCGCCAGCCCGGCCAGCCCCACGACCTCGCCCCGGCGCACCACCAGATTGACGGATCCCTCCACGCGGAGGGCCTCCTCGGCCTCCACCGCAGCGGCGGATTGGATCCAGAATCGTTCCTTCAGCTCCGTCCCCACCATGGCCCGCACCAGGTCATCCAGGCCGGCGCCAGCGGTCTGCGTCGTAAGCACGCGCTTGCCGTCGCGCAGCACCGTCACGCGATCCGAGACCTGAAATACCTCCTTCAGCCGGTGCGAAATGAAGATCACGCTGACACCGCGCTCCCGCAAGTGCCGAATAGTCCGGAACAGCCTCTCGGCATCCGTCTCCGGCAGCGGAGCGGTAGGCTCGTCCATGATTATAAGCCGGGTTTGGAAGGCCAGCGCGCGGGCGATTTCGACCAGTTGCCGCTCCGCCAGGCTCAGGCTGGCAACCGGGCGCCACGGATCGATGGCGTGCCCCAGTTCCCGCAGCAACTCCCGCGCCCGCTCGTGAATTTCCCTCCACCGCACCCAGCCGCGGGCAGCCGGGTGGCGGCCCAGGAAGATGTTCTCCGCCGCGCTCAACTGCGGCGCCAGGGCCAGTTCCTGGTGCACGAAGCTGATGCCCAGGTTCTGCGCCTCACGAGGGCTGCGCAGGCGCACCGGCCGGCCCTCCCACAAGATCTGCCCGGCATCGGCGGGAACCACGCCGCTGACGATGTTCATGAGGGTGGACTTGCCGGCGCCATTCTCGCCCACCAGGGCATGCACCTCACCCGGAAGCACGTCGAAGTCCACGTCCTCGAGCACCCTGACGCCGCTAAAGGACTTGGAAATGCTCTGCAGTTCCAGCAGGCGTGCGGAAGAGTCCGTTGACGCCATGGTGCTATCCAGCGGCCAACACGTCTGTAGACCTGCCCGGCCTCGCGCTCCGCGGCGGCGCGGTCGATTGCCGCACGATGAGCGTACCGGCGAGCGTCACACGGCTCTCGGGCTTGCCGCCGGAGAGCAGCTCCAGCAAGATCTGCGCGGCCAGGCGTCCCATCTGCTGCTTGGGCTGCTGAACAGTGGTCAGCGGCGGATCGGTGTAGGACGCCAGGAACAGGTCGTCCAGCCCGACCACCGAAAGGTCGCCCGGAATGCTCAGACCATGTTCGCGCGCCGCCCGCATGGCGCCCAGCGCTTCCATGTCGTTGTAGCAGAAAACCGCCGTTGGGGGCTCCGGCAGCGCCAGCAGCCGCGCCATGGCGTGCATTCCCCCTTCTGGCCTCCCATCCCCGTGCGCCACCAGCTCTGGCTGAAAGCCGATGTCCGCTTCCTCCAGGATCTGCCGGTAGCCGGCGAAGCGGTCCGTGTCCGCCTGAAGGCCAAATTGGTTGCCGAGGTAGCCAATGCGTTTGTGGCCCAGATCCACCAAGTGTCGCGTGGCATCCCGGGCAGCATTGAGGTTGTCGATGGTCACCGAGTGAACGAACTCGCCAGGGTACTGATTGTTGATCAGCACGATCGGCACCTTCATATCCGCCAGCAGCGGCAGGTACAGGGCGCCCACGCGCGACGAGTTCACCAGGATCCCGTCCACGCGGCGTTCGTGGAAGGACTGTACGGCGCGAAGTTCCCGGGCGGGATCGGCGTGACAGGTGGCCAGGAATACAGAATAGCCATGCGCCAGCGCGAACTCCTCGATGCCGCTGACCACTTCTCCAACGAAGGGATTGGCGATGCTCGTCACCACGACGCCGATGGTGTCGGTTCGCTTGGTGACCAAGCTGCGGGCCACGGCGCTGACCGTGTATCCTTGCTCCTCAGCGACCTTGCGAACCAGGACCACAGTCTCAGGCTTCACCAGGGGGCTGTTGCGGAGCGCCCGGGAGACCGTGGCGTGGGAGACGTGAGCGGCGCGCGCGATGTCCTTAATGGAAACCATGTGCAAACGTGTTCATGATAGCCTGATTTTGGCTCTCCTGTCAACGCTCCCTCCTTTATCGCTAACTCCGCTCCCTGGGCGTCGGACAGCGGCAGCAGCACCTAGGCAAGGGGGGCAGCGGAAGCAAAGCTTTGAAATCCGCGAGCTTGCGGGTATGAAGACGTGTGCATGAATAACCTGCTCATTCCCACGGGTGAGCGAGCCTTCAGCCGGTGGGGCTATCCCGGGCTAATGTTGTGAAGTTAAACAACTTGACAAGATTCCTGAAGCCGCCATATACTGTACTGGACCATTGAATACGTTTGCAGGCTTCCACACCCAGCCGTGGTTCGGTTTCGGACTGTGACTGCCGGGCGGGTGCCTGCGCGCTGTAGGACGCAATGGAGGGAGAATTTATGCGACATTGGATTCCTTTTTTGATTGTCTTGGTCCTTGCATCGGTTGGGTTCGCACAGGTTGACCGCGCCACGCTGGTCGGCACCGTGACCGACCCCAGCGGGGCGGTGGTGCCTAACGCCAAGATAGTGATCACCGCGCCCGACACGGGGCTGCGCCGCGAGATGCAGTCCGGCGCCTCGGGGAATTTCTCGTTCGCCGGTCTGCCCATCGGCAATTACACTGTGCTCGTTTCGGCGCAAGGCTTCAACACGGTCTCCATCAAGGACGTGCGCCTGGGTGTGGGTGACAACCGCACCGTGGACGTGGCCCTGGAAGTCGCCGGGGGAGCCGCGGCCATCACTGTGGAAGCCCAGGCTACCGTACTCGACCGCGAGTCGGCCGCTATCGGCAACGTCATCGGCTCACAGCAGGTGCGCGAGATACCGCTCAACGGCCGCAGTTGGGCCAGCCTGATGTTGCTGGCGCCGGGCGCCATCAACACGGGCGCGGGCGACATGGGGAGTATCCGGTTCTCGGGCCGGTCGAACGACGACAACAACTTCATGTACGACGGCGTCGACGCCAGCGGCGTGAAGGACCAGACCATGGAAGCGGATCTGCGGCTGGTTGTCAGCACGGACAGCATCGCCGAATTCCGCGTCAACTCCTCGTTGTACTCGGCCGAATCCGGCTCCGGCGGCGGCGCGCAGATCAACCTGGTCTCGAAGGGCGGCACGAACGAATTTCACGGTGGCCTCTTCGAGTTCGTCCGGAACAATGTCTTCGACGCCCGCAACCCCTTCGATACCTCAAAGCAGCCGTTCCGGCTGAACCAGTTCGGCGGGAACATCGGCGGACCGATCATCAAGAACCGGACCTTCTTCTACGTCAACTACGAAGGCTTGCGGCAGCGCCTTTCCCAGACCATGCGCGGCGAAGTGCCCAGCGCGGCCTTTAAAGCCCGGGCAACCAACCCGGGCATCCAGCCGATCCTGGCCGCCTATCCGGCCGGCAACGTCACCACCTCGGATCCCGACATCAACCGCCTTGAAATAGACCAAAGCAATATGTGGACCGAGAATTCCGGGTCGATTCGCGTCGACCATCGCTTTAACGACAACAACAACTTGTACGCCCGCTTCAGCACGGACAACGGAGACGTCGATATCCCCTATACGGCCATCCCGGGAGATCGCACGCTGACCAAACTGGTGCCGACCCACTTTGTCCTGCAGTACCAGCGGATCTTTACCCCAACCTTCGTAAACGAGATCAAGGCCGGTGTCAACCGGGAACCCATGACCCGGACTTCGCTTGGGCCATTCAAACAGGAGACCATCAACATTTCCGGGTTCACGTCGCTGAACGACAATAACGTCGCGGTGGAGGCGGGCACCTCCTACTCGCTGATCGATAACGTGGCGATCTCCCGCGGCCGCCATTCGCTCAAGTTCGGCGGCGAAATCCGGCGCATCCACGTTAATGTGGGCGATCCTCTGAATGCCGCTAATGTGATCACGTACGCGAGCCGTCCGGCATTCCTGAACAACCAGGTGAACGACGTGGCCGTCAACTCCGGATATCCCATGCAGGGTACGCGCAAGTGGATGTACATGGCGTTCATGCAGAACGACTTCAAGATCACGCCTGAGTTGACCCTGAACCTTGGCCTGCGCTACGAGGTGTACGGGGTAAACAGCGAAGTGCGCGACCGCTACCGCGTCTTCGACGCGTGGGAGTGCAAGGGTTTCTGCCCCATGGGTACGCAGTGGTACAAGCCCGACCACAACAACTTCGATCCGCGTGTCGGCCTGGCCTGGGCGCCCAAGGCGCTGAAGGGCAAGACCGTCATCCGCACCGGCGCCGGCATCTACCACGGCCCCGGACAGGTGGACGACGTCAACACACCCCTGGACAACTACATCAGCAATTACTCGCTGACCAGGGCCGAAGCTCCGGCCCTTTCGTATCCGATCGCGCCCTACCTCGGCCTGGCAAAGGAAGTCGGGATTACCCCGCGCTCCATGCAGCGCGACCGCACCGACCTGTACAGCGCCAATTGGGGCCTCTCCATCCAACAGGAACTCGTCGCCGGCTTCATGACCCAGGTAGCCTACAACGGCAGCGTGGGCAAGAAGCTTTTCGCGCGTCTGGACATTAACCGCCTGGACCTGGTGACCCGGACCCGCATGCTGCCGACCTTCGGCCGCATCGACGAGAAACGCTATGACGGCAACAGCAACTTCAACGCCTTGCAGGTTTCGCTGCACCGGCGTGTGGCGCGCGGCCTCAACTGGGGCACCGAGTACATGTGGTCGCACTCGATCAACGACATGAGCGTCGGCGCGGGCGAAGGCGCCCGGCCGCAGAACAGCGACTGCCGGGCCTGCGACCGCGGCAACAGCGCCCAGGACGTCCGGCAAACCTTTACCAGCAACTGGGTGTACGGGGTGCCGTTCGGCAAGGGCCAGAAATACCTGACCAGCGGCCCGGCGGCGCGCATCCTGGGAGGCTGGGAAATGAGCGGCATCTGGACCATGCGCACCGGCCGCGTGCTGAACATCACCATGTCGCGCAGCACCAACGACCTCCCGGACGGCAACAGCCGCGACCCGCGGCCCAACCTCGTCCCCGGCGTCTCGATCTACCCGGCAGGTGGCCGGACTTACAATAACTGGTACAACCCGGCCGCCTTCGCCACTCCGGCCAGCCGCACCTGGGGCAACCTTGGACGTGGAATCGCCCGCGGCCCCGGCGCGGGGCAGGTTGACTGGTCGCTTCAAAAGGTCAATCACATCACGGAAAAGAAGACCATCACCTTGCGTTTTGAAGCATTCAATCTGTTCAACTTCACTCAGGCGGCCAACCCGGGATCGACCTGGACGTCTCCGGCGAGCTTTGGCATCGTCAGCTCCGGCCTGAACCGCACCATCGGCTCGGGCACCGCGCGGCAGTTGCAACTCGCGATGCGCCTGAACTTCTGAGCGGTAAAGCGCACAACAAAACCCGTGTCTAACAAACCGCCCGCTGTACGCGCCGGGGTCCTTTTTCCGCTGTTGCTGGCATTGGCCACCTGTCCCCGGCCACCGCATCCGTCGGTAGACATTCGCCCGACCCTGGCCACAGCCCCGGTTTCGGACGACCCGGACGATCCCGCCGTCTGGGTGCATCCTTCCGACCCGGCCCAGAGTCTGATCGTGGGCACCAACAAAATAGCGGCACCCTCAGGCGCGCTGGTGGTCTTCGGCCTGGACGGGAAAATCCGCCAGACCATCTCGGGACTCGACCGGCCCAATAACGTTGATATCGAGTACGGCTTGGTGGTAGGAGGGCAGCCGGCCGACATCGCGGTCCTCACCGAGCGGCTGAAGCATCGGTTGCGGATCTTCAAGATTCCGCGCGATGGCGGCCCCCTGACCGACATTTCCTCCGGTGGCGGCGCGCCGGTGCTCGCGGGTGAAACGGGCGAGCGCTCGGAGCCTATGGGCATCGCACTCTATCGCCGCCCCCGCGACGGCGCCGTATTCGCCATCATCAGTCCGAAGACCGGACCGCGGCAGGGGTATCTGTGGGAGTACCGGCTGGAGGACGACGGCGAGGGCTGCGTCAAGGCCACTCAGGTGCGCCGGTTCGGCGGCTTCAGCGGCGCCAAGGAGATCGAGGCCATCGCGGTGGACGACGCTCTCGGCTATGTCTATTACGCGGATGAGGGCAATGGCATCCACAAATGGCACGCCGATCCCGACCATCCCGGCGCCGGGCGCGAGCTGGCGCACTTCGGCCGAAAGGAATTCGCCGCCGACCAGGAAGGCATTGCCATCTACGCGCGCGACGACGGCACCGGCTACATCATCTGCACCGACCAGATCGACGGCAACAGCCACTATCACATCTATCGCCGGGAAGGAGGGCCGGGCGGGCCGCATGACCATGCGCAGATGATCAAATGTGTCCGCGGCGGCGCCGACGGCACCGACGGCATCGAGGCCGTTTCCGTCAGGCTCGGGCCGCAGTTCCCCAACGGCCTGCTGGTCGTGATGAACGCCGGCCCGAAGAATTTCCTGGTCTACCGTTGGGAAGAGATTGCTAATACCGGCTCGCCTACGCTGAAAGTGGCGAGGCGCTGATCCGGCGTCGTGGACGCTACCGCGCACACGCGGCTTGAGGCACGTCCTGGCGAGCTACTATGACTTTAGGAGCGAAAAAGTGAATCTGTACCTATTCCTGGTCCTTCTTCTTTTGCAGGCGCCCGCGGAGTCGCCCAAGGAGCGTCTGGCGGCGGTCCAGCAGAAGTTGAGGCAGTTCAACCAGTCGATGGTCGGCGAACTGCTGGAGCAGGCCGACAAAGATCCCGATCCCGCGATTCGCCGCGCCATTCTCAACCGTCTCGCCCGTCTGCGCCTGCCGCTGGTGCGCGAGTCGCTGGAGCGGCACGCCACCGGCGACCCCGACGCGGGTGTCGCGCTCCTGGCGCTGGAGCGGCTGCGTATACAGCAAGCGCAGGAACTGGGCCGGCTCTTCGAGACACGGCTGGCGCTGGCACGCTCGCAGAAAGATGAGAAGGCGCTGGAGGCGCTCACCCCCGAGCACCAGCGGTGGGTGACGTTCGCGCGCGGCGCGGAGTTGCCGGCGTTCATGCAGCAGGCGCCGCCTGTGTTCCAGGCGGTTCCATCAAACCCGTCCGTGCGCGCATCTGACCGACGCGGAACCCGTGGAAAGCGGAAGAGGGAAAGGGTCCCCGGCCCCTTTTTCTCTCCTCTTTTCGCCCCAACGGGGCGGCGGATTGTAGCCACGGGTGGAGCGGCGGGGCCGCGCTGCGGCCCGACGCGGAACCCGTGGAAAGCTTCAGGTTCCGAACTCCTGCGAATGCTCCGCGTGCACGGCGTCGAGTGCCGCGAGCGGTCAGCCATGTGTGTGTGTGTGTGTGTGTGTGTGTGTGTGTGTGTGTGTGTGTGTTTTTTTTTTTTTTTTTTTTTTTTTTTTTTTTTC
>CAVRZY010000122.1:0-5226 GCA_963725415.1 uncultured Acidobacteriota bacterium | reverse complement strand
CAAGATCAGCGTTCCCGAGGTGGTACGCCACCTGCGCGACGGCGAGCCCCTCGATCGAGGTAGTCCCTGGAGGCAGAGAGCAGCTCGCGGTGGGCGTGTGGATGCTCCAGCCGGGCGAGGCCAAGATCGTGGCCCGCCGCATCCGGGAGGTCCTGAGAAGCGCGGTGTGAATCAACCGTTCCTGAGGTGCGTCACTGTCTCGATGTGATAGGTTTGCGGGAACAGGTCGATCAGCGTGAGGCGCTCGATGCGGTAGCCGGCGGCGGCGAGCGGGGCCAGATCGCGGGCCAGCGTGGCCGGGTCGCAGGAGACGATGGTGATGCGGGGCGGCCGCAGCCGCAGCAGTTCCCGCAACCACACGCTTGCCCAGCCCCGCGCGGGGCGGGTCGGCCAGCACGAAGTCGGGCGCTTGGGTGAGATCTGAGCAAAAACAAATCCACCGCATTTTGTTTAACTGCCACGGAAAGCCCCGCCCGCGCGGCATTGAATTCCAGGTCGGCGGCGGCGCTGCGGGCGGATTCCACCGCGGTCACCTTTCGGAAGCGGCGCGCCAGGGGAAGCGAGAACAGGCCAACCCCCGCGTACAGGTCCAAAGCCGTTTCCCCCTCCGCCCCGGCCAGCGCGCGCTCGAGCAGGGCTTCGATCAGAAAGCGGTTGACCTGAAAGAAGGACCTGTGGCGGACGCGCCAGGTTGCGCCAGCCGCCGAATAGTCGATGGCTGCAACCAGGCCCGGGATCGCTCCCCGCACCACTCGAAAAAGCGGCGCGACACCGGCCGCTGCGTCACCAGAACATTGAGCTGCACTTCTGTTTCGTTGCTGAACAGCTCGATGGACTCCACGAAGTGCGGGAGGCGCGGATCGCGCAGCATCCCGCGCAGCGCGGCCAGCGTCTCGTTGATCTTTGGAGAGCAGACGGGGCAGCGCTCGACGGGACACAGCCGGTGCGAGCCGTGCTCAAAGTATCCGATTTCGCCGCCCTGGAGGTGGAGCTGGGTGCGGTTGCGGTATTCCCACGGCGGCCCGGCGATCACCTCCGCTTGTGGAGGCTCGAGTTTCCCGACACGCCGGAACACCTCCTCCAGGATGAGCCGTTTCTGTTCGAGCTGGAACTGGTAGCCCGCGTGCTGGTACTGGCAGCCGCCGCAGCGCTGGAAATGCGGGCACGGCGGATCGGTGCGGCTCGGGGACCGGCGAGAGCACCTCGAGCAGCCTGGCTTCAAGCAGGCCAGCCCGCTCGCGCCCGACCGCCACCCGCACCCGCTCCCCGGGCAGCACGAACGGAACCAGCACCACCTGCCCCTCCACACGTCCCAACCCGTCCCCACCATACACGAGTTTCTCGATGAGAACTTCAGTCGCGTTTGTTTGCGCCGCTTCGATCACGTAGGATAGGACTTTCAGCCCTATCTAGCATGAAACCACGAGTCTTCTCCGGAATGCAGCCTTCGGGCGATCTGCACATCGGCAATTACCTGGGCGCTCTGAAGAACTGGGTGCGCATCCAGTACGATTACGAGGCCATCTTTTGCATCGTGGACCTGCACGCCGTGACGATCTACCAGGACCCCGCCGAGCTGCGGTCCAAGATCGTCGAGCTGGCGGCCCTGTACCTGGCGGCCGGCATCGACCCCAGGCAAAGCTCCATCATGGTGCAGTCCTCGGTTCACGCGCACGCGGAACTGGCCTGGATGCTGACCTGCGTGACGCCGGTGGGCTGGCTCAGTCGCATGACCCAGTACAAGGCCAAGGCGGCCGAACAGGAAACCGTGGGCGACGGGCTGTTTCAATACCCGGTGCTGATGGCCGCGGATATCCTGCTGTATCAGGTCGCCATCGTGCCGGTGGGGGAAGACCAGGCGCAGCATCTGGAACTGACCCGCGACGTGGCCCAGCGTTTCAATTCGCTGTATGGGGAGACGTTTGTCATGCCGGAGACCAGCCTGCCCACGGTGGGGGCGCGGATCATGGGTCTGGACGATCCCACCAAGAAGATGAGCAAGTCGGCGCCCGGCTCCGGCCACGCCATCGCGGTGCTGGACCCGCCCGCCAGCATTCGCAGGAAGATCATGCGCGCCACCACCGACTCCAGTCCGGCGGTGGACTTCCGGATCCTGGGTCCCGGAGTGGAAAACCTGCTGAACATCTACCAGGCCTTCAGCGACTGGACCAGCGAGCAGATACGCGCGCATTTTGAAGGCATGCGCTACGGCGAGCTGAAGAAGCAGGTGGCTGAAATCACGATCGCTCAGTTGGAGCCGTTCCAGAAGCGCTATCGCGAGATTGTCTCCGAGCCGGGCCACGTAGCGCGGGTGCTGCGCGAAGGCGCCGAGCGGGTCGCTCCCATCGCCAACTCGACTGTCGAGCTGGTGAAAACGCGCATGGGCCTCTACACCGGCTCCTGAGATGGCGCACGGCGCAGTCTCCCTCTCGGCATACTGGCGATTGCTGCGCGCCAACCGCAATTTCCGCCGGTTGTGGCTGGCGCAGATCATCAGCGAGATGGGCGACTGGCTGTACACCATCGCCATCTACAGCTTGCTGCTGGAGCTGACGCACAGCGCGAAGTCCGTCGGGTTAGCCGTGGTCTTACAGGTGCTGCCGCAATTCTTCGTTGCGCCCAGCGCCGGGGTCATCAACGATCGCGTGAGCCGAAGGCACGTGATGATCTTCGCTGATCTGGCGCGCGCGGTCATTGTCCTGGGCATGCTCTTGGTCAGCCGCGCCGAGATGGTGTGGCTGATCTACGTGCTGCTATTGCTGGAAACCGTGATGTGGGCGTTCTTCGAGCCGGGCCGCAGCGCCATCGTTCCCAACATCACCGAGAGCGAGGACCTGGTGGTCGCCAACGCGCTCTCCTCGATGAGCTGGTCGTTGATCCTGGCGGTGGGCTCGGCGGCCGGCGGAGTAGTAGCGGTTATCTTCGGACGGGACACGGTTTTCATTCTGAATTCTCTGTCCTTCGTGATCTCGGCGGCCCTGCTGCGCAGCATGCAGTTCGGCGAACCGCACCTGGCGGAAGCCAAGCCCCTGCGGCCGAGGGACCTGGCGGACTTCTCTCCCGTCGCCGAGGGCGTCTCCTATGTCACGCGCGACAAGCGGTTGCTGGCGACGCTGCTGGTCAAAGCCGGATTGGGCTTGCTGGGCGCGCACTGGGTTTTCTTGCCGTTGTTCGGCGAGCGGGTATTCCCCAGGGCCATCGGGGGGCTGGACCCGCAGCGCGGCGCCATGTTGAGCATGAGCTTCTTGATGGGCGCGCGCGGCGTGGGCGCCCTGCTGGGCCCGGTTTTTGGAGGATACTGGACCGGACAGCGGCACGCCCGCCTCCGTCGTGGGATCCTGATCGGCTTCCTGGCCGGCGCGCTGGGCTATCTTTGGCTCGCCGCTGCACCCTCGTTGTGGACGGCTTGCCTGGCGGTGGTGGCAGCCAATGCCGGCACCTCTGTGGTCTGGGTGTTTTCCACTACCTTGCTGCAATTCCAAACCGAGGACCGCTTCCGCGGGCGCGTTTTCTCGACCGATTTCGCCTTCCTGGTCCTGACGGGGTCGATGACCAGCTACGCGGCGGGGAGCCTGGTGGATTGGGGCATGCCGGTGCGGATGCTGGCCGGGCTGACCGGTTCGTTCGCGCTCCTTCCTTCCCTGGCCTGGGCCTTCGCGTTGCGGCTGTGGAAGGAACCGAAGCCGCCTTCAATCGCGGACAATCGTAACCTGTAATGCCTCAGTCTCGGGGGCCGTGGGACAAGCTTCAGCTTGTCTCGGGCGGTATTCGAAAGGGGTCCGGACAGGCTGGAAGCCTATCCTACCCGGCTCGACAGGCTATTGCCCCCGGGACTGAGGCATTACCGTAACCTTTAAAAAACCTTCCTCCAGGGTGGGAGGGACCAGCTTGGCCGCCATCCGGAGAACCGCTTCGTCGGGAACCACCCGGTGGCGCCGCCGGTTCCGTTCCAGGCATACCTCCACTGGAACGTCGAAGAAAAGAGCTTCGATGTCGCAGTCGTACAGTTCCGCGATGTGGATGTAAGGCCGGCGCTCGCGCGGCGTCAGGTGCGTGGCGTCGATGTAGGTTACGGATCGGCCGATGACGAGTCGCTGCCGGAGCAGATAGCGAAGGGTGGCGAAGACCCTCGGATGGATGCTTTGGTCGGTGGGATCATCCGCCAGCAGAAGCCGGGCCGCATCCGAAGACAGCGCCGTAGCCCCGATTCGTTCCAGATAGGTGGACTTTCCCGAACCGGGCAGTCCAACCAGAATCACGATGCGCTGGCGCATGAGACCGCCCGCTAACGCTCGCGGCTCGGAAGCGGTTGCTGGGCCGCGACCGTCAGGGAGCGGTTGCCAAAACTCGAACGCAGGAACTCCATCACGAACCGGTCACGGCGGTCCAGGACCGCCTGGAGGTCCTTTTTCGACCAATCGTAAAAACCCCTGCCGTGTTTGGCCCCCAGTTCCCCGCGCCCAACCATTTCTTTTAGCAGGTCCGGAGCTTTGGGCTGGTTGTAGAGGTCCCGGGAGATGTAGTCCATGATATCGAAGACCATCGCTAGGCCGACGGCATCGGCGTGCTCGAAGATGCCGTAGACTGGCAGGCGCAGGCCAAAGCCGGTCTTGGCGGCCAAGTCCACATCCTCGGGGTCGGCAATCCCCTCCGCCACGATGTTCACCGCCTCGCGCCACAGGGCCTGCTGGAGGCGATTCCCGAGCTGGCCGGGGCGGTCCTTCTTTACCACGACCGGGACTTTGCCACAGCGGGTCAGCAGGGCACACACCGCGGAGGCAACTTCATCGGAGGTCCTCGCGCCCTTGACGATCTCGACCAGCGGCATCAGATGGGGCGGGTTCCAGAAGTGAGTCGTGAGCACCCGCTCCGGCCGGGTGCATTTCGAGGCCACCTCCGTGATGCTCAGTCCCGAAGTGTTGCTGGCCAGCACCGCGGAGGCCTTGGCGATCGAATCCATCGAGGCGAAGATCTGCTGCTTGAACTCCATCTTCTCCGGCCCCGACTCGATCACCAGGTCTGCGGCGGCAATGGTCTGGTTGAAACTCGCGCACGCGCTCAGCTCTTCGAGCGCTCGCGCAGCGCGATCCGCCTGGGCCAGACCGTTCTCCTGGAGCAGGCGAATCTGCGAATGGGCCTTTTCCAGCCCTTGGCTGGCGCCCTGTTCGGTGCGGCTGAGGATGGTAGTGCGAAGCCCACCCAAGGCGAGCGTCACCGCGATGCCCG
>CAVRZY010000121.1:0-17154 GCA_963725415.1 uncultured Acidobacteriota bacterium | reverse complement strand
TACAGCTCGTGCCCGCGCTGCATCTCGGAAAAGCGCAGTCGCTCGCGCTCATCGACGTAGTACGTGTTCAAGTACCCGCTCGGCTCCTGGGCCGCTACGACCTCGTCGATCAGCCGGTCCATTTGCCCACGCAGTTCCGGCCGGTCGCCGGACTGCAAGACAAACGCCGCCGCCTCCAGCCATTTGTACACGTCCGAATCCGTGTACAGCGGCCCGCGACGCGGCGCATTCTTGCGCCCGGTCAGCCGCCGAAAGTTATCCACCACGCCGTGCTCCTCCAGGAGTTGCAGAAGTGTGGGGATGCTTCGCTCGAGGTTGACTCGCATCCGTGCGCTCCAGAAGCCCTCGCCCATCTTGACGGCGCGAATGGGCACGGACCTCAGCTTCGCGTAGGGCGAGTGATCCAGGTGCAAGATCCCTGCGAGCGCCAATCGTCGCGGGGAGTCTCAGAAGCCAGGAGGAAGGGGAGCAAGACGAGCCACAAGAGCGCACGCTGCATAACACGTCATCTTACTTGATGTCTCCGCACCTCTGCGCGCAGGGCCTTACAGCGGTTGCCAAAACGGACACAGCGGCGCGGGCACCGCTCCGGCTCTCTCGAACCCCGGACGCAGCTCTTCACAGTGGTCGCAGAGGAGCTGTTTGGGGCATCTTGTCTTCGCGCATCCCACGCTGCCGAGCTGGGCAAAATAGACACGGGCCAGATGATCGAGAATGGGTCCCCGCAGCAGCGCCAGATCGCCCTCCCGCAGGTTCGACTTCAGGAACTCGGCCGCTTCCGGCAGAGTCGGGAAACGGTGCACGCTCTCCGGCCTCATACCGGCTCGGAGAGCGGCCTTGGCGGCGCGATGGGAGTGTTCACCAACAAAGATCGCAGAGTCGGCTACCCGAGCCGCCTCATACCCCAGGTCCCTAATCCTGTCTCTGGCCCTGCGCCCGGTATCCGAGACGCCGCTTAGCACCACCAGCCGCCGCTGCGCTTGGGCTTGCTCGATTACCCGCAGCGCCGGTGACAACGAGTCCACGGAACCGCTGAAATCGTCGCGCAGCATGATCGCTCCGGAAGGCAGCGGCACCGGTTCGAGGCGCGCCCGGTAGGGCTCGACTTGCTCGAGGGGCGCCACCGCGGATCTCAGATCCATGCCACAGCACAGCGCAACAGTGAGAGAAGCCAACGCGGCAGTGACCCAGTGTTCGCCGACCAGTCGGGTGCTCACCCGTTGGGACTCGCTGCCCCAGTGCACCGTAAATGAAAGCCGAGAGGGCCACCGGGAAGACACTTCGTTGGCCCAGAGGTCAAACTCCGGCGACTGGCCGAAAATCAAGACCCGCCCCCGGCAGCGCGAGGCCATCGCCAGAACGCGCGGGTCGTCGCCGTTCAACACCGCCGTCCCCCTGGGCCGCAACGCATCCAGCAGCCGCGCCTTCTCCGTAGCGATATCATCCAACGTCGGGAAGCTCTGGGTGTGGGTTCGGGCCACGCTCAGGATCACGGCCACGTCGGGCCGTACCGGCCGGCTCTGTTTCCAGATCCAGCCGGGAGTCTCGGTAGCGATCTCCAGGACCACAAAACGGTGCCGCGGTCGCGCGCGCAGAATCGTGCGAGGCACGAAAAACCGGCCATTCTGCGTATCGAAGGTCATGACCGTAGGAAAACGGGAGGAGAGGATGGCGCCCAGACACTCCTTGGCGGTAGTCTTTCCCAGGCTGCCCGTGACGGCGACAAAAGTGGTCCGGAATAACAGGCGCCGCCAGAGATAAGCCAGCGCGGACGCCAGCCAGCCGCACAGCAGCCAGACGCGGTAGTGCCTATCCCGCAGATGGTATCTCATAGACGCAGCTTGCGCGGCATCCAAAATGGGTGCACCGGCGCAGGCGCCTCAGCGGCCCACTCCAGGCCCGGCCTCAGCTCTTTACAGTAATCGCAAAGTGGGAGTCTGAGGCATTTGGGTTTCGTGCACTCGACGGTGCCGAACTGGGCGAAGAAGATGCGCTCCGGGTGATCGGTCTCAAAGCATCGGAGCAGCACCAGGTCACCCTTGCGGAGCTCCGACTTGAGAAAGCCGGCCGCCTCTTGCCATCCCGGGAACGCGTGCACGCTCTCGGGTCTCATCCCGGCCGCGAGGGCAGCATCGGCCCCGCGCTGGGAGTGCTCGCCGAAGAAGATGGCGAAGTCCGTCGAGCGGGCCACCGCGTCTCCGAGTTCTCTGTAGCGCTGGTCAACCTGCTGGCCGGTATCGGAGACGTCGCTCAGCGCCAGCAACCGGCGGGGGGCCTGCGCCTGCTCGAGCACCCGCAGTGCAGCCGGCAGACTTTGCACGGTTGGATTGAAGTCGTCGCGCAGCATGATGGCCCCGGAAGGCAACATCACTGGTTCGAGACGTGCCCGGTGCGGCTCCACACGCTCCAGAGCTGCCACTGCCGATTTCAGATCCATGCCGCAGGAGACCGCCGCTGCCAGCGCCCCCAAAACCGAGGGCACCCAGTGCTCACCCACCAGCCTGGTACTCACCCATTCAGACTCCGTCCTCCAATGCACTCGGAAGGAGAGGCGCGCTGGCCATCGCCCGGACACTTCGCTGGCCCAGAGGTCAAATCGGGGCGACTGCCCGAAAGTGAACACCCGGCCTCGGCAGCGCGCTGCCATTGCCGAAACGCGCGGGTCATCGCCGTTCAAGATGGCCAGACCGCGGCGTCCCAGCCGGCTCAGCAACTGTGCCTTCTCCGCGGCCGTGTGTTCCAGGGTGGGGAAGTTGTCGGTGTGAGTGCGCCCCACCGAAAGTATCACCACCGCATGGGGATTCACCTCCTGAGCCGCCTTCCGCAGCGCTCCCGGCAGTTTCGTGCCCACCTCGACCACGGCGAAGCGATGCCTGAATCTGGTGCGCAAAACAGTGGTCGCGACGCCGTAACGTCCGTTGTTCCCGTGCCGTGTCGCGTTGATCGGAAAGCGCGAGGAGAGCACGGCGGCCAGGCACTCCGTGGCGGTGGTCTTCCCCACGCTGCCGGTAATGGCAATAAAGGTAGTCCGAAACATCAGCCGGCGCCACAGCAAAGCCAGCCCGCTCAGAAAGACGCAGTACCACGACCACCGGCGCGGGTACTTATGGCCGGTCTGATGAATCATTCGCCTCCTCGCCGCCGCCCCGGGGTGTGCTCGGACCTAACAGGTGGAGCGGAAGCACCTTGCCGGTGGCCGTGGGAAACGGCTCGGCTACCACCACCTGGACAGCCTCTGCGTGCTGCCAGACCCGGACCGCCAGGGTCCCGCCGTAGAATCTTCGAAGCTCGCTCAAGAAACAGTCTCTGACTTTCTCGGCGGATGAGGTCCCGGTGCGCGGGCTGACCCGCAGGGTGAGCTGGGTCTGAAACTGTCCCTCGTGTTCCACCAGTTGATAATCGCCGGGATGCCCCCCCAGGCGCGCCGGCAACACCTCTTCGAGAATGCGCACCAGGTCGGTGCCCGCCAGCGTCATCCCCTGGCCGGTCAGCTTGCCGAAACTGAACAGATCGCGAATCTGGGTGCCGAAGCCGGCGCGCGAGAAGACGCAGTCGCAATGTGCCCTTTCGAGAATGCCGTTGTCGTCCATCTCCGCGTTGATCAGCACGTGCGGCGCAAACGACAGCAAGGTAGTAAACAGCAGCGAGCTGACTTCCACTTCCGAGAACGGCGCCCGCCGCCGGTGGGTGATGGCCGCCACCGAATCGTCCAACAGGTGGACGCAGTTGTCCGTTCTCATGTGCCGGCAACTGTACCCAATGGGACCCACCTCACTGATCCAGTAAAAGCACGACACCTGGGCGCCCGCGGCCTCGATGGCCGCCCGCTTCGCCTCTGTCAAAGCTTCGCCGGTTACTCGAAAGACCGTCCCGCGAATGTCCAGGCCTTTCTCGCTGGCCGCAACGGCCACCCGCACGGCTGGGCTGACGTAGGTGTTCACGACGCACGGATGGCCCTCCGCGCACCGCCGGGCGATCCACTCCGCTACCGGAGCAAAGTCGTTTGGCGGAAGCGGGACTGGAAACGGTACTGGGTTTCCCATCAGTCTAGCCAGCAGCACCATGGAGTTAGTCAGCGCCCGGTAGTGCACCGAGTTCAGCGGGGGGCCTTCCATGGCATACCAGCGTTCCACACGCTGTCCCAGGCGCAAGAAAATCAGGCAGGAGGTCAGACCCGCCTCCGAGGGCAAGATCGGCCACAGCGAGATGTGGGCGCGCCCGGCGATGCCGAGTTCCTGTAGGGACAGGGCGCTATAGGCCTCTCGATAGACGCTGAACTCTATGCTGTGCCGTGTTCGGGTACCCATGCTGCGGCTACCGCTGGTTTGCGTCTCCAGCAGACCTGACACCAACGGGTTGGAGAAGCTGTCGGGGCCCGATGGCAGGTGTTGCCCCGATCGGAGGATGGGTGTTCTTCCCTTGAATTCGTCGTGGGTCAAATAAACGCCTTGCCGGTGGAGCGCCGCCAGCGTAGACTCCAGACCCTCTCGTCTCAGCGCCTCTACCAGGTCCTCGTAGCGGCAGCCCGCCAGCCGGAACATTTGGTGGTAAGGGTTCTGGGGGTTGGTGAAGATGACGCGGCGCGCGGTCTCCAGGAAAATGGTTTCCCGGTTCGCCCGCTGGCCTCGTATCAGGCCCTCCGCGTCGGAGGGAGGGCGCGTGCGCAAGAGCCTGTAAAGCCCCAGCATCATGCGGGCGTAGTAACTGGCTTCACCAAGCATGCGAGCGCTTCACAACACCCACTTTACCGCAATCTGAATCTGGCGCGAGGTGGTGCGGCTCCAACCGCGCCAGCGGCGTCTGCGGCACGAACGACCGTACCTGGGAAATTGACGATTGCAGAATTGAGGATTGACGATTGCCGTGTCTGGTGCAGCGCTACACTGGAATCGTCAATCGTCAATTGGCCGGCGTGGGGTCACAGCACAGGCCGAAGAATGCTGTGTAGGATGCTGAGGGCCTTCGAGCCCAGCAAGACCCCGATTCGCAGGTCTACCAGAAGAATGGGCAGAAGCCGCCAAGCAGGCCCGCCCGATACAGCGCGCAGCCCTACGAGCAGCAGCAGGGGTGTAATAGGCCGCGCATAGCCGTTCACATCCTTCCAGAACGCCGGGGCGCTCACCGCGATGGTCAACCCGGCGAACAGCAGCATCGCCGTTGTTTCTTCGTCCCAGCGCCGCCGGCGCAGGCGCCACAGAGCCAGCCCCAGAGCCAGCAGAATTCCGAGCAGCGCCAGCACGTCAATTACGCGGGCCACCAGCAGCGCTGCCGGACCGAGTGGATAGCGTTCAGGGTGCAATAGCTTGAGAACAATCCCCACCAGGGGATACTCGAACATCCAGGCCGGCACCAGGTGTCCCTCGCCGGGCGCCCTTACTCCTTGCAGATGATCGGATACGAACCAGTACCACAGCAGCGCCGGCAGCACCGCCAAGGCGAACAGCAAAGCCCGGCGCCAGCGGCGGTTCCATAGCGCATGACCACAGGCGGCAGCCGCCAGGAAGAACCCGATTTCACGCGTGAAGGCCGCTAGCGCCACCACCCCCCAGAGGCGTCCCAGAGATCCCTTCCTGGCGTACCAGGCGAAGCCCACGCACAACGCCGCCAGGGATACATCTACAGTCATGCGGTCCATTGAGATCAGCGTCGCCGGCACAAAGGCGAAACCCACACCCCAGGCCGGATGTTGGGCGTGGAACAGCGCGTAGTGGCTCAGCCAGTAGGCGCCCAGGAAAACAAAAAGCAGCACCGTGACAACATAGGCGCCGTCGATGAACCGCGGTTGCCCGCAAGCCAGCAGCCAGGCCAGACCGGGAACCAGAATGCGCCGGTAGCGGTGCTTCGGGATGTCAATGTACTCCCACATCCCTTTCTGGAAGAAAGGGTCGTGAGCCACGTAGCGGTAGAATTGCCCGTCGTAACCGTCGCTGCCTTTGAACACGTACGTCTTCCCGCCCAGCTCCGGCGGCAGCGGCCTAGCGTCCCCCGTATAGAACAGAGCCGTCCAGTTCCCCCCGTAATTGAACTGCACCGACAGAGCCTGCCAGAGCAGCACCAGCAGGGCGGCCAGCGCGGCATACAACAGGCACGTCCGCTGGCGCGATGGTTTCCCTGTCACCATTGGCGAAATCGGATTTTACCAAGTACCGCCGGCCGGCGTCGCGCACGTAATGCCTCAGCCTCGGGGGCCGTGGGATAAGCTTCAGCTTGTCTCGGGCGGTATTCGAAAGGGTTCCGGACAGGCTGAAAGCCCAATGTCATTTAGTTTTCCCACCACCGCACATCTCGGCCCCCTGTGGGGCGGCTCCCCGAGCCGCCGCCGGCCCCCTGGCCGGCGTTTTCCAGCCCCACCGGGAGCCGACCAGGGGGTCGGCTCGCAGGCCAGGAGGCCCGCCCCACGAAAACTAAATGACATTGGGCTGAAAGCCTATCCCACGCGGCTGCAGAAGCTATTGCCCCCGAGACTGAGGCATTGCCCGCGCACTGCCCTCCCGTCTCGTGGTATCGTGGAAGGCTCGGTTTCTAGCTTGACTGCGCCGCAGCCAATGGATCTGACAGTTTCCATCGTTATCCCCGTCCACAACGGGGCTGATTCTCTTGCCGCGTGCCTCGAACACGTCGGGAAGCTGACCCCGGCCCCTTTGGAATGCGTGGTCGTGGACGACGGCTCCTGCGATGCATCGGTGGACGTTGCCCGACGCGCTGGAGTCAGACTGGTTTCCAGCGGCGGGCGCCGTGGCCCGGCCTGTGCCAGAAATCTGGGTGCCCGTGCCGCCAGGGGAGATATTCTCTTTTTCCTCGATGCCGACGTGTTGGTGCGCCCCGACGCCTTGAGTCGGGTCCTGGCGCGCTTTGCGGAGGACCCGTCGCTGGATGCGGTCATTGGTTCTTATGATGACGAGCCGGGTTCTCCGGATTTCGTTTCTCAGTACCGGAATCTCCTCCATTGCTTCATCCACCAGAGCAGCCGCGAGGAAGCCTGCACCTTCTGGACGGCCTGCGGCGCCATCCGCCGCCAGGTCTTCCTCGAGCAGGGTGGGTTTTGCGAGACCTACACCAGGCCTTGTATCGAGGACATCGAATTGGGATGCCGGCTCCGCCACGCGGGAAGAAAAATCCGGTTGGACAAAGCGCTTCAGGTGAAGCACCTGAAGCGCTGGCGCTTCTGGCAGGTGCTGAGGACCGACCTATTGGACCGCGCCGTGCCCTGGACGCTGCTGATCTTGCGTGCCCGCTCCATGCCTGTGGATCTCAACCTGCGGTGGGAGCATCGCTTCAGTGTGCTGACGCTGTTCGCCGTTGTGGGTGCGTTGGGTCTCCAGTCTCTGCTGGCGCTGGCGACGGACCTCAGCCTGCTGGCTTGGTCATACTGGACTGGGGTTGTGGCGGCCTTCGTTCTCTTGCTGCTCGCCTTGAACTTCCGCTTCTACCGCTTTCTTGCTAAACGGAAGGGATTCTGGTTTACGCTGCGCGCCTTCCCACTACACTGCCTGCATTTCTTTTCCAGCGGGCTGGGCTTCGCCCTGGGGTTGCTGCTCCACCTTGGCCGCAGTCAGGCGCCCTGCCCGGCCCCCAAACCGCGCGCCTTCCTTGAGTCCGATTGAACCGGACTCGCGCCGGAGAGCGGCGGTTCTGCTCCTGGCACGCTCTGCTGGAATCGCGTTTTGTTCCGGTTCAACTGGAAATGGAGAAAGCGTTCTGCCGTTAAGATAACGGAGCGAACGCCTGAAGAAGCAACGGAAGCACTACACCGCAGAAGAGAAAGTCGCCAGTCTGAGGAGGCATCTGCCTGAGCAAGTGCCGGTTTCGGAGCTGTGCGACAAACAGGGACTCCAGCCGACGGTCTTCTGCCGCTGGCAGAAGAAGTTCTTTGAGAACGGGGCGGCTGCCTTTCAGCAGAAAGCACGACCCAAACACTCAGCCGAGCAGGAGCGAATCTCGTACTTGGAGGAGAAGATCCAGAACGCCTGCCTGGCTACCGGCGCGAATCTTACCGCGCCACCTTTGTCTCTGGACGTTCCCGCTGGAAGCGCCGCAGAAGGCGGGCCGGGGGTAGCCGGCCCGTGATCCTTGGCTTACTTCGTGGCCGTGGCGGCGGGCAGAAAATTCTCCAGCGCCCACAGCTCGTTGCGGGAGGTCTCCAATGTGAAACCGAACTGCTTGCCGTCGGGAGAGACGCTCAACTCGAACACGCGGCCGCGGAAGTCGCTGCCCAATTGTTTCGGAGTGCCGCCGGAGGCCGGCACAATCCGGATGCGCGCCGATTCGCTGGGCGGCAAGCCAAACTGAGCGTCTGTCGCGTAGATGAGATATTTCCCGTCCGGTGTCCAAGTCATCACGCGACGCCGCCAGGCCGGTTTATCCTGGACCAGTTCGCGCGTCCGGCCCGAAGCGATGTCCAGGATCTTGATGTAGTTTGGGCCCATGAAGGGGCTACCGGCCGGGGGCGGGGTTATGATCACGTAGGCGATGCTGGTCCCGTCCGGCGATGGGGTGATTTCGCGGACGTAGACGGCCGCAGGGTCCTTGAACAGCAGCTTCTCTTCCCCGGTCGCAGAGTCCCACACATGGATCGATGGCCTGTCCGGGCGGTACACTTTGGAGCCGTCCGGGGACCAGGAGGGCAGGAACATGTTGGCCTTCACTTCTCCGCGCAGTTTGCTGGCGGAACCCGTGACGATGTCCATCTTGTAGAGAGTGGAGCCAGACTGTCGCTCCCAGGTGGCCAACAGGAGCGAATTGCCGCCGGTCAGCCAGGAGGGAGAGGGACGCAAATGCGCTGCAACCTGCGGGGTCAGGTCCCGCTCCTGCCCGGTGGCGAGATCCCGGATGACGATGGCTTCAATCCTGGCTAACTCGAGTGGTTCTTTTCGGAGTTTCACCCACGCCAACCGGCTGCCGTCCGGGGACCACATCGGAGCCGCATTGGTTCCCTCAAACCGCTGGGTCAACTTGACTGGCGGACTTGTGAATGTCCCGCCCGCGGCGTCCAGGCCGGCGATGTAGGCATCGTTCAGAGGGGGTTTTTCAGCGTAGTACAGCGTTCCGCGCGCATCCAGTCCCACGACGCGAGACAGCCCCGGGAGCAGTCGCAACAACTCCGCGGCGCCGGACGCCTTGCCCCGCTGGACGGCGATCCGATAGACGCCCCGTTCTCCGGAGCGGTCGCTGGTGAAGATGACATGCTTTCCATCGGGGGACCACCCGGCTATGGAATCCGCGCCGGGCCCCGTGGTGATCTCCGTATCCGTGGCGCCGTCAATCGACACCACGTGCACTCGTCCCTTGACCGAGTAGGCGATCCAGCCTCCGTCCGGAGACACCGCCGGGTCACCCGATTCATCGACGGAAGTGGGCCTCACGGTGCGGACCTCTCCCGAGGGGACGGAAATCAGCACCAGTTCCGGTACCGACCCGCGGGGCAGGGGCAACCTACGGCACAGAACCTGCTTGGAGTCCGGCGTCCAGCCGTACGGCCAGAGGTCGCCAGGCCAGGCTTCGCTGCGATACAGCGTCACCTTGCCGGTGCCGTCGGGATGCATAATTCCGAGGACCATTCTTCCCCAGTCATCGGCAGGAAGCGGGCTCTCCGGCCCACTGAACGCCACCCAGCGGCCGTCCGGGCTCAACCGTGACCCCACACGGTCGTAGATGTAGGCTCTGGCGCTGAAGCCGTAGGGCAGTACGCGGATGTCGCCGGTTTCGAGGTCGCGGATGTTTGCCGTGCCGGCCCGGAATTCTTCGAAGGTCACCAGCCGGCCGTCGCGGCTGACACTGCTGACGCCTCCCCTAGTCCACAGCAGCTTGGCCGCGAGCACGGGTTTGCCGTTGCCCATCCGGGCCAGTTCGCCGCGGGCTTCGGCTACCACCTGCTGCTGGTCGCTGTAATCCTTCACCAGCCGCTCCAGCGTTTGCCGGGCCTGCGCGTCGCCCTGTTTGCGGTAAACCAGCGCCAGCCGCAGCAGGGCCCGCGCCGCTACCGCACGGTTCTTCGAGCTGGCCGCCTGCGCGGCGATCTTGCGGTAGGCCTCGGCGGCGCCCTTCAAGTCGCCCTGCACGGTTTCGCGGCGGATGGCGGATTCGAGATCCACCGCCAGGTCGGCGCCAGCCGCCAGCACGGCGGCGGCGATTATGATCCAAATTGTCCTTCGCATCTTGGTTGCCTCCATGCCGCCATTCTGGCCTCCCACGGTCATGCCACAACGCCCTGAGAGTGACGATTCGGTGTTAATCACGCGTCAAAACGGTAACCTAGCCCGCGCACGCTCACGATGTGTCGCGGCTCGGCCGGATCTTCTCCGATTTTGCGCCGTAGCTTCACCACATGCGTGTCCACCACGCGGTCCGTGACGTGCACGCCCATCCCCCAAACGGCTTCGATCACCTGCTCCCGTGACAACACCCGCCCCGCGCTTTCGAGGAACAGCCGCAGCATCTTCAGCTCGATCGCCGTCAGATCCACAACCTCGCCCGCGCGCTGTAGCACCGCACGGTCCAGGTCCACCTCGCACTGCCCGAAGCGGCGTGCAGGCGGCTCCTCCGGCAAGGCGCGGCGCAGCAGCGCTCTGATCCTGGCCCGCAGCTCGCGCGGGCTGAACGGCTTGGTCACGTAATCGTCCGCTCCGAGATCCAGCCCCAGAATCTTTTCCGCCTCCTGCACCTTGGCCGTCAGCATCAGGATCGGGGTTCGGACTTTCGCGCGGCGCAGCTCCCGGCACACGTCGAAGCCGTCCTTCTGGGGCAGCATCACGTCCAGCAGAATCAGGTCCCAGCCGGGTTCCTTGCCGCGGCGCACCGCCTCCACCCCATCGGAAACCACCTCCGGCTGATAGCCTTCATCGCGCAGATCCAGCTCGAGGCCGAGCGCGATGTCCCGGTTGTCTTCGACAATCAGTATGCGTGGCATGGTCACTCTCTCGCGGGCAGCACGATAGTGAAGCGGCTGCCCACGCCCGGCTCGCTTTCCAGTTCAACCCGCCCCTGGTGCGCTTTCACGATATGGTCCACCATTGCCAGGCCGATGCCCGTCCCCTGGATGCCCAGTCTGGCTGCCTGCTCGCCGCGGCGGAAGCGGGCGAAAATCGCCTCCCGCTCGTGCGCCGGGACGCCGAGGCCGTGGTCGCGCACCGAAATGGCGACCAGGCCATTATTCTGCCCCAGGCGGACTTCCACGGTGCGGTGGTCCGGCGAGTACTTGACGGCGTTGTCGAGCAGGTTCCATAGCGCCGTGGTCAGGGCCTCGGCGTCGGCTGTGATCGGGGCCGGCCCCTGCCCGGCGAACTCAATGCGATATCCGCCCGTCTCCACCTCGGCGGCAAACTCCTTTACCACCTGCCGCACCAGTTGCTCCCCGTCGCAGGGCTGGAGACGGTATGGCCTGGCGCCCGCCTCCAGGCGTCCGAAGTCGAGCAGCGACTCCACCAGCCGCGTCAGCCGGTCGGTCGCGCGCGACAGCGCATCGTAGCAGAGCCGTTTGCGCTCTTCGCTCGCCTCGCGGCCCTCGCGCAGCATGTCGGTAAACTGCCGCAGCGAAGTGAGCGGGGTGCGGAACTCGTGGGAGACCGCCGCCACGAAATCCGATTGAAGCCGCGACACTTCGAACTCCCGGTTCAGGGCGCGGACCGTAAACAGCGAAGCCGCCACCACAAGTACGGTCAAGAGCAGAAAGGCCCCCGCGAACAGCCGCCGCCGGGTGACCAGTTGCGCGAACTCTCCCTCCGGGTTGGCGCTTGACACCAGCACGCTCCAGGGCAGAGAAGCTTCGCTCGCCCGGCGCTTAGCCGCCGGCGCGGCCGCAGGGTAGCCGCGGGCGCTGTCCTCGTCGAGAAGAGCGAACTGCACCTGTTGCCTCGCGGCCGCGGCCCGCGCTGCCGGAAGCCACTGGCTTTCAACATACGCCGGCGTGGCGAGCAGGGCTCGCACCTCGCCGCCGTTGACCCGCCACAGCACAGCCAGCCGCTCTCCATTAACCTCGATGGCGGTCCGCCCCACCGCATCCGGCAAGCGCTGGTTCCACATCTCCCAAAGCTGGTCCGCCGCGGTCGAGAGCGCCTCCCGCTCCGGCTCGGCTTGTTTGGAGTAGAGGCGGTACACGGGCCGGGTCAGGGGCCAGCGCCCCGCGCGCAGTCCCTCGTCCAGGCGCTGCGCGTGCTGCCGCGCCTCAGTGTGACGGCCCATCTGAGCAAGCAACTCCGCGCTCGCGTGTAGCGCCACCAGCGAGGCGGGCACACGATCGATGGAAGCGCTATCCAAATCGTTCATGGCGGAGTAAGCGGCCAGGGCCTCCTCCAGTTGGCCTTGTCCGCGCAGCACCCGCGCTAGCCGTATCCCCGCGCCGGCGCGGACGCCGGGACCGGAAGACTTGGCGAGTTCGCGGTAGAAAACCGCAGCCGGCGTCAGGTCCCCTTTTTGGAACTCGAACTCTTCGCCTTGTGCGAACGCGGCGGCGGAGGCCTCCTCCAGAGGAGCCGGCACCGGCTGCCAAGCCAGCCGCCCGCGTGGCGCTGCTTCGACGCGGCCTCCGGCAAACCGCACCACAACGGCGCCCTTGCCCCAGTCGCCGACGCCCGCGCCCAGGCGCTCCTCGCTGGCCGATACTGCCCGGGCCAGCGCCGCCACAACGATGTCGGCCGCCCGTTCGATGCGCTGCGCCACCTGCTGTCCAGTCAGCGTGCGGTCCTGCTCCAGCAGCCGCCATCCAACCCACAGCAGGAGCCCTAGCGGCAGCAGGGTCACAGCGGCGAGGGGCCCCATGAGGGTTCGGGTTGTCATCCGCCTTCGCCGCGACATGAGAAGTCCTGCCTCTATAGTGTACCGGCGGCGAGTCAGGCCAGGGTGAAAGGATTGTGTTGTTTCGGTGACGCCGGCCCGCCCCTCTTGGATGGTCACGCGGTCCACTTCGTAATGCCTCAGTCTCGGGGGCCGTGGGACAAGCTTCAGCTTGTCTCGGGCGGTATTCGAAAGGCGTCCGGACAGGCTGGAAGCCTATCCTACCCGGCTGCACTGACTATTGCCCCCGAGACTGAGGCATTACTCCACTTCCTAACCGAGACTTGACACTGGCTGGATGGTGCGCCAATCCTGGCTTGTTGGAATCAGGGCAGAGGCCATGGGATTCGGACCCGGCTGGAGCGGCAGTTCGCTCGGGCTCACCCGGAGCTGCAATAATCTTGCCTGGTGAAACGGAAGCGGGCAATGCAGGGACGCAACCATGCCGAGGGATACCCTGGCGGGCTCATCGAGACGATGAGCGGCGGCGCGAGGACCACCTTCCTGCGCTGCCCCAAACCTTCATCGGATCGAAAGACCCCGATGCCTTGAAAACCCCCGCCCGCAGGGCGGAATACTCACTAACGGAGAGCGCCTTCTCTCCATTTCAGGCTGAACTAACACAGTTTCGCCCGCAAGGGGCTACAGGATCAGCCGGAAGCTGGTGAGGAACTGGTCGGAGCGGAAGCCCTCGTAGAGATAGAGCGCCTGGGAAAGCGCATACCAGCGCCATTCCGCGTTCCACTCGACATGCTTGCCGAAGGGGATCGTGAAACGGGCCAGCGGCTGATAATAGCGGGAAGGCCGGCTGCCGCAGGAAGCGAACAAGGAGCCGCCGAAGCTGACTTTGGGCTGGACGCTGGCAGCCAGGGGCAGCTTCAGATCAACCAGGGCCAGGCCGGTGTTCGCTCTCTCGCGGTAGAAGGACAGTTCGCGAGTCAGGGTGCTCGGGACCAGATAGCGGATGTCGGAGCGCAGCGTCGAGCGGGAATACTCCGCCAGCACACTGAGCCATTTGCCGCCGCCAGGAGTCCAGGCCAGCGAGGCCGCATTATCCCGGCTCAGAAAATCGTAATCAATCGTGGCCGCCGGGTTCTGGTTCCGCAGCACTGTGAAGTTGGCCGAGACCAACAACGAGGGCAGAACCTGGTAGCGCGCCCGCATCCTGGTTTTCTGATACTCGTTGAGGCTGGTGCGGAAGTAGGCGCGGTCCCCGGGCGACCCCTCGTAATCCGCGTTCACGTTAAGCTTTTGGCGCCACCGGAAGTTGGCTCCCGCCAGCGCCACCTGCCGCCGCAGCTCGCCGGATTCCTGCCCCAGCCTTTCGATCACCAGCGCCGCCGGGGCCTTCGCGTCTCCCCACACGTAACGGTGACCGCCCCGCAGGGCCAGCTTCGAAGTCAGATCGAGCACCACATCCACTTCCTGCTGGTTGTAGTTCAACACCAGGCGATCGCTGGTGAAGATTTTCTCCGGAGTCAGAGTGGCGCCGGAAACCAGGAGCTGCTCGGTCAGAAGCGCCGAAGCGGCGTTGTGCAGCCGGTCAGTCATCCAGGATTCGATCACCCGGAGCCGGCGGATGGGTCGCAGCTCAGCGCTGAAGCTCCCCGAGGAATGGGGCCGGCGGGCCTCCGCCGAGAGCGCATCCAACTGGCTGGTATAGAACTGGAGGGCCGAGAAGCTGAGGAGATTCCCGCTGTTCTGTTGGGCGAAATGCGCGTCGCTGTGCGGCCGGCTGTACAGGAACTGCCCATAGAGATCGGCCCAGGAAACCGGGTTGGCCGTGAAGATCCCGCGGCTCGAAAGGCTGTCGGACCGGACATGGTAGGCCTGGCTGCCGGAGGCCAGGAACAGCTTCTGGCCCAGGATCGGAGTGGTGACGTTTCCAAGGTTAGGCTGGGTGGCGAACACCGACTGGTCGTCGGCGAAATTGATGCCGCCCTGCTCCAGGGTCAGGTGGAAGCGCCGGAACTGGAACCGCAGGCCGCCCCGGTAGTTATCCGTCCGGTCGTAGAGCCGGGTCCGCACCGGGTACTCGTTGGCATCCAGAACCAGATCTGTGATGCCCGTCCCACTTCCCAAGTTGCGGCTGTAGGCGAAGTAGGGGACGATGCGGCGCCCGGGAAACAAGTCCAGCTCGAAATCATTGGTCCGGCGGTAGGTGTCGAAGGCGCGCTGGTTCAGGAAGATCCCGCGCTCCACGGTGGGATCGGCGAAGGAAGGCAGGAAATTGAAAAAAGCGATCTTGCGGTAATCGAACGAGAACTGGTAGAAGCCCTCCCGCCGGGCATCGACGCGGGCGGTGTTGTACGGGCTCGCCGCCCCAGGAATGGGCTCGCACCTCCAGGCGGTCAAACAGCCGTTTCGAGGCATCCGTCAGGCTCAGGTCCAGGCCAAACAGCTTCGGCCCTTCCCCCAGATTCACCAGGCTGCGATAGGTGTTGAAGTCGCCCCCCAGGTTGTTCACCCAGCGGTATCCAAAATCCAGGCTGCCGGTCAGCCAGCGCTCTGCGGCAGGCGCCTGCTCGTCGGCCTTGGCCGCCGGAGCCTCCTGCGTCTCGGCGGGCTTGGCGGCTGGCTCCTGGGCCATCAGCGGAAGCGCAAACAGAAGCCATAGAAAATGTTTCATCGCCTCAGCCCCGGGTCCACATACGATCCGTGGATCTTGGTGTGGCAGATGGTGCAATTGCGGAAGCGCGGGCTCCTCAGGTCGTGCAGGGCCGGCGGAATCCCGCCCAGGGTCCTGGCCACGCCGATATTGGCATGGCACTCCAGGCATAGCAGGCGCTGCTCGGGCCGCGTCAGCAGGCGTGGATTGGCTGAGCCGTGCGGCTCGTGGCACGCCCAGCACCCTTCCAGGCGCACCGGCGGGTGCTCGTAGGTAAACGGTCCGAACCGGTCGCCGTGGCACTTGAAGCACCCCGGCTCGTTGGCGGACACCGGTCTGACGGACCGCGGCAGCAGGCTGCCGTGGGGGTTGTGGCAGTCCACGCAGGACATGGCGCCTTCCGGCAGCCGGTGTTTGTAAGGCCGTTGAAACTCCGCCCACACAGCGGTGTGGCATCCGGCGCACTGCCGGTTGATGCCGGCCTGGTCTCGCGGCCGCAGCTTCTCGGCTCCTTTGTGGATGGAGTGACAGCCTACGCAGGCCACTTGGTTGCGGGCGTGACCGCCCTGAAGCCGCCCGCTCTGGGTAGGCTGGTTCAGGTGGCACTTCAGGCAGCCCCGGTCCGCCTTGGCTGGAGCCAGTTTTGCCGGATTCAGGATGTCCTGCGCGGAAGCCGATTCCGCATGTTTGGCGCCCGGCCCGTGACAGGACTCGCATGCCCGGCTCTCCCAGCCGCGTTTCTTGTCGGTTTCGACGCGCCGATGCGGGTTCTTCTGGAAGGCTGTGAAGATCTCTTCGTGGCAGGTCTGGCAAGTCTCGGAACCAGCGTAACCGGCAGGCCTCTCTTGCGCCCCAGACATCGAGGCGGCCGGAGAAATGGCCGCCACGATGGTCAACGCGAAGAGGAGACCCAGGGGGCCGGGTCCCCGCTTTGACGGAGGAAGAGTGTGGTCTGCGTTTACCGACCGTGGCGGCCAAGCCATGGAGTTCGTCGCCCCCTTGCGCGCCTTCTGAGTTTACTGAATCGGCGCTACCGGGCGTGCACTTTCGGAACGCCGAACTCGTTCCCCGTGGAATGGCATGCGGCGCAGCTCTCGCCAAGCCTGGTTGTATTGGCCAGGGCGTGCGATGCCGCGGCCACGCTGGTGTGGCACCCGGTGCAGGCGGCCGTGGCCGGCCCCATGGGGTTCACCAGTCCGCGCGGGCTGGTCACATTCAGCAGGTTGTCCTTGAGAGGCAGTTGCTCGGAGCCGTTGACGTGGCACTCCGCGCAATCTCGCCGGTCTCCGGGGAAGCGCACTTCCGAGAAATCGTTCACCGAGCTGCGGTTGCCGAAGATCACGTACGGCCCGCCGATCTCCTCTCCGGTGTGGATCTTGTGAATCATGTGGCGGAAATCCACGCTCTCGGGCGGCGCCTGCGCGGCCGGGCGATTGGTCTGGTCGGTTTGATTGGGATTGTGGCACAACACGCACTGCTCGATCTGATTCCGGTTGTCCCCGTGCAGGCTGAGGCTGGAATGGCAGTTGTTGCAGTTGGCCAGGCTGACCACCTGCCGTCTGGGCGCGACCTTGGAGCCGTCCACCGAGAAGTAGAAGACCTTGTTGACGCCGGCGTCGCGCACCGTGATTTCCTGCCTGGTCCCCTGCATGAGTGTCACGCTCCGATACCCTTCGATGCCCACCGCGTAAGTGCCTTTAGCGTTCGCCGGGATGGGGTTCTGGAAGGTCCAAAAGTATCTGCCATCGGTAGTGCCAGTGGCCTTGGTCACGTCTTCG
>CAVRZY010000120.1:0-65691 GCA_963725415.1 uncultured Acidobacteriota bacterium | reverse complement strand
TAATAGCCTCCCCTAATCCCATATTGATGACAATTTTATTCAGCTTAGGAACTTCCATCCTGTTCTTATAGCCGAATCGTTTCATCAGGAACCGCCCTCTCCTGGTAAACCTCTTTCAACCTAGCCATCCCATCACCTATTTATCAAAAATTTCACCACATTTCCGACAGACTCGAGCTTTTTTACTCCCCTCTTATGATGCGGTGTCCGATGCGAACGGGTTTATTGCACTTTTCACAGAGAAGCATCACATTGGAGACATGGAGAGGTGCCTCTTTTTCAATACCCCTCCCCGTCTTTGCTGGCCGCGGGGCTGGGGCGAAATGCCTCTTTACGAAATTGATCTTCTCAATGATCAATTTCTCCTTCTCAGGAAGGACCTTCAGGACTCGGCCACTTTTACCCTTCTCCTTTCCGTTGATCACCATCACCAGGTCATTCTTTTTAATATGGGATTTCGGTGCAATCATTTTAATTCCCTTTTCAGAGGACCTCCGGAGCCAAGGAGATGATCTTCATAAATCGTTTAGCCCTTAATTCGCGGGCGACAGGACCAAAAATTCGAGTGCCAATGGGTTCCCCTTGAGGATTGATGAGAACAGCTGAGTTGTCATCAAATTTGATGTAGGAACCATCCAGACGTTTTACTTCTTTCTTTGTCCGGACGATGACCGCCTGAACCACATCTCCCTTTTTGATTTTGGAATTGGGCAGGGCACAGCTCCGGGGGAAGGGTCGAAGGCGGCCGGCAAAGCGGTTGGGCTGGAAGCGAACTTTCGCGTGGTGACCGGGCAGAACGAGCGTTGGAGTGGGACGGTGGGCGACTCCTCCGGGGACTTGAAGGCCACCATTCGGCGTCTGGCGGAGGAGGTGCTCAGGCGAGTGGACCCGTATTCCTTGGCGGTCTACCAGTACGACCCGGGCAATAGCGCGAACACTCTGGCGCTCATCCGGGAGTGCATCGACCACCGCTCGGAACGTTTTCGCGGGCGTGGTTTCCACTTGTGGGGCAACCTGCTGGCGGACCAAGGCCAACTGGAGGAGGCGGTGTCGAAGTACCGGACGGCTATCGATTTCGAGCCGACCCTGACGAGCGCCTATATCGGCTGGGGTGTTGCACTGGACAAGCAGAACAAGCAGGACCAGGCGATCGTGGAGTACCAAAAAGCGATCAAGCTTGACTCGAAGTCTGCCCTCGCCTATCACAACTGGGGAGTTGCACTGGGAAAGCAAAAGAAGATGGCAGATGCCGCAGCGAAGTTTCAGCAGGCCATTCAGTTGGAGCCGGGACTTGCCCAGGCGCACGTGGGCTTGGGAGTATCGCTGCACTTCCTGGAACGGAAGACGGAGGCGATCGATGAGTACCGCCGGGCGGCAGACCTCGAGCCGGAGCTCGCGGTGACCTACCGGAATTGGGGAGCCACCCTGGAGAGCCTGGACCGGCTCGAGGAGGCGGCTGCCAAGTTTCAGAAAGCGGTCGAGCTTAATCCGAACGATGCTTCCGCTAAGAAGTCCTGGGAACGCCTGCTGGAGAAGCTGCGGCGGAAGCAAGAGGCCGGGGAGAAGCGCGCCACGCCGCCCTAGCGTCCGCGAAGGCCATTGGCGTCCCCAGGGGGACTCAAACCCCCTTGCCGCTGCGAAAGGGCGCGCCAGCGAGAGCACGCCCTGTCTTTTCGAGCATTTCCCAAACACGTATTCCGCGGGAATCGGCCGGTTGCGTCAGCACAGCGTTGCCGCTTACCAGGCGGAGGGGAAGTCGGAGGATCCGGCGGCCCTGCACCTGGCCGGCCCGGCATTACAGCGAGACACCAGCCCGGAGGGCTTGCGGCCGCTTCGCGCCCGGCGCCCGGTGGACACGCGGCCTTGTGTGCGCTATAAAGCATCTGTGCCCCGGGACATTCAGATCAGCCGGTTTCGGCGTTCGCACCTGCCGCGAATCCTGGAGATCGAGCGGGCGTCATTTCCCGAGGAGGCATATACGAGGGCCATATTCCTGGAGTTGTACCGCGAGTGTGAGGAATTGTTCCTGGTCGCAAAACGCTCCCGGCGCATCGTGGGGTACATCGTCAGCGGCGCGGGTTCGCGGAAGGCCGACATCATCTCGATCGCGGTCGATCCGGAATACCGGAACATGGGGGTGGGGAAGGCGCTGATTCTGCACGCCATCGACAAGCTGAGGGAACTTGGGGCCGGCAGGCTGGAACTGACGGTCAGGACAACCAGTACGGCGGCCATCCGTCTCTATGGCAACCTCGGGTTTTGCCCCCTAATGACCATCGCGCATTACTACCAGGATGGCGGAGATGGCTTGCGGATGTGGATGCGCTTGTGAAGAGCGGCCTCTGCGGCAATACAATGTGGTAATCCCTGAAGGGTTGAGGACATCGTGGCAAACGAGGAACATCTGGAGCTGCTGAAACGTGACATAGACGCCTGGAACAAGTGGATGGAAACAAATCCAAGAATCAAACCGGACCTCTCCCGGGCGGACCTGGGCGGCGCGGACCTGATGCTGGCGAACCTTGCGGGGGCGGACTTGAAAGGGGCGAACCTGATCCTGGCGAACCTCGAGGGGGCGGATCTCCGCCGGGCCGATCTGAGCGGCGCGAACCTGGTGGGGGCGCGCCTGCTTGGACTGGACCTTGTTCACGCGGACCTGAGCGGGGCCGACCTTCGCACCGCCGAAGATCTCACGCAGGAGCAAATCAGTCAGACACGGGGGGACAAGAAGACACGCCTGCCCTTGGGGCTCAAGCGGCCGGCGTGCTGGCTCCAGGAAAGCGGGGCGAAGCCCGCCACTTCGTCCCGGCACCGGACAGGCTCGTCCCAGAAGCGGACAGGCTCTCGCCGATCTCGCCGCTGAATTGAGCAACTTGAGCGCGTCGAGAACCTGGCCCACCAGTTGCTTCCGTACAATCAGGGGGTGGTTTCCCCGGGGAGGGTAGTATGGCAAAGGTCGAGCGCGTTCGCGAGGTTCTGCCGGGTCCCCTGAGTCCCGAGTACTTGAAATACAGGGCGGAGGCGGGCTGGAGACTGGCTGCGGTGGAGTGGGAACGCGAGGTCGAGGCCGAGGAGAAGCCGCCGGCCGAGCTGAGACAGGACCTGCCGTTCGGGCTCCGGGTGGCGGACGACGGCTTGCACCTGGAAGAGAACCCGACCGAGAAGCGGACCCTCCTTCTGATGATGGAACTGATCGTTCAAGACCTGCCCTTATCCCAGGTCGCAGATAAGTTGAACCGGGGCGGGTTTCAGACGCGGCAGGGAACGGCCTGGAGTCCGGTATCGGTTTTCAACCTGCTTCCGCGGCTGGTCGAGGCCGGGCCGCGGATCTTTTCCAGCGAGGAATGGATCGCGCGGCGTCAGCACTGGTTCCACGCCGCTGCAAGGTAGTCAATGGGAAACCTGTGGCAAGACGTTCGCTTCGCCGGCCGCGTGCTGGCGAGGAACCCGGGATTCACGGCGGTGGCGGTGCTGGCGCTGGCGCTGGGCATTGGCGCTAATACGGCCATCTTCAGCGTGGTGAACGCGGTGCTGCTGCGGCCGCTGCCGTACAAGGAGGCCGGGCGGCTGACGGTGCTCTGGGAAACCAACCACCAGCTCGGGGTGCCGCGGGCGCGGCTTTCTGGTCCCAATTTCCTGGACTGGAGGGAATACAACCAGGTCTTCCAGGACATGGCGGCGCACGACATCGGCAGCGGGACCCTGACGGGCCTAGGCGAGCCGGAGCAGATTCCGGGGATGCGGGTCACCACGAACTTTCTGCGCCTGCTAGGTGCGGAGATGGCGCTGGGGCGGGGGTTCGCGCCGGAGGAGGGGCACGGGGGCCGGCGCAACGTCCTGGTGCTGTCCCACGGCATCTGGCAGCGGCGTTTCGGTTCGGACCCCAACATCATCGGGAGGAAGCTGACCGTGGACGGGCTGCCGTACACGGTAGTGGGGGTACTGTCGCCGAAGTTCTGGTTTCCGCTACCCTGCGACGGCGTGGTGCCGTGGGATGAGGATGAGCTGCGGCGGAGCGATCGGAGCGCGCACTTCCTGGGGGTGATTGCCCGGCTGAGACCGGGGGTCAGCCTCGAGCGGGCGCGGGCGGAGATGAACGCCATCGCGCGGCGGATCGAAGAGCGGCACCTGGTACTGAAGGGTTGGGGAGCAACCGTTGTGCCCATGCAGGAGGCACTGGTCGAGTACATCCGTCCGGCGCTGCTGGTGCTGCTGGGCGCGGTGGGCTTCGTGTTGTTGATCGCATGCGCCAACGTGGCCAACCTGCTGCTGGTGCGGGCGGCCACGCGGCAGAAGGAACTGGCGGTGCGCATGGCTCTGGGCGCCGGGCGGTTCCGGCTGCTGCGGCAGTTGCTGACCGAGAGCGTGCTGCTGGGCGTGCTGGGAGGGGCATTGGGGCTGCTGCTGGCGTTCTGGGGCGTCAGACTCCTGGCGGTGATTCTGCCGGGCACCATTCCCATTCCGGATGCTTCGGCGGTGGCTGTGCTGGCGCGCATCCAGATTGATGGCTGGGTGCTGGCGTTCACGCTGGGGGTGTCGCTGCTGAGCGGGGCATTGTTCGGTCTGGCGCCAGCGCTGCACGCCGCCAGGACCGACGTCGCCGAGTCGCTGAAACAGGCCGGACGAAGCGCGGCGGCTGCCGGGCATCGGCGCGTCCGCGGTCTGCTGGTGGTCGCCGAGACCGGCCTGGCCCTGGTTCTGCTGATCGGCTCGGCACTGATGCTGAAGAGCTTCTGGAAGCTACAGCGGGTCGATCCGGGCTTCCAGGCGGGCGGGCTGCTGACCATGGAGATGGAGCTGCCGACCGATTCCAAGTACCGGGAGCCTCGGCAGCGAGCGGAGTTCTTCCGCCAGGTGCTCGAGCGGGTCGAGACGCTGCCGGGCGTCCGGTCGGTGGGCGTTACCGCGGTTCTTCCGCTGGACATCCGCGACGACAGAGTGGCGTTCGTGGTGGAGGGGCACACGCCGCTGCCGGCTGGCCAGCGCTTGGTGGCCTATTCCCGGAGGATCAGCCCGGATTACCTGAAGGCCATGGGCATTCCGCTGCGCAAGGGCCGGTTCTTCACCGCGCACGACAATGCGGATGCGCCGCGGGTGGCCATCATCGACGAGACGCTAGCACGCCGCTACTTCCCGGACGAGGATCCCATCGGCAGGCGCCTCATCACGGGAACCACGCGCACCACGGCGCACGAGATCGTGGGGGTGACGGGCGCGGTAATGCACACCGGCGTGGACAAGAAGCCGCAGCCCACGGCGTACTTTCCGCAGTTGCAGGCGCCCAGCGACATCATGAACCTAGTGGTGCGCGCCCAGGGCGACCCGAAGGGGCTGACCCGCGCCGTCAAGCAGGCGGTGTGGGCTGTGGACAAGGACCAGCCGGTCTACCAGATTCGGACCATGGAAGAGGTGATCGCGGAATCCAGAACGGCGCCGCGGCTGACTTTGAGCCTGCTCGCCGCCTTCACGGGGGTGGCGGTGGTGCTGGCTGCGATCGGGATTTACGGCGTGGTGGCGTATTCGGTGAGCCAGCGGACGCAGGAGATCGGGATGCGGATGGCGATGGGAGCGCGGCCGGGCGATGTGCTGGGAATGGTGCTCCGGCAGGCTGCGGCGCCGGCCCTGGTGGGCATCCTGGCCGGGCTGGGGGCGGCCGTCGCGCTGACTCGGTTCCTCTCCACGTTGCTCTACGAAGTGAGCGCCACCGATCCGCTGGTTTTCGCGGGGGTCTCCGCGCTCCTGGTGGCAGTGGCGCTGGCCGCCAGCTACCTGCCCGCACAGAGGGCAGCGAAGGTCGATCCAATGGTGGCGCTGCGCCACGAGTGACTCATGGTTACGGCAACGCGGGAAGATCGGCAAGCTGGAGACTGGGCACCCGGTCGAAATGGCGACGGTTTCGAGTCAGCAGAACCCCGCTGCGGGCCAACACGATCCCTGCGATCAGACTGTCTGCCATCCCGATAGCCTGACCAGCCCGTTCCAGATCCCGTCGCACCTGCGCGGCCCTGTCGGCGGCTTCCTGGTCGAGTGGCAGCGTCGGCACGTCGGTGTCGGCGACAATCATCGCCAGAAGTCCCGCACTTGGGCGACCTCGCGGCGGAACTGCTCCGCCTCCTCGGGGGTCAAGCTTCCGCGAAGCTGCAAAGCCTTTTTCCGAAGATGATCGTTCTCAGCGCTGGCCTCCAGGTAAGCATCGATTGCTTCCGCGACGACGGAGGAGAAACCCTTCTGGCCGCGTCGAGCGGCCAGTTCGAGCAGTCTGGCTCGGTGCTCGGGCTTAAGTTCGATGGTGGTTCTCACAAGGCCATTATACATGCACGTGCATGCAGGAAGCTGTCCCAGGCCCACTGGAGGGCGAAAGCTGTGCTGCAGCTTCTACTTGATCCGCTCGTCGCGCTCGACTTTGCCGTCGCGGAGGTGGATGACGCGGTGGGCGTGCATGGCGATGTCGTGCTCGTGGGTCACCAGGACGATGGTGTTGCCCTGCTGGTAGAGGCGTTCGAACACCCCCATGATCTCGTTGCCGGTGGCCGTGTCCAGGTTGCCGGTGGGCTCGTCGGCCAGCAGGATGGAGGGGTTGTTGACCAGGGCGCGGGCGATGGCCACGCGCTGGCGCTGGCCGCCGGAGAGCTCGTTGGGCTTGTGGTGCATGCGGTCCAGCAGGTCCACCTGGCGCAGGGCCTGCTTGGCGCGCTCGATGCGGGCCTCCGAGGACATGCCGGCGTAGATCAGCGGCAGCTCGACGTTGTGCAGCGCGGTGGCGCGGGGCAGCAGGTTGAAGGTCTGGAAAACGAAGCCGATCTCCTTGTTGCGGATGCGCGCCAGCTCATCGTCGTTCATGTCGCTGACCAGGCGGCCGTTGATGTAGTACTGGCCGCTGGTGGGCGTGTCCAGGCAGCCGATCAGGTTCATCAGCGTGGACTTGCCGGAGCCGGAGGGTCCCATGATGGCGACGTACTCGCCCCGCTTGATCTCGACGTCCACGCCGGAGACGGCGTGAATCTCCTCCTCGCCCATCAGGTAGGTCTTCCAGAGGTCGTAGGTGCGAATGACGATGCCGTCGCGCTTCAGTTGTTCGCCGCGCTCGGCCTGTTCTTGGACTGCTGTTGCCATGATTGTTCTCTTTCGTGCTGCTGACAGGCCCTGGGCCTGTCCAACTTGTCTATTCGGCCTTGGCCACCGGCTGGTTATCCACCCTGATCCTGGATTCATTGCGCAAGGTGCGGATGGCCTTGTAACTGCCGGTGATGATTTCCTCGCCCTCCTTGAGGCCACTGAGCACTTCGATATCGGTGGCGCCGGTGATGCCGGTCTCCACCTTGCGGAAGACGGCCTTGTCGCCAGGATGACGAAGACGCCCTGGATCTCCTCTTTCTTGGCCTTCTCGGCTGCCGGATCGGGCTTGGAGGCCGCCTGGACGCCGCTCTTGGGCGGGCGGCTCCAGATCGCCCTTCTGCCGCACCGTCAGAGCCTGGATGGGGATGGTGAGCGCTTTGTCCCGCGTGGCGGTGGTGATCTTGGCGGTGCAGGAAAGCCCGGGACGGATTTCCTCCGGGGGACTCGTCGAGCGCGATGACCACCTTGAAATCCTTGGCCTCCTGGCTGGAGATGGCGCTCTGCGAGGCCGCCAGGCCGGTGGAGCGGAGGATGGCCGTGTTGCCGATCTCGATGACGTGCCCCTTGAAGGTGCGGTTAGGGATGGCGTCGATGGTGATGTCGGCGACCTGGTTCAGCTTCACGTTCACGATGTCGGTTTCGTCCACCTTGACTTCGGCGGTGATCAGCGACATGTCGGCGATGGTCATGATGAGGCTGGACGGGGAGTTCTGGATGCCCGGCACTACGGTTTCGCCGACGCGGACGGGCAGGTTGGTCACTACACCGTCCAGCGGGGCCACCGCGAATGGTCCTCTGTAAGACGTCGGAAGCGCGCCGAAGGTTAGCCTGGGACAGAGTGATGCGCTTCTGGGCGGCCGCGAGCTGGGAGGCCATCTGGGCGCGCTGGGCCTTGACCTGAGCCAGCGGGCGTCGGCCTCGCGCAGGGCCGCGGACGCGGGAGTCGAATTCCATCTTGCGTGCGTCGAAGTCCTGTTTGGAGATGAGCTTGTCCTGGAAAACTGCTGCGCGCGGTCGAAGTCCAGCTCGGGCCTGCTCGAGGTCGGCCTTGGCTCCGGTCGATAGTGGCCTGGGCCGTGGTGCAGATTCTCGTCGGCGGCCTGTGAGGCCGGACTCGGTGGCGGCGGAGTCGGCTTCCGAGGAACTGAGCGAGGCTTTCTGAGCGGCCACTTCGGCCTCCGGCTGGACCGATTCCAGGCGGGCCAGGAGCTGGCCCTTGCGGACGCGATCCCCTTCTTTGACCAGGATCTCGGTGAGCCGCGAGGGCATCATAGCGTTGGCGCCGATGTTGATGTAGTTACGCGGCTTGATCTCGCCGGAAGCGGTAACGAGGGAAGCCAGGTCGAGGCGACCCACGCGACCGGTCTGCACGGCGACGATTCCGCGCTGGCTGTAGGAGACACTAGCGAGGACACTCACGGCAATCACCACCAACCCGATGATAGCCAGCCAAATCTTCCATTTCTTCTTCACGCGCAGAACTCCTCTAGGATGAGACGCCAGCAGCGGAAAAAATGTTCACTAAATTACATGGTAGCAAAGCGGAATGGGGGTGGTGAGGCACGGGTTCAGGGGGCGGCGTCCGTGAAGAAATTGCCCATTCTGCGGAACTTGTCGCAGCGCTGCTGGATGAGGTCCTCGGCCGACAGCAGGGAAAGCTCGGCCAGGGCCTGGCGCAGGATCTGGCGGATGAACTCGGCGGCCTGGTCGGGGTCGGAATGGGCGCCCACGGGGGGTTCGGGGATGATGGCGTCGATGAGGCCCAACTGCAAGAGGTCCTGAGCGGTCAGCTTGAGGGCTTGGGCAGCCAGGGGGCCCTTGGTGGAGTCGCGGTAGATGATGGCGGCGCAGCTTTCCGGGGAAATCACGCTGTAGATGGCGTTTTCGAGCATGAAAACGCGGTTGCCCACGCCCAGGGCCAGGGCCCCGCCGCTGCCGCCCTCGCCGATGCAGATGACGATGACTGGGGAGGGCAGGCGGGACATTTCGCGCAGGTTGGTGGCGATGGCTTCGGCTTGGCCGCGTTCTTCGGCGTCGATGCCGGGATAGGCGCCCGGGGTGTCCAGCAAAGTCAGAATGGGGCGCCCGAACTTGGCGGCCAGCTCCATGAGGCGCATGGCCTTGCGGTAGCCCTCCGGCTTGGGCATGCCGAAGTTGCGGAAGAGCTTCTGCTTGGTGTCGCGGCCCTTCTGCTGGCCGATGACCATCAGGGGCGCGCCTTCGAAGAAAGCCATCCCGCCGACGATGGCGGGATCGTCGCCGAAACGGCGGTCGCCGTGGATTTCCTGGAAGCCGGTGAACAAGCGCTGGATGTAGTCGAGCGAGTGGGGGCGTTTGGGATGGCGGGCCAGTTGAACGCGCTGCCAGGAGATGTTGGGCGGGGCTTGCTCGGCGGCGGCCGGCTGGTCGGTGGTCTGTTCGGGTTCCATGAAACCTTAATTCTCGCGCAAAGACGCAAAGGTTGCGCAAAGGGCGCAAAGAAACCCAAATATTATAAAAATGCTTTGCGGCCTTTGCGCAACCTTTTCGCCTTTGCACGAAATCTTCAATTTGCGAGCACCTCGAGGGAGTCGGGCCCGCAGAGGCGCTCTAGGGCCTGACGGAATTCCTTGTCGGGGCGGACTTTCTGGGTGACATCGAGAATGACCGTGAAATCGCGGGGCTGCTCGAGGCGGAGCCGGACGGCTGTTTCGCCGGGTTTGCTTTGAAACAACTCGTTGAGTGCAGCGGCGGTGTCGATTCCCAGGGGCACGCGAATGGAGATGAGTGTAGGAAGGGGCACGCGGGCGACTGCCAGGGGGACGATGTCCTGGATGGAGATCTTGGGGGGGCCACTTTCCTCAGGCAGGGTCAGAGCCTTGACGAAGACGGCCTGGTCCTCGACCAGGTTCTCAAGCAGGCGGTCGTACTGGTTGGTGAAGACCAGGGCGTCGATGGCGCCGCTGCGGTCCTCCAGTTGCATGGAGGCCCACAGCTTGCCCTCGCGATTGCGCTTGCGCTGGATGTTGGTGAGCACGCCGCAAAGGGCCACTTCGGCGCCTTTGGCGAGGCCCTCGATGGTCTCGCTGTCGTGGCTGGCCAGGTCGCGGATCCTGTCCAGGTGTTGCTCGAGGGGATGGCCGGTGACGTAGAGGCCGAGGACTTCTTTCTCGCCAGCCAGTCTTTCGTGGGCGGTCCATTCGGGCACGTTGGGAAGGGGCCGTTCAGAGGGCTCCAGATCGTCGCCGGCGGCGGCGAACAGGCCGGCCTGGCCGTGCAGGCGGTCGCGCCAGGCTCTCTGGCCATACTCCATGGCGCTCTCGACGGCGGCCAACAGGCGGGACCGGCTGGCGCCCAGAGAATCCATGGCGCCGGCTTTGATCAGGTTTTCGACGATGCGCTTGTTGACCACGCTGAGATCGACCTTCTCGCAGAACTGGTCCAGGGAGCGGAACCGCTCGACCTCGCGGCGGCCCGCCAGAATGGCCTCGACGCCCGCCTGGCCCAGGTTCTTGATGGCGCCCAGGCCGAAGCGGATGGCGTCGCCGTCCGGAGTGAAGCTCCAGTCGCTGGAATCAATATCCGGGGGGAGGACCCGGATACCCATCTCCCGGCATTCGTTGATGTACTTGACGATCTTGGCGGTGTTGCCGGTCTCCGAGGTGAGCAAGGCGGCCATGAAATCGAGCGGGTAGTGGGCCTTGAGGTAGGCGGTGATGTAGGCCAGGTAGGCGTAGGCCGCGGAGTGGGACTTGTTGAAGCCGTAGCCAGCGAACTGCTCCATGAGGTCGAAGACTTTCTCGGCCTTGCGGGGCGGATGGCCGCGCTCACGAGCGCCGCGCAGGAAGCGCTCGCGCTGGGCGGCCATTTCTTCGGCGTTCTTCTTGCCCATGGCGCGGCGCAGAATGTCGGCCTCGCCCAGGGAATAGCCGGCGATGCAGTTGGCGATCTGCATGACCTGCTCTTGATAGACGATGACGCCGTAGGTTTCCTCGAGGACTTCCTTGAGCTGCGGCAGGTCGTAGGTGATGTACTTGCGGCCGTGCTTGCGCTCGATGAAATCGTCGATCATGCCGCCCTGGATGGGGCCGGGGCGGTAGAGGGCGTTCAGGGCGATCAGGTCCTCGATGCGGCTGGGCTGGTAGCGGCGCAGGATGTCGCGCATGCCGGCGGATTCGAACTGGAAGACGCCGCTGGTGAAACCTTTCGAGAAAATGGCGAAGGTGTGTGGATCGTCCAGGGGCAGATCCTCGATGACCAGCTTGTGGCCCCGATTCTTCTCGATCAGCCGCAGGGCATCATCGACGATGGTCAAGGTGGTGAGGCCCAGGAAATCCATCTTGAGAAGCGAAAGCTTCTCCAGGCTCACCATGTCGTACTGGGTGACGACCTCATCGCGGTTGGTGCGGTACAGGGGGACCAGATCTCTCAAGGGCACCGGAGCGATGACCACGCCGGCGGCGTGGACCCCGGCGTTGCGCGCCATGCCTTCCAGGCGCTGCGCAGTCTGGAGCAGATCGGCCACGCGGGGGTCTTTGCGGGCGGCTTCCTCCAGGCCGGGCTCGCGCTTGATGGCCTCGGGCAGGGAGATGTTGAGGATGGCGGGGACCATCTTGGTGAGCCGGTCAACTTCGCCGAAGCTCATGTCCAGGACGCGCCCCACGTCCTTGATGGCGGCGCGGGCGCCCAGGGTGCCGATGGTGATGATCTGGGCCACCTGGTCGCGGCCGTACTTCTCGGTGACGTACTGGATGACCTCGCCGCGGCGGCGGGTGCAGAAGTCGATATCGATGTCGGGGAGGCTGATGCGCTCCGGGTTCAGGAAGCGCTCGAACAGCAGGCCGTACTGGAGGGGGTCGATGTCGGTGATCCCCATGGCGTAGCTGACCAGGCTGCCGGCGGCCGAGCCGCGTCCCGGGCCCACCGGGATGGAGCAGGACTTGGCGAAGCGGATGAAATCCCAGACGATGAGGAAGTAGCCGGAGAGTTTCATCTGCTGGATCATTCGAATCTCGAGGTCCAGGCGTTCGGCGTACAGGGGCAGATCGTGCTTGAGGCGGCCGGCTTTGTGGAGCGCCTCCAGATGGGGCCGGCGGTGCTCGAAGCCCTGGCGGGCCACGTACTCGAAGTAGGTGTCGGTGGTGTGGCCCTCGGGGACCTCGAACTTGGGGAAGGGCTCGCTGATTTTCTCCAGTTTCACCTGGCAGCGTTGGGCGATTTCCCAGGTGCGGTCGAGCGCTTCTTCGAGTTCGCCGAAAGACTGCATCATCTCGGCGCGGGATTTGAGGTAGAACTCCGGGGTGGGCCAGCGCAGGCGGGACTGGTCGCTCATGGTCTTGCCGGTCTGGATGCAGAGCATGACCTCGTGGGAGCGGGCGTCGTCGCGGCGCAGGTAGTGGGCGTCGTTGGTGGCCAGCAGGGGGATGCCGGTCTCCTGCGAGAGGCGAACCATGGGGGGGACCACCTTGCGGTCCTGCTCCATGCCGTGGTCCTGGATTTCGAGGAAGAAGTTGCCCCGGCCGAACAGGTCGGTGTAGGTGTAGGCCAGGCGGCGGCCTTCCTCGTAGCGGTCCGCCATGAGGGTTTCGTTGATGTCGCCGCGCAGGCAGGCCGAAAGCCCGATCAGGCCCTTGGAGTGCCGGGCCAGCAGGTCCTTGTCAATCCTGGGCTTGTAGTAGAAGCCTTCCAGGAAGGCGGTCGAGGCCAGGCTGATGAGGTTGCGGTAGCCGTCCTGGTTTTCGCACAGCAGGATCAGGTGGTTGTAGCGGTCGGTGTCGGAGCGGAGCTTGTGCCCCTGTTGCGAGACGTAGACCTCACAGCCGATGACCGGGTGAATCCCCTTCTCCTTGGCGGCGTAGTAGAACTGCACGGCTCCAAAGAGGTTGCCGTGATCGGTGAGGGCCACGGCGGGCATGTTCTGCTCGAGGACCCGCTTCATGAGCTGGGAGATCTCGCAGGCGCCGTCCAGCAGCGAATAATCGGAGTGACAATGCAGGTGGACGAACGGGGTGTCAGGCATTCCGGATACTTCAGTATAGACCGCTGGACGGAGGGCGTGGTGAGGAGGCAGAGGGAGGGGGTCTGGCGCGGGAATCGTCGGGGAGGCGCGGGGCGGCTGGGCCACTAAAACCCCATTCTTTTCGAGAGGGCTTCTCAGCTTATACTGACACTATGAGCTGAATGCCCTGAAAGTTGGAAGCTATGATCGGGCAAACCATTTCTCACTACCAGATCCTCGGCAAGCTGGGCGAGGGCGGGATGGGTGTGGTGTACAAGGCCCGGGACACGCACCTGGACCGCTTCGTGGCGCTGAAGGTCCTGCCGCCGGAAAAGGTCGCCGATCCGGAGCGCAAGCGGCGCTTCGTGCAGGAGGCCAAGGCCGCCTCGGCGCTGAATCATCCTAACATCATCACCATCTACGACATCGACACTTCGGGCGGTGTGGATTTCATCGCCATGGAGTGCGTCGAGGGTCAGACACTGGGCCGGCTGATCTCGCGCCGGCCTCTGCCGCTGGAGCAAGCGCTTGACTATGCCGTCCAGATCGCCAGCGCACTGGCGGCAGCACATCGAGCCGGGATCACGCATCGGGATCTGAAGCCAGGCAACGTGATGGTCACCGGCGAGGGCCTGGTGAAAGTGCTCGATTTCGGATTGGCCAAGCTGACGGAAGCCGGGGTACCGGGGGAAGACCAGCCCACGCGCACGCTTCAACAGCAGACCGAAGAGGGCGCCCTGCTCGGCACGGTGGCCTACATGTCGCCGGAGCAGGCTGAGGGGAAGCCGGTGGACAGCCGCTCGGACATTTTCTCGTTCGGCGTCCTGCTGTACGAGATGATGACCGGGCGGCGGGCGTTCGAGCGAGACTCGAAGCTCTCGACCCTGTCGGCCATCCTGCGCGAGGAGCCAAAGCCGCTGGGCGGGGAGGTGCCGCCGGAACTCGATAAGATCGTCAGCCGCTGCCTGCGCAAGGACCCCAATCGCCGTTCCCAGCACATGGGCGATGTCAAGGTTGCGCTGGAGGAACTCAGGGAGGAGTCGGTTTCCGCCAAGCTCGCTGCCCCAGCCATGGCGGCGGTGCGCCGGCGGCCCTGGCTGTGGGGCGCCCCCGTGCTGGCGATCCTGGTGGCGGCGCTGGCGTGGTGGGGCCTCAGCGCGTGGCGGCAGCGCGTCTCGGAACGGGCAACTGCCGGCCGGATCGAGTCCATTGCAGTGCTGCCGCTGGCTAACCTCTCCGGCGATCCAGCCCAGGAGTACTTCGCGGACGGGATGACGGAGGCGCTGATCTCCGATCTGGCCCAGATCGGCGCCTTGCGGGTGATTTCCCGGACCTCGGTGATGCAGTTCAAGGGAACCCGGAAGGCGCTGCCCGAGATCGCGCGGGAGCTGAAGGTCGATGCGGTCCTGGAGGGATCCGTGTTGCGCGCCGGCAACCGGGTGCGGATCACCGCGCAGTTGATCGAGGCTGCCACCGACCGGCACCTCTGGGCCCAGAACTACGAGCGCGACCTGACCGATGTGCTGGCCTTGCAGGGAGAGGTGGCACGAGCTGTTGCCGGCCAGATCCAGGTGAGGCTCACGCCCCGGGAGCAGACGCGGCTGGCCAAAGCCCGCCCGGTGAAGCCCGAGGCTTACGAGTACTATTTGCGCGGCATCCATCTGGAAAAGGGTTCCAGATCGAACCTCCAGGATGCCATCGGGATGCTGGAGCGAGCCGTGGAAATCGATCCGGGCTTCGCCGTTGCTTATGCGCACCTGGCGCAGTCGTACGCGGCGATGTTTTTCTTTTTTGCGCCTGAGGAACAAGCGCAATGGGAGTCCAAAGCCCATGCCGCGGTGGACAAGGCGCTGGCGCTGGATCCGGACCTGGCGGAAGCTCATGTCGCCCGGGGCCGGCTCCTCTGGACGCCGTCCAACCACTTCCCGCACGAGAAAGCAATCCGGGAGTTCCGCCGGGCGCTGGCTTTGAAACCCAACTCCAGCGAGGCGCACGCGTGGCTGGCGGTGGTCTACAACCACGTCGGGCTTCTGGAGGAAGGGCTGCGGCACGCCCGACAGGCATTGGCAATCGATCCCGCCCACGTCATCGCCCGGGGTCAAGAGGCGATGGCACTCCTGGGTTTGGGCAGATACGAAGAGACCCTATCGATCTTGCAGCGACTTCCCGAGAGGGGGATCGAGGCGGCATTCACCGCTTATACCTTAGTCCAGGCTGGCCGGCTGAGTGAGGCCCGGGCGGAGCTTCCGGATATCCTGAAGGAGAATCCGGAGGACCCCGGTGGAATGCTCAGCCTGACGCAGGCGCTGCTGTTTGCAGCGGACGGCAAAGAGCGGGAGGCGGAAGAGCAGATTCGAAAAGCGGCCCAGAAGAAGGCCTTCGGACACTTCCATCACACTGCTTTTGGGATCGCCTGCGCCTATGCGCGGATGAACAAGCCCCAGAAGGCGATAGACTGGCTGGAGCAGGCCGCGGACGGGTATCCCTGCTATCCCGCCTTCGCGCGGGACCGCAACCTGGATTCGCTTCGCAAGGAGCCCCGTTTCATCGCCTTCCTTGAGCGCGTGAAGAAGGAGTCAGACTACTACAAGGCCCTCGTGGCGAATACTGAATGATGCGCAAGCCGGCAGGGTTTTTCACCGCAAAGACGCAGAGGCCGCAGAGATTACGCGAAGACATGAGACACACCGATCGCTCTCTGGGCTTCGTGGCGCAGCCTCTTCAGGCTGCCGTCTCGGCACTCGTGCCGAGACACACTGTGCCGGACGTAGAGAAGCGCGAGCGTCGAGACGAGTCTCGACGCGGCAGGCTGAAGCCCGCGCCACAACTGAACCAGACTCGTGGTCTGGTGAGAAATCCGCGCTAATGATCGTGGGAGGATCAATCCGGTGAAGTTGCGATTCGGCATTTTGTTGCTGCTCTTTGTCGGCTTCGCAGGCCTTTTGGGGCAAGAGCGTCCGCGCCTGTTTTTCCGGGAAGATTGGGAAGAGATCCCGGCCGCCACCCCGGTCACTGAGGAACACGTCGCCAATCCGAACCTGCTGCTGTCCACCCACGGCCCGGGCAAGGCGGGAATCAAGAAGAGCCACCATGACAAACCCGCCGACGACCCCTTCTACATCTGGTCCGGAGAGTGCCCGGCCAACTGGGCCGTAAGCCTGCGCCACAAGGCCGCCCTGGTGGATCTCACCGGGCAGGCCAAGATTCGCTGGCGCACCAAGCAGGCCGGTTTCCGCCAGCTCCGCATCATCTTGAAACTGGCGGACGGGACCTGGCTGGTGAGCGATCAATCCGATCCTGCATCGCTCGATTGGCGCGAGCTCGAGTTCAACCTCGCCGACATCCGCTGGCGCAAGCTGGACATCGAGACCATCGTCGAGGGCGCCTGGGTGGATAAGCCCAACCTGGGCCGGGTGGACGAGATCGGCTTCACCGACCTGATGCGCGGCGGCGGCAGCATCGCCTGTTCGCGGCTGGACTGGATCGAGGTTTACGGCAAGCCGGTCAAGCGGTAGCGCAAGAACCGGCCGGCATCAGGCTGGTACTATCAAAGCATGCTCGGCCTGGACTCTCGCGCGGCGCGGTCGGCCTGGACGGTCTTCCTGGTGGCGCTTTCGCTGGCCGTCCTGTACCTTCTCCGCAGGGTGCTGCTGGTTTTCACCCTGGCCATCCTGTTCGCCTATCTGCTGTCGCCGCTGGTGAAGCAGGTAGACCGGTTCCTGCCTCGGCGGGCCTCCCGAAACTGGGCGCTGGCGGCGGTTTACGTGGCGCTCGTCGGAGCGCTCATCCTGCTGGGGGTCACCGTCGGCACTCAAGTCAGCCAGGAGGCCTCCCGCCTGGTGCAGGGATTTCCGGACCTGGTCAAGCAGGTCGAACAGCGTCTGGAGGCGCCAGGGCCGGCCTGGACCGAGCCCGTCCGGCGCCAGCTTCTGAACCTCATCCGGGAACAGCTCCCCAGCATCACCACGCAGGCCCTGCCTTTCCTGCAACAGGCTGTCGCTCACGTGGTGTCGTTTCTCAGCGGCGCCATCGTCGTCGTTCTCATCCCCATCCTGGCCTTTTTCTTCCTCAAAGACGGAACCGACTTGCGAGGAAACATGCTGGGCTTGGTGGGTGGCGACCGCAGGGAGCTGTGGGAGGACATCCTGTCGGACGTGCACCAGTTGCTCGGCCAGTTCATGCGCGCGCTGGTGATCCTGTCTCTGGCCACGCTGACCGCCTACAGCCTGTTCTTCACTCTGATCGGCGTGCCCTACGGCGTGCTGCTGGCCAGCATCGCGGCGCTGCTCGAGTTCATCCCCGTGGTGGGGCCCCTTGCCGCCATTGCGATCATCGTGCTGGTGGCAGCGTTGACCGGGTTCAGCCACCTGCTTTGGATTCTGGTGTTCGTGGCCGGGTACAGGATCTTCCAGGACTACATCCTGAGCCCTCAACTGATGAGCGCCGGCGTGGCCCTTCACCCGCTGCTGGTGATCTTCGGCGCGCTGGCGGGCGAAGAACTCGCCGGCATTCCAGGCATGTTCCTCTCGGTGCCCGTCCTGGCCACGCTGCGCGTGATTTACGTGCGCATCCAGAAAGCCCGCTTAGGACTGTCTACGACGAGTTAGGCGCCCGGCAGCTTCCGCTTCCAGTATTCCAGCGCCGGACCTTTGATGGCCCCGAACCGCGTCTCGTCCGTGCGGGCGCGCAGCGCCTTCATCTCCTCAGCAGTCAGCGGCTTGAACTGCTGGGCCGCCCGGACGTCATCCTCCAGTTGCCCGATAGTGCAGAAACCCAGCGCGACAGCGGCCACCGGCAGGCTCAAGACGTAGCGCAGGCAGTCAGCTACGCTGAAGGCTCGCAGCAGAAAGGCGTTGGCGAAGATCTTTATCCCAAGTACGCCCAGGCCGCGCTCCACCGCCACCGGCAGGGCCAGCTTCTCGAAACTCAGATAGGCCGGGTCGGCGATGTGCAGCGGCATCAGGACCGTGTCGAACTTGTCATAGTTCTTGAGCATTTCGACGTTCACATTGGGATCGTAGTGGCCCGTGAACCCGATGAAGCGGCATTTGCCCGCCTTCTTGGCAGCTTCGAACGCCTCGATGGCGCCGCCCGGAGCGAAGATCCGGCTCACCTCCTCCCTCTCCGCCACCCCGTGCATCTGCCATAAATCCACGTAGTCCGTCTTCAGGAGCTTCAGCGACAGGTCCAATTCCGCTTCGGCCTCCTTACGCCTCCGCTGGTCGGACTGGGTGGTCAGGAAGACGTTCTTCCGGAAGGCTGGCAGGACTGCTCCGTACACCTCCTCCGCCCGGCCGTCCCAATAGCTGCGCCCCATGTCGAAGTAATTGACGCCCAGTTCATAGGCGCGCAACACCAGCGCCTTGCCCTCTTCAAGAGGAATCAGGTGGAAGCGCCCGCCTCCCTGGCCGATGCTGGTGAGTCGCTCCCCGGTTTTGCCGAGGGTGCTCGCCGCGGGATATCACCCGGCTGGACTCTCGGGGGCCTGGCAGTCATGGCCGAACCGGCCAGGCCGGAAAAAGCTGCACCCACGAACACACGCCGCTCGATGGTTCCCTCCTTCAACGTCCCTACATCCTATCGCAGTGAGACTGCGCCGGCGGGCCGAGCGGGTCACCGCCCCGAGATGCTAGAATCGCTGGTCGTGGCGACCGCGGAGTTCATCGATTACTACGAGCTGCTCCAGATCAGCCCGAATGCCGAGTCGGAGACGGTGCAGCGCGTCTACAAACTGCTGGCCGCCCGCTACCACCCCGACAACCCCATTACCGGCGACACCGAGAGGTTCGTGCTCCTCCGAAAAGCCTACGAGATTTTGAGCGATCCGGAACGGCGCGCCGCCTACGATGCCCAGCTTCACATCCGGCTTTCCCAGCCCCTGCCGGTGTTCGAGATGAAAGAGTTCGTGGTGGGCATCGAAGCCGAGGGCAACCGCCGGCTGGGCCTGCTGTGCCTGCTCTACAATCGTCGCCGCACCGATCCCGAGCATCCCAGCCTCTCCCTGCTGGACCTGGAAACCCTGACCTCCTTCCCGCGCGAGCACCTGGAATTCACCATCTGGTACCTGCGAGAGAAAAAGTACGTTCGCCGGGACGAAACCAGCAGCAACTACATGGTTACCTCCGAGGGCGTGGACTACGTGGAATCCAACCTGCCCGCCAATCGGATCGTCTACAAGCTCATTAAGGGCAACCAGTGGAAGGGCGCCGACGAAGATCTGCCCTCCTAACCCGGACCCCTGGTCTGAGGCGAACGCGATAAACTGGACACGTCTATGATGCGATACCTTTCGACCCTCCTGCTGCTGTTGTCGGCCGCGCCGTCGCTTGCTCAAGAGACTTACAAGCAGCCTCCCAAGGCCGTTGTGGAGGTCCTCAGCGCGCCCCTCACCCCACAGTTTTCGATCAGCCCGGCACGGGACTATGGGCTGCTTCTGGAATCGCTCCGCTATCCGCCCATCGCGGACCTCGCTCAACCCATGCTCCGGCTGGCCGGGTTGCGCATCAATCCCAACACCAACGGCCCGCACCAGTCCTTCTACTTCGTCGCGCTAACGCTGAAGAAGATCGCCGACGGCGGGGAGACGAAAATCGCGCTGCCTCCCGACGCCAAGATCGAGCGGCCTGAATGGAGTCCCGACAGCAAGCGTTTTGCCTTCACCAACACCACTGCCACGGGAGTTGAGTTGTGGATCGGGGAGACCGCCGGGGGCGCGATCCGCAAGCTCAAGGGCGTCACGGTGAATGCTGCCTACGGCGACCCTCTCCAGTGGATGCCCGATAGTCGCGAGCTGCTGGTCCGGCTGGTCCCGGCAGGCCGGGGAAAGCCGCCGGTCAAGCCGCTGGCGCCTCTCGGACCTAACGTTCAGGAGACTTCCGGGAAGCTGGCCCCCGTCCGAACGTATCAGGACCTGCTGACCAGCCCGCATGACGAAGCGCTGTTGGACTACTACGCCACGTCCCAACTGGCCCTGGTTGAGGCGACCACTGGCAGGCTCACGCTGATCGGTCGTCCGGCGGTCTTTCAGACCACCGCCCCAGCCCCTGACGGCAAGCACCTGCTGGTGGCGCGCTTCGACCGCCCCTACTCTTACCTGCACCCTGTTTTCGATTTCCCGAAGGAAGTCGAGGTCTGGGACCGGGCAGGGAAAGTGGTCTACAAGCTGGCCAGCCTGCCGCTGGCTGATGAAGTTCCCATCGAGGGTGTCCCCACCGGCCCGCGGCATTATCAATGGCGGCCCACGGCGCCCGCCACGCTGGTCTGGATGGAGGCGCTCGATGGCGGCGATCCGAAGAACAAAGTTCCGCACCGCGACCGCATCCTGATGCTGGCGGCGCCCTTCGCGGGCTCCCCCGTCGAGCTGGCCAGAACCGAGCACCGCGCTATGAGCATCTTGTACGGCGAACGAGAGGGACTGCTCACGCTCACCGACTACGACCGCGATCGCCGCTGGGTGCGCACGTTCGCGCTTAATGCCGACAACCCCTCCCAGGCCCCGCGCGTGCTGTGGAGCCTCAGCATACGCGACCGCTACAACAACCCCGGCTCTCCCGTCTTCCGCATTTTGAAGACCGGCCATCGCGCCATCCTTCAGAACGGCGATTCGGTTTACCTGGAGGGCGCGGGCGCTACTCCGGAGGGTGAGCGGCCGTTTCTGGACCGCTTCAATCTGAAGACCCTCAAAAGCGAACGCCTGTTCCGTTGCGACGCGCAGAGCTACGAGACGGTGGTGGCCCTGCTCAACGACGAGGGCACGCAACTGGTCACCCGCCGCGAGACCCCCGACGACCCGCCCAACTACTTCGTCCGCGCCAGCTCGCCCAGCGATCTGCGGGCCCTGACCAAGTACCCGGATCCCACGCCCCAACTCCGCGGAATCAAGAAGCAGCTCGTTACCTACAAGCGCGCCGACGGCGTCCAGCTCTCCTTCACTCTCTATCTGCCGCCCGGCTATAAAGAGGGCACGCGGTTGCCCACCGTGGTCTGGGCGTATCCTCTGGAGTACAACGACCCGACCACCGCCGGCCAGGTCACCGGCTCAGCGCAGCGCTTCACCAGCATCCTGGGGCCCTCGCACCTGTTCTTCCTCCTGGAGGGCTACGCTATTCTGGACAACGCCGCCATGCCCGTGGTCGGCGATCCGGAGACCGTGAACAATACCTACGTCGAACAGATCGTCATGAGCGCCAAGGCGGCCATCGACAAAGCCGCCGCAATGGGAGTCACCGACCCGGCCCGCGTGGGCGTGGGTGGCCACTGCTACGGGGCTTTCATGACCGCCAATCTGCTGGCGCACTCGGATCTGTTCCGCGCCGGCATCGCCCGCAGCGGAGCCTACAACCGCACCCTTACACCCTTCGGTTTTCAGAGCGAGCGCCGCACCCTCTGGGAAGCCCCGGACCTCTACGTCAAGATGTCCCCGTTCATGAACGCCAATAAAATCCGCGCCCCCATCCTGCTCATCCACGGCGAGGCGGACAATAATCCCGGCACCTTTCCCATCCAGTCCGAGCGCATGTACCAAGCCATCCGCGGCAACGGCGGCACGGTCCGGCTGGTCACCCTGCCCCACGAATCCCACGGCTATGCGGCCCGCGAATCCATCCAGCACACGCTCTACGAGATGATCGCCTGGTTCGACAAATACGTGAAGAACGCGCAACCCCGGTGAGGTGTCACTCGATCTTGAAGTTGTGCCGCGATTCGAAGGCCTGGCTGCCGACGTTATCCCGAACACTGAGCACGATGGTGTACTCGCCTGGGCGCGCGCTGCGTTCCAGGTTCAGGCTGAGGCCGCCGGGCAGATAGCGTTTGGGATAAAAGGAGGTGGATTCCTCCACCGCCGCCTGGGGTTGCGAGTACAGGCTCTTGCCGCTTGGCCCCAGCACCGACAGGCCGTACTCGACGTGAACCCGGTTGTTTTCGCCCAACCGATACCCGACGATCTCGAAGCGCGCCCATAGAGTGTCGCCGGGGTGGTAGACCGGCTCCGGGAGAGCTTCCAGGTCTTCCTCACTCCGCAGAAATCGAAGATTTCGAACCACCAGAGTTTCGCTGGGCGCCACGCGCCGCCCTCCAACACGGAACGGCACCTCCGCCTTCACCTCACTGCCGGCCAGCATGTCCTTTACCGAGACGAGAAATCGGTAGGCGCCTGGATCAACGAGCGGCGGGATCAGCACGCTCTGGCGGACCTTCGGCACCCAGTCCTTGTCTTGGGGCGCCAGCTCGGTCTTGATTTCCCGCTGGGCGGTCTCCATCAGCCGCAGCCCACCGGCATCCACAGCGTCCATTTGACAGCGCAGGTGAACCTGAGCCTCCTCGGAAGTCTTGTATCCCTGGATCTGGAAACTGAGGAAAACGGTTTCCCCCGGAGTGAAAGTGAAATCGGACCCCAGCGCCGGGCCGTCTTCGAACTGATGCAGCGTGGGCTGGACTAGCGCCAGGGGTTTTGGCGCAGAAGCCATCCCCAGCAAGGCGCACACGATGAGGCAGGGCATCATAAGCCTGGTGGTACAAGCATTCCGGCCCGTGCGTCCTTATCTGGCAGGCGGCGGCGGCAGCACAGGTTCGACCTGGAACGGAATGTCGATCACCGCGGCCCTCTCGCTGCCCGGCTCGGCATCATTGGTCACCCGCAATTGGTAGGCCCCCGGAGGCACGTCGAACAGCACCCGCCCGCGGTCTGTCTGAGCGGGTTTGAGATTCCGCAAATACCCCAGCCATTCCGGGACCCCCTGCCCATCCGTCAGTTCGGTGAAAGACTGGCCCTGAGCGTCCAGTAGCGTCATGACCGGGATCGCCGAATCGCTCACCCCGCTGTTGGTCACGCTCAGGTGAATCATCAGGAAACGATTCTTGGGAATCCGCGCGCTCAGACCCTCCCCAAGCTGTTCCTTCCACTCCGTATCCGTTGCGATGTAAATCAGTGACCCTACCTCCACCCGCTCCCCCATCCGGTAACCTTTGGCCTCAGCCATACTCTTCCCGGACGAGCAGCTCAGAGTCAACATCGACCACGCCGCAACAAGCAGCGCCGTTAGATCAATGGCCTTGAAACGCATACACTCTCCCCGCTCACATCCTACCAAAGCAGGCCGTTCTAAGCCATCGGCCAGAGTTGGTTTTGACGGGGTGTACATGCTGAAGGCTGAGAAGCCGAGAAAAAAACCCTGCGGCGTGTCAACAGGACAAGCCGGAGGCATATCCCACACTGAAAACAGGGGGGTTCCAGTGCGTGAGAAGCGGGGCGTTGGGATTTTTTCTCGGCTTCTGACGGCTGATAGCTTCCTCTCAGGCTGCGATTCAGACAGTGGGCATGGAACGCGGCAAAAAAACCCGGTTTTTGCCCATTGCCGTATCAGTGCCTGAATCGCAGTCCTCTCAGAAAAACCCTCGCAGAACTTCGAATTCCTGCTGGAATTGCTCGAGCAGGCGTGGGATATGCCCGCTGATGCCCAGGGTCTCCAGCGTTTTCTCGGAGGTTTTGCCTTGCTTGGATCCCGCTGACAAGACCGCATGCCCCAGGTCGATGGCAAGCTGGTCAGCGGCATGCACTACGTGGCTGAGATCGAGCTGGCCATGGTTGGCCTCGTCCGGCGCATGGTGAAAAGTCACCGCCCGTTGAATCGGCGGGGGCAGGTTCCATTTCCCTAGCGCCGCTCCGGACAGCACAGCGTGCGTGGTCCCGATGATCTCCCTTTCGCACTCCTCTATCGACTGCTCTCCGGCCTCGAAAAGTGCCTGGATCATTGCGTATTCCCGCGGCAGCGAGATGGCGATCAGCAGTTTGCCGATATCGTGCAGCAGGCCGGCTACGAAGGCCCCTTCCGGGTACGGTGCAGGCAGCCTCTGGGCCAGCAGATCCGACAGGATTCCGGTGGCCACCGAGTGGACGTTGAAACTCGCGGTGGACCACCCCTCCGGCGTGCGCACGCTCCGCCACATTCTGGAAATCGACAGGCTCATGACCGCGTTGCGCAGTTTCACTAGCCCCAGGATGGCCACCGCATGGCGCACGGAATTCACCGTTCCCTGGAAACCGTAAAGGGCCGAATTCACCAGCCGAAGCACGTTGCCGGCTATCACGGTGTCTTTTTCGATCACATCCGCCAGCTCGGCAAACGACACATCCTCTTTGGCCAGGGTCGCCAGCAGCCGGTTCAGAATGGGAGAGAAGGGAGGCAGCCGGTCCAGCCTGCGCAGCACCTGGTCCTCATAAGCCACACCGGCCCCCAGAATCGTCACAGCCCTTCTATCGGCGAAAACACAGCAAAACTTTCACCCGGCGGATGGCTGTGGGCTTCCCCTCAGTGGTCCCGTTCGGTCACCAGTTCGGTCAGCGCGTGGAGCGCTCGCTGGCAGGGGGACTGGGGAAACTCGGAGATCAGGCGGCGAGCCCTTTGCGTGAATACCTGGGCCCGCTGGTAGGCCCGTTCCACACCCCGGTACTTCCGGATCAGGCTGAGGATGTTGGCGAAGGGGACTTGATCGTAGGTGCGCTCCCGCAAGACGGTCTCGACCAGCCCCCGTTCCTGGGCCTCGGCCTCCTCCAGGGCGTAGATGAGAGGCAGGGTCACTTTGCCTTCCGCCAGATCGTTGCCCACCGGCTTGCCCAGCACCCTCTCGTGCGCGGTGAAGTCCAGAACGTCGTCGGCAAGCTGGAAGGCCATGCCGGCGTTCCAGCCGTACTCGCCCAGCCTCTCCTCGGTAACCTCGTCGGCCCCAGCCGCGATGGCCCCCAGCCGGGCGCAGACCGAAAACAGGCCGGCCGTCTTGCGATCCACCAACTCCATGTAATCCGCCTCGGAGACCGCCAGCGAGCCGATCCGCTCGAGCTGCAACAACTCGCCCTCCACCATCATCTGCGTGACTCCGGCCATCAGGTCCAGGATGTGGAAATTCTGCTCCCGCAAGGCAATCTGGAAAGCCTGCATGTAGAGCCAGTCCCCGGCCAGCACCGAGATGTGGTTGCCCCACTTCCTGCTGATGGAGGGTCGGCCCCGGCGCGTCTGAGCGCCATCGATGATGTCGTCGTGGATCAGCGTGGCCGTGTGAACCATTTCCACCACGGCGGCCAGCCGGATGGCGCTTTCCCCGCCGTCGCCGACCAGCCTGGAGGCCAGCAATACCAGGGTCGGCCGCAGCCGCTTGCCCCCACTGGCTTGTAGATACTGCCCGATGGTCGTGATGGCATCCACCGAGGCCACCGACTCCAGGCGAATCTCTCTCTCCACCAGGCGCAGCTCATCCTGGACCAGTTCCAGGATCTCCCTGGCGGCCAAAGATTGCTCAGCTCTTCCGAATGCCATCGAAGTTCTCAGTCTACAAGGTTTCCCGCAAAGACGCCAAGGAACGCAGCGCGGCATGGCCGCAACCAAACAACCCAGCCAGCCGCGCCTGCGGGCGGAGCGGCGGTGCTGGGGGAGATTGACGATTGCGGTGTCTGCCGCCGCGGGACACTGGAATCCTCAACCGTCAATGAGCCAATCGTCAATTGGCCGCGGACACTTGGCGCGAAACTACAAAAGCAGCCTCTTGAAGTTGCCGGTGGTCGCTGCCGCTATCTGCTGGAAAGACTCTCCCCGCAGCTCGGCCAGTTTCCGCGCCGTCTGCGAGCAGGAACGCGGGTTCGTTCCGCTTGCCGCGCCTGGAGGCCGGCGCCAAATACGGCGCGTCCGTCTCCACCAGCAGGCGGTCGAGCGGCGCCTGCCGCGCCGCTTCCTGCACCCGTAACGCCTTGGGGAAGGTGATCACCCCGGTGAAGCCCAGATGGAAGCCCAGCTCGATGGCCTGCTCTGCCTCCAACGTTCCCCCGGAAAAACAGTGCATGATGCCGCCCGCTCCCGGCCTCCAATGTTCCCTCAAGATCCGCAAGGTGTCCTCCCAGGCTTCCCGGGTGTGGATCACGACCGGCTTCCCCGCCTCTCCAGCCGCCTGAAGTTGTTCGATGAAGACCGCGCGCTGCGTCTCGCGAGGCGAGAAGTCGTAATGATAGTCCAGGCCGATCTCGCCGACCGCCAGCACCTTGGGGTGAGTCAGCAACTCGCGCAGGCGCCGGTAGGTTTCCGGAGTGGCTTTGGCCGCCTCGTGGGGATGCACGCCCACCGTGCCATAGATCTGCGGCCAGGCCTCGGCCATGCGGATGCCGGCTTCCAGGTCCGGCGGCCCCTCCCCGCTCCCGATGGCCAGCAGGCACTCGACGCCAGCTTCCAGCGCCCGGGCGATCACTGCCTCCCGGTCGCCATCGAATTGTCGGTCGTCCAGATGGCAATGCGAGTCAATCAGGCTCATGTCAGCCGGGTCCCGATCGGCGCGTCTTCCAGGAACCCCACCAGCACCGGCTGTCCACCTTCCGGAGAGGCCGCTACGATCATGCCATCGGATGGGATCCCGCGCAGCCTCCGGGGCTGGAGATTCGCCACAATCACCACTTTCCGCCCGGCGACTTGATCAGGCCGGTAGGCCTCGGCGATCCCCGCCACGATGCTGCGGGGCTCCGCCTCTCCGATGTCCACCTTCAGGTGCAGCAGCTTGTCGGCCCCTTTCACCGCCTCGGCGGAGAGCACCAGGCCGACCCTCATGTCAACCTTGGCGAAGTCCTCGATGCTGATCTTGCCGCCCTCCTGGGGCGCCGCAGGCTCTGCCGGGGGCTTACCCAACAGCAGCGCCGCCTGCCGGGCGGTTTCTTCCTTCTCCAAGGCGCGCATCTTGTCGATGGCGAGCTTCTCCTCGACTCGCGGAAACACCGCTCGAACCGTGCCCATAGTCTGCCCCGCCGGTAGCTGTCCCCAGGCGAGATCCTGGAGTCGCACGTCCTCCGCGCTGCCCGCCATTCCAAGCTGGCCCCAGATCTTCCGCGCGGATTCCGGCAGCACCGGCGCCAGCAGCACGGCGGCAATGCGGAGGACTTCGGCCGCGGTGTAGAGCGTTTCCTCGAGCCGCACCCGTGCTGGAGGGTCTGATCCCTCGCCAGCGTCCAAGGCGCCCGGCTGACAATGAGTTTGTCAACCGCCGACAGCAGAGCCCACACCGTCTCCAGCGCTTTCGAGAACTCGAAGTTATCGAAAGCCGCCACCGCCGCGCCAATGGTTTCCCGAGCCGCTTGCGCGATCCCGGCATCTCCGTCGGATCGCGGCGCCGCGCCGCCGCAGTACTGGTTGATCATCGTCAGCGTCCGGCTCACCAGGTTGCCCAGCCCGTTGGCCAGATCCGAGTTGTAGCGTCCCACCAGGGCGTCGTAGCTGAAGCTGCCGTCCTGCCCGAAGACCACTTCGCGCATCAGGAAGTACCGCAGCGCGTCCGCTCCCATGACGCGGCGGATCGGCTCGGCGCGGACAATGTTCCCGCGCGACTTGCTCATCTTGTCCTGCTCGAACAGCAGCCAGCCGTGCGCGAAGATCCGCTTGGGCAGCGGCAACTCGGCCGCCATCAGAAACGCCGGCCAGTAAATGGCGTGAAAGCGCAGGATCTCCTTGCCGATCAGATGCAGATCGGCCGGCCACCGCTCCTCGCCAGCCACGGCGCTCATGTAGGTGGTCAGAGCGTCAAACCAGACGTAAAAGACGTGACGGTCCTCGCCGGGCACGGGGATGCCCCACTTGATGGTGGTGCGGGAGATGGACAGGTCGCTGAGGCCCTGCCGCACAAACGAAATCACCTCGTTGCGCCGCGTCTCGGGCTGAATGAACTCGGGCTGCGCCTCGTACAGCTCCAGCAGCCGCTCCTGGAACGCCGAGAGCTTGAAGAACAGGTTCTCCTCGGTGACGGTCTCCATGGGCCGGCGGCAATCCGGGCAAGGGTCGCCCGGTTTGGCATCCCCCACGTAGAGTTCGTCGTACACGCAGTAGGGCCCGGTGTAGGTGCCCTTGTAGATGTAGCCGTTCTTCAGGCAGCGCTCGAACAGCATCCGAACCACGGCGTGGTGCCTGGGATCGGAGGTGCGCATGAAGCGGTCGATCCCCAGGCCCAGCATCTCCCACTGTTTGCGAAACTCGGCCGCGATCAGGTCGGTGAATTCCTGGGGAGTCTTGCCGGCCGCCCGCGCCGCGCGCTCGACTTTCTGGCCGTGCTCGTCGGTGCCGGTGGTCAGCACCGCGTCGTAGCCCTGCATCCGCTTGAAGCGCCGGATGGCGTCCGCCACAATCGTCGTGTAGGTATGGCCGATGTGCGGGGCGGCATTCACGTAGTAAATCGGGGTTGTCAAATAGTACTTCATCGTGAGCTCTTCAAGTAAGCCAGATTGGCTTCCGCGAGAATCTGCCTCAGCGGCACGCCGGACTCCCGCGCCAGCTTCCGGCAGTCCTCGTATTCGGGCGCGTAGTGGCCGTCCTCAGACACTTTCATCCGCACCTTTCCGTGCGGCGTGTGGACCTCGACGGTGTGGCGGGCCTGCACGCGGCGCTCCGCGGAATACACCCGCAGGCCCAGGGTCGAGGTCTCGGCGAAGACTACTTCGACCAGCGTTTCCCGCTCTTCCGGCCGCGCGATCACGCGCAGCAGCGTGCCGGGGCGGTTCTTCTTCATCAGCACCGGCGTGAGCGTCACGTCCAGAGCGCCCGCTTCCAGCAGGCGCTCCATGGCGTAGCCCAGCACCTCCGGGCTCGAGTCGTCGATATTGGCTTCGATGACCGAAACCCGGGTCGCCTCGCTCACCTCGGTGGCCTCGCCAATCAGCACGCGCAGTACGTTGGCCTGGCCCGGGAAGTCGCAGTCGCCGGCGCCGTACCCCACGCGTGTGACTCTCATCGGCGGCAAGGGTCCGAACCCGCAGGCCAGCGTGGTGGCCAGGGCCGCGCCCGTAGGCGTGGTAAGTTCGGCCTCCTGGCCGCGCGCATAGACGGGGAAACCGCGAACCAGCGCTGCCGTGGCGGGCGCCGGGACCGGCAGCAGCCCGTGCGCGCTGGCCACCGTTCCGCTGCCCAGATTCAGCGCCGAGCTGTAGATCGCTTCCACTCCCAGCAGTTCGAATCCCACACAGGCGCCCACGATGTCGCAGATTGAATCCACCGCGCCCACTTCGTGGAAATGGACCTGTTCCAGCGGGATCTGGTGAATCTCCGCCTCCACCTCTCCCAGACGCCGGAGCACAGACGTGGCGCGTTGTCTGACCCGCTCCGCCAGCGCTGCCGCGCCCAGCATTTCAAGGATCTGCGAGAGATGGCGGTGGATCGGCTGTTGCCCCCCGGCCTGCACCCGGAACTGTGTGGCGCTGATGCCCCGCCGGCTGGTCTTCTGGAAGTGCAGTTCTGCACCCAGTCCCAAGCCGGACAGCGCGCCGGCCAGGGCTGCCGCCTGCGCTCCGGCGTCCACCAGCGCACCCACCAGCATGTCGCCGCTGATTCCCGAAAATGCGTCCAGGTAGCAGATCTTCATGCGATTAGCTGAGGCAACAACTCGCCGGCTGCCCCCCGCAGCGCCCGGTCCAGTTGTCCTGTAAGTGGCGTCTCTTCCGGGTTGATCTCGATCACCTTGGCTCCCGACGAGCGGGCCAGCCAAATCAAGCCCGCAGCCGGATACACCACCGCCGAAGTCCCGATTACCAGGAACACGCCGGCGGAGCGCGCCGCATCCTCCGCCTCCCGCCAGACTTCACCGGGCAGCGCTTCTCCAAACCACACCACCCCCGGGCGCAGCAGGCAGCCGCACTCGCAACGCGGCGGCAACTCCGCCAGCGAGGGCGTTTCATCGCGCCGCTCCCGTCCGCACCCCGTGCAGCGCATCACCCAGATGTCCCCGTGCAGCTTCAGGACGTTCCGGCACCCGGCCCGCTCATCGAGCCCGTCCACGTTTTGGGTGATCAGCGTGAAGTGCGGCTTGCTTCTCTCCAGTTCCGCCAGCGCCAGGTGGCCCGCATTGGGCTTGGCCGCCGCAATCAGGCCGCGCCGCCAGTCATACCACTCCCACACCAGCCGGGGGTCTCTCGCGAAGGCCTCCGGGGTGGCGAGTTCTTCCGGCCGAAATTGCCTCCACAGCCCGCCGGCGCCCCGGAAAGTCGGAATCCCGCTCTCCGCCGAAATCCCGGCGCCGGTCAGCGCCGCCACCGAGGTCGCCGCTCGAAGCCACTCCCGCGCCTGTTCCACAAGTTCCTATTATCGCTGGAAAGCGGCTTCCTACGGCAGAGTTTGCTCGAGCACTTTGTTGGCCTGCTGCTCGCGAAACTCGCGCAGTTTCTCCCGCAGTTCCGGATGGTTATTGGCCAAGATCGAAACCGCCAGTAGCGCCGCGTTGATCGCTCCGGCTTTGCCGATCCCCAAAGTGCCCACCGGAATCCCGCCCGGCATCTGGACCGTCGAAAGCAGGGAGTCCAGCCCCATCAGCGCCGGGCTTTCCATCGGCACCCCCAACACCGGCAGCAACGTGTGCGCGGCGATCACTCCCGCCAGGTGCGCCGCGCCGCCCGCCCCGGCAATGATCACCTCGACGCCCCGCGCCTGCGCCTTCTCGGCGTACTCGATTGTCTGCACCGGCGTCCGGTGGGCCGACAGAATGCGCGTCTCGTGCGGAATGCCGAACTTCCCCAGCGTCTCGGTGGCCTGGCGCATCGTCTCCCAGTCCGACTTGCTGCCCATTATCACAGCCACCAGCGGCCTGGTCTCCTGGCTCATCTCCTCAGCTTACCCCAGACCGCCCCGGCGCAACAGGCGTTCCCACACGTTTTCACGCCCGGGTTTGTGTGCAGCGCGCCTTTGTGCTTTACTAGCCCCCATGAAGAGAATCGTCTTGCTCTTGTCTATAGCTTTCGCCTGTGCACAGGAACGCGAGGACCGCACCTTGCTGAACTGGGACCAGATGCGCGCCATTATCAACGAGGTCTCCGGCGAGCGGGGCCTCGACCACGTGCTCGAGCTGGTGCCTTATCCGCGCGTCCGCTCCCAAGCCGAATACGAAAGCCATTTCCGCGAAAGCGAGGTGATGGCCCGCTTCGCCAAGGAATATGGCTACAGCAACGTGGAGATCGAATCCTTTCCGGGCGGGCAACGGATCTGGCACGCCCACGAAGCCCAACTGTGGGAAGTGAAGCCGCAACTTCGCAAGATCTACGACGTGCACGACGTGGCCATCGCGATTGCCTCAGGCAGTGAATCGGGGAACGTGACCGCCGAGCTGGTGGACGTCGGCGGCGGCGCTCGTGCCGAGGACTACGCCGGCAAGGACGTGAAGGGCAAGATCGTGCTGGGCTCGGCGCGGGCCGGCGTGCTGCGAAGCCTGGCCGTCTCCGGGCGCGGGGCGGTGGGCGTGGTCAGCTACGCGGTGATGTATCCCGAGGGTTACTCCGACATCGGCATGTCGCAGTTTGTGGGCTTCGGGTCGGCCGGCGGGAGCAAGCAGCCGGTGTTCGGCTGGGCCGTTTCGCCCCGAGTGGGCCGTGAGCTGGCGGCGCGCCTGGCCGCCGGCGAGAAGATCACCCTGCGCTCGATCGTCAAGGCGGAAGCCTTCCCTGCCAGGAGCGAAGTGGTGCAGGCCGTCATTCCCGGCGACGGCTCCAGCGACCAGGAGATCGCCGTCAGCGCGCACCTCTACGAGGGTTACCAGAAGCAGGGCGCCAACGACGACGCTTCCGGCTGCGCCATGACACTCGAGATGGGCCGCACCTATCTTCGCCTGGTCCAGGAAGGCCGGCTCCCCAAGCCCAGGCGCACCATCCGCTTCCTGTGGGTGCCGGAGATCTCGGGCACCCGCGCTCTGGCTCAACAAGCACCCGGACCTCAAGAAGAAGCTGATCGCCGACTTGAATTTCGATATGGCCGGCTTGAGCCTGGCCCGCGCGGGCAGTTTCTGGGTGCTGCATCGCACCCCCGACACGTTCCCCACCTTCCTCAGCGACGTGAGCGCCAGCGCCCTGGAGTTCGTCGGCAACACCAACCGCGAGCGCCTGCGCTACCGGCACAACGGCTACGGGTTCACCCTGCCGGTGCTGGCCCCCAACGGCACGCCGCGATCCGCTCTACTACGTGGTGGAGAAGTACTACGGGGCCAGCGACCACGCCGTGTTTCTGGAGCAAGGCATCCCCGCCTCGATGTTCTGCACCTGGCCGGACCCCTGGTACCACTCCTCCCAAGACACCCCGGACAAGCTGGATTCGACCATGTTCAAGCGGGCCGCCGTGGTAGGCGCGGCGGCCATGACCGTGCTGGCTGCCGCCGACGATGAGATGGCCGCGCGGGTGGCCGGCGAGGTCTTCGCCCGGGGCACCGAGCGCATGGGCCAGGCCGAGCGCAAGGGGCTGGGCTATATGGCCGACGTCAGCGATCCGGCCGCGCTGCGCGACGCCTGGCGCGACGCCCACGTCAGCATCCGCCACCAGGCCGAGGTCGAGAAGGAGGCGGTGCGCTCGGCGCGGGTGCTCTTCAGCAACCCGGCCGAAGCGGAGAAGAAGCTGGCCCCGCTGGTGGCGGCCATCGAGCAGCGCGCTGCAACCCTGCAAGCCGAGGCCAGGCCTTCTACCAGCTTCAGGCCGAGCAGCGCAAAGCCCCGGCTGGCGATCTGGCCTTGAGCGACGTCGAGAAGCAACTGGCCCGCCTGATCCCGGAGCGCAGCGGCTCTTCCGCGAAGCTGAGCGCCGAGGAGCGCGCCGCCCTCCAGGCCAAGACCGGAAGCGCCATTCCCCGGCACATGACCAGCGAATTGAACGCGCTGCTGGGCCGCACCCCCAAGCTGACCGCGCTGGAGATCCGCGACTTCCTCACCGGCGAGTTTGAACCCATCCCGGCGTCGGAGTTCCTGGACTATTTGCGGGCCTCCGAGAAGCTGGGAGCCATGAAACTCACGGTGAAGCCGGAAGAGCCCCCACCCGCGCCACCGGCGCCCCCGGCGAAGAAGGGGGCCAGGCGCGGGGAGAAGAAGTAGGGCGTTTGTGGGCCAGTATCTCGGCGATTCCATTGAAGACATTGGTCGGGGTCACAGGATTTCAACCTCCGACCTCCTGCGCCCAAGGCAGATGCGGCATCCGCCGAAAATCCTCTATTTTCAACTGCTTACGTTTCAAGCGGATACGGGTAACCGGTTGAAACCTATTGAACTCTGTTGGGCCTGGAAGCACCGGGCAGCTACAATATCATCTACAGTTTCGGACTGCGCACTCGAATAACTCCGTGTTGAAACTAGTGCCGTTAGGCTTGCACCACAGGGGTCGAACTTCGGAGGGCCGCAACACACAACCGCTCCATGAGCATCCGATCGACAGCTCGCGACAATGCCTCTGGGGTCCCCGGTCAAGCTACGTGGGCCACGAAGTGGCACGTCGGGCCACCCCTTCGCAGGGACTCCACGATCTCAACGTGGATGGGCCGGCCCAGGGCAGTCTCGAAGATCGTCTGGTGGGTGGCGCGGGTGCACTCGCAGTGCATGTCGCGGGGCTTTACCGGATGGTACCGGGCGGCCGGGCAGTAGCACTGCTTGGTAACTGCGCCGTAGCGGACGTGAACCACGCCGCCTTCGCGCCAGACCTCGAAGTTCTTCTTATAGGCGTCCAGCAGGGCGTCGATGCTGCCTTTCCCCAGCCGCGCGATATCCTGCTTGAACTGGAAACGCCGGAAGCAGCCCCGCCCGCAGCCGGCCATGAGCTTCACTTTGGTCTTCTCGTCGAGTTCCTGCTCCATAGCGTCGAACAGATCAGCCAACCAGTTCTTCACGAACTCCTTCTCGGGGTCCGGTTCCGACGCCTTAGCTGACTGAGCGGAGGCCGTGCCATCGAATAGAGCGAGCGCACAGCATCCCAACGTTCCTTTCACAGAGGCGGCAAAGAACTCTTTTCGGTCCATTCGACATTCTCCCGGCCGACGATGCGGATTTTCCTTGTAGCACTAAAGTCTGGGCGAACGCAACCGTTCGAGCACCACTCCGAGCCCCAAGTTCATGGCTTTCGCAACTTCTTGAACTACAGACTCAGAGTTAAGGTAATGTGTTCTTGAGGTCAGTCAGCGGCGGGTCCCGCCCCCATTAATGACGTAGAGCCCCATTAATGGCGCAGAGCGGCTCTTGATCCTTTTGGTCGGGGCGGGCAGATTCGAAGCTCCGGCCCCCTGCGCCCAAGGCGGTTTCCGGCCTCTTCCGAAAACGCCCTGTTTTCAGTGCCTTACGTTTCAAGCAGATACGGGCAGCCAGTTGAAGCCTGTGGAATCCTGTTGAACCCGGAAGCACCGGTCAGCTACACAATTGTCTACAGCCGGGGCAGCGCTTGCCTAGATTCGCCGGATGGCAGCGTGAGACACTGCCCAGTGCGGGCAGTTTCCAGTCGGGAAGCTTGACTATCTCCAAAACGCCCACCACGGCTTCTCCGTCGGCCGATGCTCCCGCCCCGACCTGGCGACTGTGCGGGATGCCGGATGTTGGGTGTCGGTTGCTTCGACGGACCGACCCCGCCGAAGATTGTCCTTGACCGCTGGCCCGAGGTCGGAAGTGGTTTGATCTGTCGCCGAGAGCTAGACAAAAGGCTCCTCGGTTCGCCCGCCAGACGACACGTAGTCCTGACGACACTCTGGGCAGACCACCCAATAGTCATACGGGCATGAATTTGCATGGTCAGGCCAGGCATGGCCGCGATGCAGCCGTGCTGGTCTCCATCCGGCTTCCGCGTGCTGCACGAAGTAGTCCGTCTCTATCCATGCGGCCAGAGACTTTGCCATTCTGCGCTCACAAATGGTGCAGCCGGGGTTGTCGACGAGAGTGAATTTGAAGCGGTGTTTCTCTCCGAGCTTTTCCAGAGCCTCCTTTGCGACATGCCTGACCTGCTTTCCCTTGCGGGCATACTTGCTGGCGGGCCAGTCATCGTCTAGCAGCGCGCGGAGCGGCGGGCACGCTCGCGGATCTCCCAATTGGCCGAGTGAATATGCCGCCGCACCCCGGACTCCGCAGTCCTCGTGTTTGAGTAGTTCTATTAATGGCTCAACGACAACCGGATTCCGCGTCTGCCATAGTACGCTGGCAACCTCTTCCCATTCCGCGGTCTTCGGCCCTGTCAGCAGAGACAGCAACAAGGGAATGGACTCAGGAGTCGAGATCATCGCCAGGGCTGGCACTACATTCCAGAAGCATCTTCGCATGGTTCGATTCGGGCACAAATCTCCGTACTTGAGGCACTCGGAAAGCAATGGCAGGGACATAGCGCTGCGGGACAGGCCCAGACCATCGATCCCAGCGGCCAGCCAGCCAAAGGCGGCATTCAGCGTGTTGGATGTTATCAATTCCACTTTCGCGGCCAGCAAGCCGTCACCGCCGCCGGCATGGGCCTCATCCAACGCTATCAAGCGGGCATCGATTTCATCCAGTGATTCCCTCACTACTCGCATGAGGTAATGCTCGCCGTCAGGAGTTCGAAGCCGCCCCAGGGCGCGCGCCGCCGCGCACCTGTTCTGAGCATCTTGTTCCGATTCAAGGTATTGAAAGAGGTACTTGTCTTCCGATGGTTTCAGTTGTCCGAATGTATGGTCTATTAACTCCCCAGGCTTCCTCGATACCCACGAGGGCGTGGCGTCGTATCGTCCATAGGTGCTGTCTTCGTACCGCTGGGTGCGTAGGAGGCGTTGATAGGCGAGCAACTCGAGCACGAAAGCGTCTGGCAGCGGCCGCCCCACGAGGACGCTGAGGATTTCGTGCTTTTTGTTGATAGAGTAAGGCTCACTCAAGAACAGGCCGACCAAGAACTGCGTCACCTCAGGGGTGTCAAGCGGCAAAAGCGTCAGCATCGCAGCTTCCCAAACCCCTGATGAAATGAAACGCAGGTCGTTCTCTCGCCGCTCGGCTGCTACGGAGGTCCACTCTTTTGATATCTGGGGATGGTGTTGAGCGAATTCCAAAATGACATCCACGATGTTCTTAGTGGGTTGGGGAGGTTTCATCGGGGACCTCTGCTCGGTGCCGGAGACGAATGGTTCGGACACCCGCGGTTACCAGCATCGAGAGACTCGGGCGGCGAATCGGTTTCGAAGGATCGCGGCAAACGAGAATTGTACCAGTTGCGGTCAACTCGCAGCTCGGGGTCTACCCTGTTCTTGGCGGAGAGTCGAAGATTGGTCGAGGCGGCTAGATTCGAAGGGGCTACTCCTGCAGGTGCGCTCAGCAATTGCCGAGCCTTCAGTTTTCGAGGCGCGCTGCCTTTCAGTCGAGGCCACGCACCTGCCTTTTGTGCAGGTGACCTGCGAGTGAGCCACTGAAAACACTGGCGCGCCCCTCCGCGCGATTCGGCAACCAGCGCCCGTGACGGAACGCACCAGCTACAAAATCATCTGCAGCGGATTTGCCTTATCTCACGGAACCCTTGATTCCATTGGTCGGGGCGGGCAGATTCGAAGCTCCGACCCCCTGCGCCCAAGGCAGCTGCGCTGCCAGGCTGTGATGCGCTTCGACGTCACAGCTTTTCATCTTAAGTCAGCGTTGCAGGGCAACAATTCGCAGTCTCACTTTATGATGGAAGTGTCGCCTGCTGTGAGAAGGAGACTCGGATGTTACGCTCCCCCCGCGTGGGTCGCGAGCTGGCGGCGCGCCTGGCCCAAGGCCAGGAGATCACCCTGCGCTCGATCGTCAAGGCAGAAGTTTTCCCCGCCAAGTGGTGCAGGAAGGCAAGCTGCCCAGACCCAGGCGCACCATCCATTTCTTGTGGGTGCCGGAGATCTCGGGCACCCGCCTCTGGCTCGACAAGCACCCGGACCTCAAGAAGAAGCTCATCGCCGACTTGAACTTCGACATGGAGGGCCTGAGCCTGGCCCGCGCGGGCAGTTTCTGGGTGCTGCATCGCACCCCCGACAGCTTCCCCAGCTTCCTTAACGACCTGAACGCCAGCGTCCTGGAGTTCGTCGGCAACACCAACCGCGAGCGCCTGCGCTACCGGCACAACGGCTACGGGTTCACCCTGCCGGTGCTGGCCCCCAACGGCAGCCGCGATCCGCTCTATTACGTGGTGGAGAAGTACTACGGGGCCAGCGACCACGCCGTGTTTCTGGAGCAAGGCATCCCCGCCTCAATGTTCTGCACCTGGCCGGACCCCTGGTACCACTCCTCCCAAGACACCCCGGACAAGCTGGATTCGACCGTGTTCAAGCGGGCCGCCGTGGTAGGCGCGGCGGCCATGACCGTGCTGGCTGCCGCCGACGATGAGATGGCCGCGCGGGTGGCCGGCGAGGTCTTCGCCCGGGTACAGAGCGCATGGGCCAGGCCGAGCGCAAGGGACTGGGCTATATGGCCGACGTCAGCGATCCGGCCGCGCTGCGCGACGCCTGGCGCGACGCCCACGTCAGCATCCGCCATCAAGCCGAGGTGGAGAAGGAGGCCGTGAGATCAGCACGGGTGCTGTTCAGCAACCCGGTCGAAGCGGAGAAGAAGCTGGCCCCGCTGGTGGCGGCCATCGAACAGCGCGCCGCGGCCCTGCAAGCCGAGGCCAAGGCCTTCTACCAGCTTCAGGCCGAGCAGCGCAAAGCCCCGGCCGGCGATCTGGCCTTGAGCGACGTCGAGAAGCAACTGGCCCGCCTGATTCCGGAGCGCAGCGGCTCGTCCGCGAAGCTGAGCGCCGAGGAGCGCGCCGCCCTCCAGGCCAAGACCGGCGGCGCCATTCCCCGGCACATGACCAGCGAGTTGAACGTACTGCTGGGCCGCACCCCCAAGCTGACCGCGCTGGAGATCCGCGACTTCCTCACCGGCGAGTTCGAACCCATTTCGGCCTCCGACTTTCTGGAGTATTTAAGGGCCTCCGAGAAGCTGGGGGCCATGAAACTCACCCAAAAGCCGGAAGAGCCCCCGCCCGCGCCGCCGGCGAAGAAGCCAGCCAGACCCGCCAAGAAGCGGTAGGGCGCACCACAGGTAGTCTCCGGACAGCGCAATGCCCCATTGCCGCTCAGAACCGTGTTGTGAGCGCCCACAGCGAGCGTATTACGGGTACCCACCCCCTCACCCGGGAGGCCCTGAGCGAGATCGTCCGCCGCATCGTCCAGGTCGCACACCCCGACAAGATTATCCTGTTCGGCTCCGCCGCCCATGGGCAGGAGGCACTGGCTGGGTGGCAACCCGCCGCGCTGGGCCGGTGAGCTGGTTGGCGGCTGGGACATGGGCCGGCCCGGTCTTCACCGGCACTCCCGGCGCCAGCCTGGTGACGCCCACCAGCTTGGGCAACATCAGCGGCATCGGTGGACGGAGGCTGCCTGGTCGCGGGGCGAAAGCGTACACTGGTCTGTGATGCACATCCCCAACTGGCCGGTGCACTCGGAGCGCGAACTCGAGCTGCTGCGCCAGGTGCTGGAGAGCCGGCAGTGGGGCGGCTCGCACGAATTCATCGACCGCCTGGAGGGCTCCTTCGCCGCCTTCCAGCACTGCGCGCACGGCGTGAGCGTCGCCAACGGCACCGTCGCCATAGAGACCGTGCTGGAAGCCGCCGGAATCGGCCCCGGCGACGAAGTGATTGTCCCCGCCATCTCCTTCATCTCGACGGCCACTGCGGTCTCGCGCGTCGGCGCCACGCCCGTCTTCGTCGATATCGAGCCCTACACCTTCAACATGGATCCGGACCGCGCCGCCTCCGCCATCACGCTCAAGACCAAAGCCGTCCTCGTGGTCCATTTCGGCGGCCAACTGGCGGACATGGACCGCTTCACGCGGCTGGCCGCGGAAGACAACCTCATCCTGATCGAGGACGCCGCCCACGCCCACGGCTCCCAGTGGAAGGGCCGCCGCGCCGGGAGCATCGGCCTCGCCGGCACCTTCAGCTTCCAAAACTCCAAGGTCATGACCTCCGGGGAGGGCGGCATGATCACCACCAACGACGCCGCTCTGGCCGAGCGCGCCCGCTCGATCGCCGACCAGGGCCGCCGCCCCGGCCAGGGCTGGTTCCAGCACTTCACCCTGGGCGCCAACTACCGCCTCAGCGGGCTTCAGGCCGCCGTGCTGCTGGCCCAACTCGAACGCCTCCCCGATCAGATCGCCCTCCGCAACCACAACGCTCGCCTGCTGCGCTCCGACCTCATCGACGTGCCTGGTATCCGCTTCCAGGACATCCCGCCCCAGGCCAACGTCCATTCCTATTACCTGCTGCTGGGGCGAATCGACGAGCAGAAATTCGGGATCACGCGCGATGAGTTTCACCAGACCCTTACGGCTCAAGGCATCCCCTGCACCCCCTTCTATCCCCACCCCCTCTACGCCAACCCGCTCTACCAAGGCGGGGGCTGCCGCGTCACTCCCTGCCCCGTCTCGGAAGCCTGCATCCAGGACGCCTTCTGGCTCTCCCACCGCGTCCTGATGGCGGATGAAGAAACCACCCACGAGATTGCCTCTGTGATTCGCGGATGCCAACGACAGCCTGCCTGAATTGACGCCGATCCAGTTTTGTCGATGCGCCGGCCTGACGCTAGAGAAGCTGCGAATGGAGTATGCTGCGGGATTATGCCCCTCGCGAGTGGGACGCGCCTCGGCCCTTACGAGATTCTCGCGCCCCTCGGCGCGGGCGGCATGGGGGAGGTTTATCGCGCCCGCGACCCGCGGCTGAATCGCGACGTCGCGAGGGGATGTCCTACATGGTCACCGAGTTGGTGGAGGGCGACTCGTTGCGAGCGGTTCTCGATCAGGGGCCGGCTCCTACTGGCATGCTGCTGGAACTGGCGGTCCAGATCGCCGACGGATTGGCGGCGGCCCACCAGGCGGGCCTCGTCCACCGCGACCTCAAGCCGGCGAACATCATGGTGACCGGGCCCGCAAGCGGGCACCCCGGCAAGGTCAAGATCCTGGACTTCGGCCTGAGCAAGGTTGCCGGGCTCACTCCACCCCAGGGCGGCGAGAGACTGGGGGCGGAGACGGCCAGCGAGTGGTGGTGACCGGCAAGGCCCCGCTTCCGCACGCAGAGCGCACCATGCTGCGTTGGTTCAACACCTCCGTGTTCGCACGGCCCGCCAAGGGCGATTTCGGCAACGCTCCCAAGGACGTCTTCCGCGGGCCGGGGCGGAACAACTGGGACGTCACGCTATGTTCGAGGCGACCGGAAACCAGATCAACGGCCTCTTCGGCCAAGCCACCTCTGCCCGGACGCCGAGGATCATGCAGGTCTCGCTGCGGTTCCGGTTCTAGAAGAATTGATTCATTGAAGATTGAATCATTGACGATTGCGTCATTGACGATTGCGTTGTAGCGCGCGGGCGTGCCTCTGTCAATCGTCAATGAGAAAATCGTCAATTGGCAATTCTTTCGTGGAGAACACAATGCGCCTTCCAATTGTCTCTGCTTTGCTCGCCGCCCTCTGCCTGTCCGCTCCCCTGGTGGCAGCGGATGGGGTCACCGTAGCCAGCCCGGACGGCCGTGTGCAGTTTCGGCTCTCATTGACCAGCCAAGGCCGCCTCGAATACTCCGTCACGTTCAGAGAGAAGCCCGTCATCGAGGCTTCCTCCATCGGAATCACGGTGGATGGCGTCAACCTGGCCGAGGGCGTCGAAATCGGCAAGCTTGACCGGTACCAGGTGAAAGAGACCTACCCCTGGTACGGCGTGCACTCCACCGCCGTGGACAACTGCAACGGCGTGAGGATTGCCGTGACCCATCTGAAATCCCGCACCGCGTACACGCTGGAGATCCGCGCCTACAACGACGGCGTCGCGTTCCGCCACGTGGCGCCGGGCGAAGGCGCCCGCGTACCGGACGAGGCCACGCTGTTCCGCCTACCCGCCGGAAGCACGCTCTGGGCACACGACCTGGAGGACCACTACGAAGGGGTCCATGCAAGGAAATCCCTGCGGGCTTTCGCGCCCGGGGCCTGGGTGGCCCCTCCGCTCACTTTCCGGCTGCCCGCTGACGCCGGATACGGGTCGATTACCGAGGGAGCGCTGGCGCGCTACAGCGGCATGGGCCTCCAGGCCGACGGCGCGGGCGGCTTCCACGCGCGGCTGGGCCATGCCATCCCTGCCTCCTACCCTTTCCGGCTCCGCTACGCGCAGGACGTCGAACGCTTGACCCGCCCGGCGCCTATCACCGGCACGATCACCACGCCCTGGAGGATCGTCATGATTGGGGCCGACCTGAATGCCCTGGTGAACTGCGACATCGTGCATAACGTCGCCCCGCCGCCGGATCCGAAGTTCTTTCCCAACGGTCTCAAGACCGACTGGATCAAGCCCGGCCGCTCCTTGTGGAGTTACCTCGACGGAGGCAACAACACCCTGGAGGGCATGAAGGAGTTCTCGAAGCTGGCCGGCGAGCTGGGCTTCGAATACAACCTGCTGGAAGGCTTCTGGGCCAAATGGCCCGAGAGCCAGTTGAAGGAACTGGTCGATTACTCGCGCGAGCGCGGCGTCAAGATCATCATCTGGAGAAGCCGCAGCGCGCTGGGGGACGAGCAGCGCATCCGGGAACTGTTCGAAATGTGCCGCCGCACCGGTGTCGCGGGGTCGAAGATCGACTTCTTCGACCACGAGCACAAAGAAGTCATCGAGCTCTACGAGACCATCCTCAGGCTGGCCGCGGAACACAAGCTGATCGTCGATTTCCACGGCGCCAACAAGCCCACCGGCCTGGAGCGCACCTGGCCCAACGAGCTGGGCGTGGAAGGAATTCGCGGCATGGAGATGCGCGGTCCCTACGCCCAGCACGAAGTCACGCTGCCCGTTCACCCGCATGCTGGCCGGGCTGGCCGATTACACGCCCACCCACTTCAGCCGGCGCCTGGCCGACACCACCTGGGCGCACCAGGTGGCCAACGCCGTCATCCTCCAGGCCCCGCTGCTGGTCTATGCCGCGCACCCCGCCAACATCCTGGCCAACCCGACCGTGGACATGGTGAAGAGCATCCCCAGCGTCTGGGATGAAACGGTCGTCCTGCCGGCCTCCGACATCGGCGAGGTGGCGGCCTTTGCCCGGCGCAAGGGAGATACGTGGTTTCTGGCCGTCACCAACGGGCCCGATGCCAAAACCGTTCGCATCGATCTCTCCTTCCTCGGCCCCGGAACATACACGTCCATGCTGATCCGGGACTGCGCAGAACCAGCCGCTGTCAAGATCGAACACCAGACTCTTCGCCAGAACGACGCCCTCTACATCGACCTGCGTTCCGGCGGCGGTTTTGTCGGGCGGTTTATGAAGTAGAGGCCCTGCTCTCTCTTGCGGTGCGAGACGGCCACAGGGCAGATGGTTGTGGGGAGCAGCCGTGCCGGGCGATCCCCCCAGGAGCTAACGGCTCAGGCGCTCAGGCACCCGTGCTTCCTGCGGGTCGCCTGCACCGCCTCGTCAGACGATTCTTCAGCGAGCCAGCTCTTTCTTTGCCTTGGCAAAAGCGAGTTCCTCGAGTTCGACTCTCTCACGGAGAACCCGCTCGGCCCACTTGTCCACGCCGGCCTCACGGTGCAGCCTGGCCAGGAACTCTGCGCGCGCCGCCAGATCGCCCGGAATCGACATGGAGGCCGATTTGGACTTCTTGACCCGGATGGGGGCCTCCCAGGCCGACTCGTCATCCGACTGGGCAATCACGAGTCGATCGATTGCTTCTTGATTGAGTGTCGTGGTCTTACTTTTCTTCCGTGTGCTCATAAAGGCCAACCTGTGATGATGCGGACCACGTTGTCCGGGTTGAGTTGAAAAATGATCTTGAGTCTCCTTCCGCCGAGGGTTCTGCCGGTCAACTGGTAGCGGTCACGGAATCTCTTGTTTCGTCGAATCTCAAAGTCCGAAAAGAAGCACTCGACAGCCTCGTTGAAAGTGACTCGATGCGCAGAAAGCTTGTCGCGGCCGAAATCGTACTCGAAGTTCGACGGGGTGAATCGAGGCCAATTGACCAATACTCATTGTACTGCGGTTCTCCTTCGGCTCGGTCGGCCTGGCTGCTGTTTAGGCTGACCTGTATAAACCGGCACCGCGGTCGGCATTCGGCTACTTCCGAGCCAGGGCATCCGGCAGCGGCGCCCGGTCCAAGCCGCATCTCAAATCGGCTTCGTGCTGCTCCCGTACGTGTCGCTCAACCTACAAGTTTCCGGACCGTCTCGGGGCCGGCTGGAGAAGCCGCAGCGCGCCAGCCGACGAGCAGCGCATCCGGGAACTGTTCGAAATGTGCCGCCGCACCGGTGTCGCGGGGGTCAAGATCGACTTCTTCGACCACGAGCACAAAGAAGTCATCCAGCTCTATGAGACCATCCTCAGGCTGGCCGCGGAACATAAGCTGATCGTCGATTTCCACGGGGCCAACAAGCCCACCGGCCTGGAGCGCACCTGGCCCAACGAGCTGGGCGTCGAAGGAATTCGCGGCATGGAGATGCGCGGTCCCTACGCCCAGCACGAAGTCACGCTGCCCTTCACCCGCATGCTGGCCGGCCTGGCCGATTACACGCCCACCCACTTCAGCCGGCGCCTGGCCGACACCACCTGGGCACACCAGGTGGCCAGCGCCGTCATCCTCCAGGCCCCGCTGCTGGCCTATGCCGCGCATCCCGCCAACATCCTGGCCAACCCGACCGTGGACATGGTGAAGAGCATCCCCAGCGTCTGGGATGAAACGGTTGTCCTGCCGGCCTCCGACATCGGCGAGGTGGCGGCCTTTGCCCGGCGCAAGGGAGATACGTGGTTTGTGGCCGTGACCAACGGGCCCTATGCCAAAACCATTCGCCTCGATCTCTCCTTCCTCGGCCCCAGAACATATACGTCCATGCTGATCCGGGACTGCGCAGAACCAGCCGCCGTCAAGATCGAACACCAGACTCTTCGCCAGAACGACGCCCTCTACATCGACCTGCGTTCCGGCGGCGGTTTCGTCGGGCGATTCGTGAAGTGATGAGCCGCCACGCTCCCCCTGACGAGTGCCGACACCGGCGTCAAGTGCGAAGTGGAAGCGGACCAGCAGGGCCGCTACTCGATCCTCAACGTGCCGCCCGGGGTCTACTCCCTGAAGTTCAGCGCGGCTGGCTTCCGGACGCTCACCCGCACCGGCGTCGAGGTTACCGTCAACACCGTCACACGCGTGGACGTCCGATTGGAGGTCGGCGCGATCACCGAGCAAGTGACCGTTTCGGCCCAGGTTCTGGCGCTCGAAACCGACAAGTCCGAGACCCGTGCCGAAATCGGGACCTCGGCAATTACCAATCTGCCCCTTCCGGACTTTCGGAACTACCAGAGCCTCTTGAACCTGGTGCCCGGCGCCACGCCCGCGGATTTCCAGAACACTTACATGAGCGCCCCGGCGCGCGCTCTCACGACCAACGTGAACGGCGCCAACCGGAACAACAACACCACCCGCGTGGACGGGGCCGTCAACGGAGGTATCCGGTATTGTCCGTACGGCGTTTCGAGCAGATCTAGAACCTTGTAGTCATTGCCGGAGCTCGAACCGGCGTCGGGTACCTTAGCCGCGGCTCTCAGAAGCTGAACCGCAGATCGAACTGCATCCGCCGCTCGTCGAAGTCACGCCCCAAATTCTGCGTTGAAGTGATCTGGGTGAAACCAGCCAGGTTCCTCACCGTCCCGTCCGAGTTCAGGACCATGTTCGAGACGTTCGTGCCAGGAAGGGCAAAGTGGGGCGTGTTGGTGAAGTTGAAGGACTCGAAGCGGAACTGGAGTTTGAACCGCTCTGTGATCGGAAATTCGCGGGACACGGCAAGGTCCACGTTCACGACGCCCGGCCCGCGCAACGAGTTGAACCCGAGATTGCCAAAGCGCAGCCCGGTGACCGGCTTGAAAGCCAAGGGATCAAAATATGACCCCACGGCCCCCAGAATCTGCACTGTGGGCTTGACCAGGTCGGCCCGCTGGGTGGATCCCGCCATGCTCAACTGATTCGAGGCGCTTACATTGAACGGCAAGCCCGTCATGAAGGCGGCAATGGAATTGACCCGCCAGCCGCCCAGGACCGCCGAACCCACGCCGCGTTGGGACAGCCAGGGCTTCCCCTTGCCGAACGGCAACTCCCACATCCCCTGAAGCTGGAGGTTCTGCGTGCGGTCGTAGTTCTGCACGGCCCGATTCAGGGACCAGTAAGCAAAGGCATGCTCTCGGAGACCGCTGTCATTATTGGCCGTTACACCAACGGCCTTGGCCCAGGTGTAATTCGCCGCGAACTGGAAGCCTTGCGAGAAGTGGCGCTCGAACCTGGCCTGGAGCGAGTTGTACTGGTTGGTGCCCACCGGCATATACACGGTTGTAGTCGCCGTCCGGCCAAAGAGGGGGTATAGGGGCTGGCCGCTGACGCCGGCGCCGAGGACCTGACCTGCATTGATGTTTACACCGGTGTCCATATCGGTTGACCGCGTCGCCACGTAGCCGGCCTGAGCTGCAAATCCCCACCGAAGCTCTTTCTGCAAGGTGAAATTCCACGATTGGATGTAGCCCCGGTTGTACGCCGCCATATCTATCGTCGTGGTCGTGTACGCGGCAGGCAGCGGTATGACTCCGTTGCCGAAGCTCGGGAGCTGGACCGCGGGAATCCCCTGCTGGAGCGTAGTGACCCACTGGTAGGAGTTGACGGGATCGTAGGTCTGGATCAGCAAGGTCGGGTAGTTGTACTTGAATGGCCGATCCAGGGAGTAGGGGTCGTTGGTGATTCCATAGCCCGCGCGGATCACAAACGTGCTGGATGCACGGTAGACCAGGCCAACCCGGGGGGCGAACATTTTCTTGCTCATCTTGATGTTGCAGCCCGAGGGGACCAATTGGTAACCGCACAACTCCACATTGTTCGTCGCGGGATTATACAGCCCGATGCCTTGATCCTTTCGCGTGGGCAAGGGGAAATACTCCCAACGCAACCCGTAGGACAGCGTGAGGGAAGGCGTGAGGTTCCACCGGTCGCGGAGATATAAGCCGTACCGCCACGCGCGCGTGGTCTGCCAGCCGCCTGCACCTGGGGCATAGATAGTGTTTTTTCCAGCCTGGTTCGCCAGCCCCAGCAGAAACGCGGCATAGCTGTTGAACTGGTTGGAGGAACCGCCGACGGTGGAAGTGGTGCCACCGGCGAATAGGAAGCCGCCCATGCCGGCGCCGTAGCCGCTCTCCGCCTGGATGTGGTTCATGGCCAGTTGGGAAAAATCCAACCCGAAGCGAATGTCGTGCGTACCCTTCGCCCAGTTGAAGTTGGCCACGTAATTGGTTGCCGGGTCGCTCCGGTAGTAGGGCAGATAGGCGCCGGGAGTGCCGATCTCGTCGTAGCTCGACACAGCAAATCGCGGCATGCCGCCTTGATAATGCGCGGAACCGTTGGTGCCCGGGATGCCTAAGGCCAAGCCCCGTTGCTCATCCAGGCCCGGCGTTTCGATGTTGGTGCCGAGACGCGCCCAGCCCACATAGGCGTCCAGGATGAACCTGCTGCTAATCAGGTATGTGCCCGCCACGGTCACGCTGAACGTATTGCCCCAGCCATGGCCCGGGTTCCCGCCCGAACTGGAGACCTGGCTTCCGCCGAGGTCGCCGAAAATCGGCGGGTTGAGCATGTTGTAGTTCAGAAAGCCGAAGCGGCCGAACATCGTGAACTTCGAGCCGGGGTTCCAGTTCGCCTTGGCGTCGAGCCGTCTGCGATCGAAGATGTAGCTCCCGGTGGCGTAGTAGTTGGAGGACAACAGATTCCCAGGCAGGTTGGGGAGCGGAGTCTGGCTTGCCAGCTTGACCGCAATCGGATCCATGCGCGCAGACGGAACGGTCTGGTTGGGGAACGGCGTCCGGTTTGCCCCGCTCGGGTCCCCGGTGAGCGGATCATAAATCGGAATGGATTGGCCTTGCATGTTCCCGCTCTTGATCGCGGCGGTAGGCACGGTGGCAAAATAATAAGCGCTTTCGCGGTTGTTGGTCGATTCGTAGCTCCCGAAGAAAAAGAGCTTCTGTTTGATGATCGGCCCGCCGACAGCGCCGCCGAAGTCGTTGTAGACAAACTTGGGCTTCGACTGCCCCAGCGGCAGGAAGAAAGGCTTGGCGTCGAGATGCTGGTTGGTATGGTTCTCGAAAGCCGCCCCGTGCAAGTCGTTGGTGCCAGTCTTGGTTTGCACGTAAATCGCCGCGCCGCCGGCCAGACCGGTCTCCGCGTCGAAACTGCCGGACACCACGTTCACCGTGTCAATGGCCTCCAGAGTGGGCACATATGCCGACTCGTGCGGCAGCCACACGTTGATCGATTGGGCGCCGTCGATTTTCGTGTTGTTGATGTTGAAACTGGCGCCGTTGACGTTGAATACCAGCGCCTTCGACGGGTTGGAGGGAGTCGAGTTATAGCTGGATTGGACGCCGGCGAAACCAGGCAGTGTGACGAACAGGGTCTGGTAGTTCCGCCCAATCGACATGGGCATATTGCCCAGTTGGTCGCTGCCCACATCGGCCCGGACTTCCGCCCGGTCGGTCTGGAGCACGGCCGCGGCGCCGGTAACGGTCACCGACTCCGTGACGGCCCCGACGTTCAAGGTGACATCCACGCGCACCGTGTTGTTAGCCGCCAGCACGACACCGCTTCGCGAATAAGGGGTGAATCCCTCTTTGCTGACCCTTATTTCGTAGGTCCCGGGCGGGACCGTCGGGAAGTCGTAACTCCCGACATCCGTGGTGGTGGCCTCGCGGGATTGCCTCGTCTCCGCATTCGTGAGCGTCACCTTGGCGCTGGCAATCACAGCCTCACTGGCATCCCTTACGTTGCCGACGATGGAACCGTGAAGGGTCTGAGCGTAGCCGGGTTGCACCGCACTGAGCACCCAGAGTATTGCCAAACACAAGAAAACACAGTAGAAACCTGTTCTTTTCATATAGTATCCACTTTCCGTGCAAACTCCTCCCGTTCACAATTCATATACACCGATTGCGCAGCGAATACAAGAGATAATTCGATTGGTAATTCGAATTCACCAACGGCTTGGGGGGAGGGAGGGACGCGGCGACGCGGCGAGGAGGCGACGTGGCCCCAATTCCCTGCGTGTTATGCCCCAGGGGGCGCAAAATGCGAGATTTGTGTTCTTGCGGAGCACTTCCTGTGGAAATCTCTCCATCTGGTTGATTTTGTGGGCTGAAGCTGGCATCGCGCAGGGTGCCCGACAGGGGTTGGGGCGCATGTTTCGGAGAAGATGCGCCACCCGAATTTCGCGCAGAGGGACGTGACAGGCTCGTTTCGGCCGCGGATGCGGCTAAGTTGTTGGCGGGGTGGGGAAAAGAAACTTGGAAAAGTTGAACCCGATGCATTTTTCGGACGCTCACAGTCTGATTCCGGGTAGGTGGGGAACATCAGTCGCCCGAGGTCTCCTCGTCTCAAGGCGCCACGGCTGACTACGACGATCATGGACCGGCAGAGGAGCCGCATCGTTCCGTAATAGAGGACAACTCCCAGTGCCGCGATTGCCATCCTCCAGGCAGAGGCCGGGCGGAAGCCGGCGATGACGGAGGCCCAGTCGCCGCGATTCGTCGCTCCGGACTGGAGCAGATAGCCGGTAACGACCAGAAGATTGACGGCGGCGAAGAGCCAGAGAAAGAAGCTGCCCGGCGTGAATTGCTTCCGCCTCCGAAATGTCCAGAACGCTCAGCCGCCAAAGACAATGTTCGCGGCCGGCCCGCATGCGTCGACCAGCCAGCTTCCCCGCGCGCATCGAAGCACGATCGAGTCGAAGAAGACGGGCCTCGTGCCGGCCAGAAAACAGCCCGAGCCATGCCCGATGAGTTCATGCAAGACCGACGACGAAGCATACGCCACGCACGCGACGGCAGCCACCGTCGCCAGCCCAGCCCATTGACGGCGGGTTGAGGTGTCAGGCATTGAATGCCATGTTATCGCCGAATTGTCTGATGCGGGGCTGGGAAGTCGCCAGCCTTCAGGAAGCGGAGATTCGGGTGCAAACGGTGCTATAGTGAGGGGCACTCAGGCATTCCCTGACGAGAGGAGAAAGTTGATGAATCGGCGCTATTTCCTGATGACTTCGGCGGCTGCCTCCACGGCGATGCGTCCGAGTGCGCTGGCCAGCCCGAATGATACCGTTCGGGTCGCGTGCGTGGGGTTCCACGGCCAGGGCCAGGTTCACATCAAGGCTTACTCCAACATGCCGAAGGTGGAAATCGCGGCCCTGTGCGATGTGGATGACGCGGTGATGGAGAAGGGATCGAAGATGGTGGAAGACGCCGGCAAGAAACGTCCGGCGGCCTACGCCGATTTGCGGAAGCTGCTGGAAGACAAATCCATCGACGCCATCTCCATCGCCACGCCGAACTTTCATCACACCTTACAGACCATCTGGGCCTGCCAGGCGGGCAAGGACGTCTACGTCGAGAAGCCCTGCTCGTACAACATGTTTGAAGCGCGCCAGATCGTGGCGGCCGCGCGCAAGTACGACCGCATCGTGCAGCACGGCACCAACGGCGGCTCGGCCGCCATTGACGAAGCCGTGGAGAAGCTGCGGGAGGGCGTGATCGGGGACGTCTACATGGCGCGCGGCCTGTGCTTCAACTGGCGCGACACCATCGGGCACGCGGCGGAAGAGCCCGTACCCGCCGGGGTTCAATACGACCTGTGGATGGGACCGGCCCCGGCGAGGCCGTTCACCCGCAACCGCTTCCATTACAACTGGCACTGGCAGTGGGACTATGGCAACGGCGACATCGGCAACCAGGGCATCCACCAGATGCACGCGGCGCGCCGCGGGCTGGGCGTGAAATACCCCACCAAGGTCAGCGCCACAGGCGGGCATTTCATGTTCGACGACGATCAGCAGACGCCCAACGTGGTGGTGGCGAGCTTCGAGTTCAACGAAGGCGGCAAGAAGAAAATGCTGGTGTTCGAGGTGCGGCACTGGATCAGCAACCACGAGGCTGGCATCGGGGAACCGGGCGCGGGACGCCGCGCGGACGTCAACACGGTCGGCGACGTTTTCTACGGGTCGAAAGGCTATCTGGCGATAGGCAGAGGCGGATTCCAGACGTTCCTGGGCCGGGAGCAAGCGCCCGGCCCCACCCCCACACAGCGGCCCACGAACCTTTTCGCCAACTTCATTGAGGTGATGCGGAGCCGCAAACGCTCGGACCAGATTGCGGAAATCGAGGAAGGGGCCACCTCGACCATGCTCGTGCACCTGGCCAATATCTCGTACCACGTGGGCCGCACCTTGCACTTCGATGCGGACACCTATAGCTGCAAGGGCGACGCGGAAGCCACCGCGATGTTCACGCGCACGCGGTACCGGCCGCCGTTCGTGGTGCCGAAGCTGGCGTAGCAAGGTTTGAGGAGCTGACGGAGCACATGCGATTCCTGGTGCTGGTTGCGGCGGTTTGCGTTGTCGCGCCGGCCGCCGATAATACGCTCACTCCGGCCGAGGAGCGGGCGGGCTTTCGACTGCTGTTCGACGGCCATACCATGCGGGGATGGCGCGATCCCGCCAGCGAAAAGCCGCCCGGCGACTCCTGGGTCATCGAAGACGGCTGTCTCAAGACACGTCCCGAACCCCGCATCAGTGAGGACCTGATCACGCAGGACTCTTTCGGCGACTTCGAGCTGAAGTTCGACTGGCGCATCTCCGCCCGCGGCAATACCGGGGTGAAGTACCGCATTCAACGCATCATCTTCTTCGATAACACGAAGGTCGACAGGCGCACCGGCGGGTTCGAAGCCATGCTCGAGCGCGAGCTGACCGCGCCTCGCTCCGACCGCGCGAAAATGGCGCCGGAGGCAACCGCGCAGGAGTACACCGTCTCATACGAGTTCCAGTTGATCGATGACGCGAGCTATCCGGAGATGAACAAGGGCGATCTTCTTCACGCCACCGGCGCGCTCTACTCCATGATCCCGCCAAGGAAGATGGCGGCCCGGCCCGCCGGCGAGTGGAACCAGTCGCGGCTCGTGGTAAAAGGCGACCACTTTGAGCACTGGATCAATGGCGTCCAAGTGCTGGATGGTTCGCTGGATTCCGATGAGGCCCGCGCGGGCACCTCCAAACGATGGGCGGCCGCGCCCACCGTCCGGGACATACTGCTCAACGCGAAGCCCAGCGGCTCCCTCTCCCTCCAGCACCACGGCGCAGCCGTCTGGTTTAAGAACCTGAAGATCCGGAAGCTCTGATCGTGGCCTGCGTCAATCGGCGCGGCGGGCCGCCAGGTGCTTCTCCATCGCCGGCCGGGCGGCCGGAAGGTGCCGCAGCGCATTCGCGTAATAGATCTTCCGTATCACTTCGTCCGGCAGCCCGATACCGTAAATCTTCCAGCGGCCGTGCAGCGGCGCTCCCAGCGGCGACAGCAGTTGCGCCGGGTGGTCGAAGTACTCGTCTTCGGTCTCGAAAAACCGGAAGTGCGGCCGCCAGAAACCGTCCAGGTCGTTCATGCGGGCGGTGCCTCCATCCGTGCCGAACAACACCCGGTCCTGGTATTGGATGAGGAACTTGCGCGCCGTGCGCGGCTGCCGACCTACCTCCTGAATGGCGGCCGAGAGGTCGACGTTGGCATTCGGATACTTGTCCAGCAGTGCAGCAACCCTCTTCAGGTCAAATCCCAGCATCACAATGTGGGCGAGGATGTAAACCGCTTTCGGGTGCTTAGCCAGCATCCTTTCGCGATGCTGGTTGATCTCCTCGAAGCCCGGTTGCCCGGTGCCGTAATAATTCTCAGACGGGTTGTCCCTCCACAAGCCCGCCTCGTAGCGTTCGTTCTCGGGGCCGATGGGCAGGAACCGGCCGAACTGGTCGTTGACATGATGAACGATCGGCCGGTTATATTTCGCGCACATCTCCCAAACCGGATCCAGCCGCGGGTCGTCGCACTGGAGGAAGCTGCCGTCCTTATTCCTCACGTCCAGACCGAGTTCCTTGGAGATCTTCAGCCCCTGCGCCCCGGCCCGAAAACACCGTTCCAGTTCCTTGGTCATCTTCTCGGACCAGCCGGGATCGTTGACCCCTTCCCAATCCAGCCGGGCAAGAGTAATGATACGGTCCCGGTAGGGCTCGGCTCCCTTCAGGTATTGATCGAACGCCTGCCCGGATCGGCCGTCCAGGTTGACAAGCATAGCGACGCCCACCTGATCCATGATCGAAATCAGCTTCTGGTAATCCGCCGGCGTCCGGAGGAAGCCCCCGTGAAAATGGATATCGATCGCCGGAAACTTTGCTTTCTGGATCTTATGCTCCTCGACAACGAGCGTCGATTTGGGCATTGCGGTCTGGGGCGGAGTTGGCTTCCAGCCGGGATGAGAATATGTCGGCCGCTGCCGCACGGGGGGTTGCGCAGCGCCAGCTACGCACACCACTAACATCGTCAAGAACAAACGAAAATACACGACTCTGTCCTCCTTCCGATCACGCCAGCTTGGCGATCTCGGCTTGAATGTATCGTAAAGAACCGTTCGCGATTTTATCAGCACCGGCGCGGAAATCAAAGACCTCCAGCGAGAGCCAGCCGGTGTAACCACGGCGCCGCAGCACACCCAGCACCGGCTTGAAGTCGTAGGAACCGACGCCCGGGTATGCCCCTCCCTGCTCGGTGAGGTGCACGTGGCGGATCAAATCGAAGTACCGGTCCACCAAAACAGCGTGCGGCTCCACTTCGTTCGACGCGTTGTTCGTGTCAAACATGGTCTGTATGCTGGGACTGCCGACCTCGCGAACGATAGCGACGGCCTCCGCCAGCGACCGGACGACATCGTCCGGCCGCTGGGTGAAGGTTTCGATAAGCACCTTCACGCCGCGCTCAACCGCATGCGGGGCGATGCCGGCCAGACCGTCCGTGAGGTTGCGAACGGCATCCGCCCGGCTCGAGGCCGCGGTGACTGCGCGCTGCTGGGGAGACCCCAGGACCATGACGGCGCCAGGCCCCAGGTCGGCGCACAGGTCGATCAGCCCCCGCATGTGCTGCCAGCTTCGCTCCCGCACGGCTTGGTCCACGGTGGTCACGTGCAGGCCCTTGGGGGCCAGCAGCAGCCAGTGAAAACCGGCAAACTCCAGCCCTTCCGACCGGATGATGGAAGAGTATTCGCGGCGCTGCCGGGCCGGGATCCCCACCGGGTCTTCGGACAGAGTGAACGGAGCAATCTCGACGCCCGTATAGCCGGCTTTCCGGATGGCCTGGCAGGTCTCGGCAAAGGGCCTCTTCTCGAAGGTTTCGTTGCACATGGCGTGCCGAAACCGGAAGCTCCCGGGCCGCTCCTGGGCGGCCAGGATGCGCGCGGCGGCCGCCATCGAAGCGGCCTGGCGCAAGAAGGATCTTCGGCCTTGGTTAGCCACTCGTCCCGCGCCTCAGCGGCTCAGCGATTTCGCGACTATCCCGTCCCAGATCTGGTGCTGCTCGATCAGCGCCTGAAGGCGGTCCGGCACCTTGGAGCTGGCCTCCAGCAGCCACCAACCCTCCCAGCCGGCGTCGATCAGCAGATCAGCCTGGAGCTGATAGGGAAAGTTCCCGCGGTTCAGCTCATGAAAGTGCAGCGTGTCATCGAGGACATTCTTCACCGGTTGGAAGCGTTGCGCGAAGTCCGCACTGTCGGCCGGAAGGCCGTTCAGCTTGATCCGCACACTGCGCTGGTTCACGCCGTCCATGATCTTCCGAAGCGTAACCAAATCCCCGGCTGAGCCGTGGTTTTCCAAGCGGATCAACTGGTCGTAATCGGCCGCGTATCTGCCCACGATGTTGAGTGCGCCAGTGACCTGCTCGATGGTCTTCTCGTGCGGGACCTCTTTGTGAAAATCGTTGACAAAAACCCGCACGCCATGGCCGCCGACGTCCTGGCTCAGCTTCACGTAGCCCTTGGTGCTTTCGATGGCTTCGTTCAGCTTGGCCGATTCGAGCCAGTCATAGCGCTCGGAGCACGCGAGGCCGACCAGCGCGACAGGGCTGTCGGCAAACCGCTGCTTGACCTCACGGCGCTGCGATTCGGAGAGCGACAGTTCCACGCCTGCGGCGTATTTCTCCTGGGTCCGCAATTCGACCCCAAAGGCCTTAGCTTTCGTGCAGTTCGCGATCGTCGTGGGGACGTCCCAGTCGCTGCCCCACTGGTACGAGGTAAATCCGAAGCGCATCTTTGAAACGTGCTGGGCGGCTGCGCCCAAGCGCAATGCCGTCAGGCCTGCCGCAGCCTGGATGCCGCAGGAAAGTAGCCGGCGGCGAGTCAGTATGTCCATGTCGTCCGCTCCTTATGGGATTGCCGCGCCGGCCAGGGCGGCCAGTGCGCATCACATCTAAACCTTCTCTGGAACCACAAACGGTGCGCGGTAGTTGCGCGTGAACATTTTGTTCGCTTCCGCATCCCCCTTGCAGGTCAAGGTGGCGGGGTCGAAGTGCAGCGTGCGGCCCAATCGGTAAGAGATGTTGGCCAGATGAATCAGGGTTACCGACGGCGCGCCCTCATCTATCGGGGCGTTCAGATCCGATGGCTTACGGCTGCGCACGGCCTGGATGAAGTTGGCCCAGTTGTCGCCGCGCCGCTTACCTTCGGGAGCCGGTCCAGGTTGCTGCTCCTTGCCGAGGAAGATTTTGAAGCCCGGCCTGGCAGTGCTCAGATATCCCTTGGAACCGTAGACGACGTTGCCCACGGTAGTGCGCGTGCCCGCGGCCGGACCGGCCATGGGGTCGGCTACGTCCTGAATCTCGGCCTCGCCGTTCGAGATCCAATGCCGCACCTCGAAAACCAGGAACTTCTTTTTCCCGCCCTCGTCGAACTCGAAGGTCGCGACCATGGTGTTGGGCGTTTCCTGATCGTCGTCGAACATGTAGTGGCCGCCCATGGCGCTGACCTTGGTCGGGTACTTCACTCCCAGCAGCCAGCGCGCCGCGTCCATCTGGTGCACACCCTGGTTGCCGATATCTCCGTTGCCGTAGTCCCAGAACCAGTGGAAGTTGTAGTGGAACCGGTTACGCGTGAACTCGCGTTTGGGCGCCGGCCCGAGCCACAGATCGTAATGCACGCCTGCAGGCACGGGCTCAACCGGCGTGCGGCCGATGGTGTCGCGCCACTTGAAGCAAAGCCCGCGCGACATATACACGTCCCCGATCACGCCTTCCCGGATCAGCTTGACCGCTTCCTGCATGGTCGCTGAGGAGCGGCCGTTGGTTCCGTGTTGCACCATGCGGTTGTACTTTTTGGCGGCGGCCAGGACCTGTTTCGCCTCAAAGATGTTATACGCGCACGGCTTCTCCACGTACACATCCTTGCCGGCCTGGCAGCCCCAGATGGCTTGCAAGGCGTGCCAGTGGTTGGGCGTGGCGATCGAAATGGCGTCGATGGACTTGTCTTCCAGCACCTTGCGCAGGTCCGTGAACCCAGCCGGACGCTTCTTGGTCAGCTTCTCGGCATCCTGCAAACGCTGCTCGAGCACCGACTCGTCCACATCGCAAATCGCTGCAATCTCCACGTTCGGCATCCTGCCATAGGACCGTATATGGCTCTGGCCCTGGCCGCGGACTCCCACGCAGGCGACGCGGACCGTATCGTTCGGACTGGCGAGCGCGCTCGAACGCATTGCAGCAGCGGCGGCCGCCGAAGTCATCAGGAAATGTCTTCGTTCCATGGGCACTTCTCCTTCCCCATTCTGAGAATATCTGGGCTGATTCTACTACAAACCAGGCCGGCCGGAGCGCTCCTTCGTCGCGGCGTACTTCTGGTACAGCCCGGCGACATTGGCGCTCTGAGCATCACCCGGGTGGACAATCACGCGGTAACGGAACCGCGCGTGTTGACCCGGCTCGACCGTCATGCTTCCGTTCTTGGTCTTGTCGTTCAGAAAATCGCTCACGCCAAAGGGGTTCGCAGAATGCAAACCGTAGGCGCGGGAGTGCCAGTAGGTGGGGTGCCTGGGATTGCCGGGGTGATCCATGATCACCACGCCTACTTTCTCGCCATCGATCACGCCGGAGTAGTCCACCCATTCCGAGCGTTTGCCCCAGACGTTCTCCTCGCGCTCAGCGCCCTGCGCATTTGTCAATTTGCCAGTGCGCACCACTCCCTCCTTGGTGTCCGGGGGACCGATCACTTTCGTGTGAGGCTCTTCGAGCACAGTGGCCAGCCGGATCGCGAAGGTCCCTTCTTTGGTGTCCCGGAACACCACTTGGTCGATGGCGGTGAAGTCGAGGTCCACATCCACGGTACGGAGCTGGGGGTCCGAGTAAAACGTCATTTTCCGCGTTTCGGTCATGATGGCCTTGCCGTCCGGAGCCAGCCAGTCGAAGATGGCGTCCACAGTCCCCGACTTCGTCCCACTCTTCACCGAGACCAGCTCTTTCAGAACGATGCGGCCTCTCTTGGGACCGCCCTGGGATGGCAGATTGGCCCAATAGTTGTAACCGTTCACATCTCCGTGACCGTAATAGAGGCCTGCCTGATGGGGATGATCCGTGCTCTCGCCCGGCAACTGGCCGGCGGGGAATGACCGGGTTACGACCTTCCCGGAGGCGGAACGTAAGGGATAGAGATACGGCCTGTTGACTTCATGGCCTCCGATGATGAACACCGCGAATGGCTTGCCATCGATCTCGACTGGAATCTGTTCCGGTCCGGGCGTGAGTTTGACCTGCGCACACAGGGGAACACTGCACAGCAGCAAGAAAAGAGATGACGTGCTCATAACTTTTGCCAATTCATCAGGCCCCGGGCGTTCTTGCGATAGAGGCTTTCGAGTGCGGATGCGGAGAGTTCCAGGCCATAGTACCGCCACCAGATGCGCCCCGGCATGAACTCATCGGCGCTTTCGAACAACCGCCACCAGGCCTGGTACATGCTTTTTTCGCGGCCCATATCGGTGCCCCACAAAACCCGATTCCGGTATTTCGTGAGGAACTTGACCGCGGCCCGCGGTTCCCGGCCCACCTCGTAATCGCGGGCGGAGATGTCCACGTAGAGGTTGAGATGCGCGTCGAGCACCTTGGCCAGGGCCGACAGGTCGTTACCCTGGTTTCCCAGATGGCAGGCGATGAAAGTGGTTTTGGGGTGTTTGGCCAGCGTGTGGTCGCGGATGGCGATCAGTTCCTCGTAAGAGGGCACATCCTTGCCGTACAGATTGAAATGCTGGTAATCGGGCGTACGCTCCTGGTAGGCATCCAGGGGTTTCCAGCAGGAGGGATGGTCGGCCAGGTGAATGTTAGCGGGCATCTTCAGCTCGGCACACTTTTCCCAGAACGGGTCCAGGCGCGCATCGTCGGGGTGCAGGCGCTTGTCCCGGGGCAGGTTCGCATTTCTGCTGAAGCCGCTGCCTTTGTCCGAAAGCTCGCCCACGCCGCGCGCGCCTTTCTTATAGCAGCGCACCAGCTCCGCGACGGCCCGCTCCGGGTAGTCCGGCTTGTCGAAATCCGTGGTGTCCAGCCCGCAATAGAGCTGGAATCGGCTCGGGTAAGGTTTGAGATAGAGATCTACCAGCTTGTCGAATTGCGCCCCGGTAGCCCCGGTCAGGATGACAGTCATTTCAATGCCGACCTCATCCATGGTCCGCACCCATTCCTTCACCTCTTCCGGCGTCCTGGCGTTCACGTGCGCATGCACGTCAATCGCCGGGAAGCACGCCTTGGCCACCGCGGTTTCCGGTACCACCAGCGAGGATTTCGGGGCGTAGTCCTTAAGCAGGATCGGATCCATGGGTCCAGGCGCCGCGTTCACGCCGGGGCCGCCCCATGCTCCGTATCTGATCTTGATCCACTCCGGATCGGTCCCCGGCCTGGCGTAGGAACCAGCCAGGTAGGCAAGCACCAGCAAGCTGAGAAGCACAGCACCATGAATGTGTCTCTTTTGCATAACAGTCCTTTCCCAGTTTGTCCTCCCGCTAGGTATTCCTGAATTCGCTACGGTACGGCGGGTCGACGTAGCCGTTAGCCCGTTCGGAATTGGTGAAGCGCATGTTCGCGGTGTCCCATGCGAGCCGTTCGGCCGGAACGCGCTGCGCCACACAGCCGAGCAGGAAAGCTTCAGTCACCGGGCTCTGGAGCTCGAAATTGGTGAGCGAGGCCGGCCCGCCCTTGCAGGCGGCGACCCACTGGTCGATCGACGTATCTCCGGGCGGGCCCGCACCCCTTTCCGCGGGTGGCATCTCGTATTTCTTTGATCTCGGGTGGACCCGGGGGTTGTTCCCGTTATAGCCGGCGAGCAGAAAACCTTTGTCGCCAACATACAGGATGCCCTCGTTTGCTTCGCCCGGCTGGAAGAAGTGATCGTCCTCCGCGGCCAAACCCGCAGGGCGTGGCGGCCGCAGGCCCCCTTCGTACCAGGACACGCGTACCGCAGGCCGATTGTTGCCAGCGGGGAAATCCAGGTGAACGATCGACGCCTTCGGATAAGTCTCCTTGTGCGATTCGGGGCTGGCGTCCTGGAAACCGGTGCAGCAGGCCTCGACGGCTACGGGCGGCGTGAGATCGAGGATTTTGAACAGGCCGGCGAAGCTGTAGGACCCCATGTTGCCCAAGGAGCCGGTGCCAAAGTCGCTCCAGCCGCGCCACTGAAACGGATGATAGATCCTATTGTACGGACGCAACGGAGCGGGCCCCACCCAAAGGTCCCAGTCGAGACCCTGGGGAACGGGGAAAGTTCCGGCCGGCCGGTCGACACCCTGGGGAACGTTGGGGCGGCTCGACCAGTTGTGGACCTCGCGCACCGTTCCGATCGCGCCGTCCGAGATCCATTCGCGAATGATCCGGCTGGGCTGGGAGGAGGGATTGTTCACGGGCAGCGATGTGGCCACCTTCATCTCCCGCGCCATCTGCGCCATGCGGCGCGCCTCGCCGATGGAGTGCGTCATGGGCTTCTGACACAAGACGTGCTTGCGCTTGCGCATGGCCGCGATGGAGATCGGGGCATGCCAATGGTCCGGAGTCGCGACATAGACCGCGTCCAGATCCTTCTCCTTTTCCAGGAGCTCGCGGAAATCGCGGTACGCAGTGCAGCCCTTGTACGCGGAATTCTTTCGAGAGCCGTAGTACGCTTCCACGAGCCGCTTGGCGGGATCGCGACCGGCCGTGCCCAGGCTGGTCCGGTAGCCGGGCAAGATCTGCGCCATTCCGGGCGAAGCCAGGTCCTCCCCCCAGTTCTCGTAGCCGGGGCCCAGCAGGCGGCGCGCCGAGTTCAGCAACGCATTGCGGCCATACTCGACATAGTCCTGGCTGCCCGCATTGCAGTCGCAAACCGCCACCACCTGGATGTCGGCACGCCCCAACAGGCTCATGGTGACCACCATTCCCTGGCGGCCCAGGCCGATGGAGGCCAGGTTGATCTTGTCGCTAGGCGGGACATAACCGACCCCGCCCAGAACGTGACGTGGAACAATCGCGAATGCCGTCGTGGCAGCGAAAGTCCGGCGCGTAGACGAACGATTTCCTTCACTCTCCATTGCACACCTCCATACGGTCTATAGTCGCACTTGCAGGAATTCCGCCGGGGAGAGGGCGCGGCGGGTCATCCGTGCCAGCAGAATAGCGCCTTTAAAGTAATCGCGCCGGTTGATGCGCACGCCGATCGAGCTGTGGCCGGACCCCTGCGGCGCCAGGTGGAGTTCGGCCGACCTCTGGAGCACGCCGTCCACATAGTTCCGAAGCTCGCGGCCATCGTAGACCAGGGCGGCGTGATACCAGGCGCCAAGTGGATGCAGTTTCTGACGGTCGACCAGCGTCTTCGACTGATCTCCGGAGAGAGCGAAGCTGTCGAGGAACCAATTGCTGCCGGTGACCCGGATCTCGAATAGGAGCCGCGTCAGCGTATCCAGCCCGGTCTTCGGGTCGCGTTCCTGCAAGTGGAAGAATCGTTGCTCGGCCGCTCCGCCGAGGTCGGGACGAAACACTACTTCCCACGTGAACGTCTCCGCGCCCGCGAGCGGGTGAACGTCCACGAAGAGTGCGTCATCGACGCCGTTGAACTCGATGGCCTTGCCCAGGGGAGTGTCGATGACTCGCGGGTGGCCCAGAACCGTCGTGGGGTAGCCGCCGATCTGGTGTACGCGATCGAACCGCCAAATTTCGCCGGGAGGCGGAGCATTGCCACTCGCCAAGAAAAAAAACCCGGCCAGTGCGGCGCATGACCATGTCATAGGATCACGAACACGATCGCCTGAACTCAGTCCACAGCGCCTTGAAATTGCGCATGTAACGCTCCGGTTCTTTGCTCTCCGCAACCTCGGCAAGAGTATATCGGTCGTATCCGGATTGTTGCAGCAGGCTAAAAAGCTCGCGAAACGGGTACGCGGAATCCGAGAGTTCGTGGAGGTGCACGTTTCTGATCCAGCGCTTCAGGAGCGCGAAACTCTCTTTCACCGAGCCGTTCTGCACGTCTTGAGGGTTGCAGTTCCAGCAAGCACCGACATTCTCGTGTCCGGCGGCTTTGAGCAGCGCGGCGGCTACGGGTGGATTGGAAGTGCCTTGGCCGTGGACTTCCATCCAGATTTCCACGCCCCGGGCGGCTCCGTAGTCACCCAGTTCGCGCATGGAGGCGCCGAAGTATCCGATGCTGGTTTCCTGCGGCACGTTGGGAGGCAATCCCATGGGCTGGAGTTTGATTCCCAGAGCGCCGGTGTCCCGGGCGAGATCCACGAATTGCTTTGCAATCTCGAGCTGCTGTTTCCGCTCCGCCGCGTCGGGGGATTGAAACCGGCAGGTGGTGCCGTAGGAGAGAAGCCGCACTTTGCTGCTCTCAAATCGCCGCCGGATGCGTGCGCGCTCTGCCGCAGCGATGGAAGGTTCCACGCCGTGCTTATGTCCGGTCCGCAGTTCCACGGCCTCGAAACCCACCGCCTCCAGGTTCCGGATGATGGTCTCCACGTCCCAGTCCCTCAGGAGGTTATACGTGACCGAGCCGAGGTGCATGCCATTCTTGGCGGGAGACGATTGGGCCTCGCCGCGAAGCGCGCCGCTGCTGGCGGCCACGGCGGCGCTCAGAAACCCGCGTCGATTGAGGGAGTCCATATGAATAAGAGTACCATCTGCGCCGAGGGCTCAGGCCGAGCGCATCAGTTCTTCCCAGGTGACTTCGCGCCGCGACTCGTAGGCCATTCTTCCCAGCAATGAGGTGAGCGTGCTTTCCGCCGAGCTCAGCGCCATGCTGCACGGCTTGCGCTCGACAATGTTGGTAAAGAGAATAAGTCGGTGCGGGCATCCAGTTCCTTTCCCAGCGCCTGCTCGGGCGACATATAGGCCACGGTCCCCACTGCGGTGCCGGGACTGGTCAGAAGCTCCTGCGCAGTTTCGGTCGGCACATCCGCGGCCCCTACCCCTCCGGGCGCGGGCCTCCGTTCGGGGAGCAGCTTGGCCAGCCCAAAGTCCAGTATCTTGACGTGTCCCGATTCGGTCACCAGAGTGTTGGCCGGCTTGATGTCCCGATGCAGGATCCCTTTTGAGTGCGCGGCGTCCAGCCCGCTGGCGATCTGAATCCCCAGATCAAGGATTCCCTCCGTATCCAGCCGCTTGCCGAGAAGGCGATGCTTCAGCGTCTCGCCTTCCAGCAACTCCATGGCGATGAAGTGCCGGCCTTCCGCTTCGTCAATGTCGTGAATCGTGCAGATGTTGGGATGATTGAGAGCAGAAGCTGCCTGCGCCTCCCGCTGGAATCGCTCCAGCGTGTGCCGGTCTTTGGACAGCGCCTCGGGCAGGAACTTCAGGGCTACGATGCGTTTAAGCTTGAGGTTTTCGGCCTTGTAGACCACACCCATTCCACCGCCACCGAGCTTTTCCAGAATGCGGTAATGCGAAATGGTTTGGCCGACCATGGCGCGGCCTCCTCGCGAGATCTCGATCTGAAACGCCCGTCAGGGGACAAGTTTACTCCGCCTGTGCGGTCCAGGCAATCCTGTCCTGCGCGACCTTCCCCCAGGGTTCCGTCTGTGCGGATTCGCGCTCGCAGCACTACCGGGCTTTGACAGTATTCTCCCAGCGCCTCACTGCGGGCCTGAGGGCTTCTTGGCCGGAATGATCCAGTAATAGATCGTCTCCCCGTCCACCTCGACCTCTTTCTCGGGCTTCCAATCCCCCATGTCGTGAGAGTGCGAGACGATGCGGGTTCCGGGTTTCAGCTCGCTCCACAGTTTGGGGCGAAGTTTGAGGTTCACCCAAGGGAGCAGATAGAGTGTCACGACGGTGGCTTCGCTAATGTCAGCCTCGAACAGATCCTCATTGCGGAATCTTACGCGAGCGGTGACGCCAGCCTTTCGGGCGTTCTCTTGAGCATCCTGGATCCTCTCCGGATCGATATCGATGCCGACACCACGCGCGCCGAATTTCTCGGCTGCCGCAATCACGATCCGCCCATCGCCGCAGCCCAGATCGTAGACAACATCGCCCTTGTTGACGTTCGCCAGCCTGAGCATCTCCATCACCACTTGGGGAGACGATGGCTCATAGCGGGCATCAGGCGCCCGCTTCGCCGGGACTCGCTGCGGAGGGGGAGGCGCCCCACTCACGATGAGAGCAAAGAGCAAGAAGAAGGGAATCGTTCGAATCCGCACCGCAGTCACGCTCCTTCGACAATTGCCGATTTCAAGCCTTGAGCAGGGACAATCATATTGCAGCGGGGTTGCGAATTCAACTCTAACGAGGCTTCGCCTCAGACCCACGAGGCATGTTGCAACGCCGTCTTCACCGCAGAGGCGCAAAGGACCCAAAGGGGGCGCAGAGAAATCCTGAGAGGTTTTCTCCGCGTTGCCTCCGCGGCCTCTGCGTCTTTGCGGTGAGAAAAACTTGACTCATTTACGACAAGTTTGGTGCTTCAAGCGCTCTAGGATGGATGCCTGGTGGGCTGGCGGGTGCAACTGGAGCCGAAGGCGCCTACTGCACAATCCCGTTGGAGGGCGCGGCTGGGGCCTCGCGCGACAGCGTCTTGTGCAAGGCGCAGGGAGTGCCGATACGCCTGACAGTCCAGTTCACTAACTTGGAAGAGCTCCGAAACTCGGTAGACTTTGGGGCGTTATTGGTATTCTGTCTTAAGTACGGTCCGACTCCGGGCTTGGCCGAAGGCGGAACCCTAAAATAAAACAGGAGACTGTGAGAATGATTTTCACACGGCGCGATCTGTTGTGGATGCCGCTGGCCACTCCGCTCGCCTCGCTGGCGCAGCGCAAGACCGGCAAAATGAACGTGCTACTGGTGGCCGTCGATGACCTGAACAACCGCATCGCCTGCTACGGCGACCCCGTGGTGAAAACGCCGAATATCGACCGGCTGGCGCGCCAGGGGGTGCGGTTCGATCGCTCTTACTGCAACTATCCCCTGTGCAATCCCACGCGAACCTCGTTGCTCAGCGGCAAGCGGCCGGAGACCACGCGCGTTTACAACAACAACACTCCGCCGCGCACATACCTGGGCGACGTGGTCTTCCTGCCCGAGTATTTCAAGGCGCACGGCTACTTCACGGCGCGCGTAGGCAAGGTCGCGCACGGAACCTTCGAATACCAGTTGAGCTGGGACATCTCCGAGAGCGTCGCGGGAATTCCGCTGGGCCAGAAAGGCGGCCGGAGGCGTGACGAGGACCAGACCCGCGCCGGCCGGGGTGTGGACCGCCAAGGCGGGCTCAAACTTAGTTGGACGAAGACCAACAACAAGGACGAGCAGGAGCCGGACGGCGCTACCGCTCGCCGGATCGTGCAATTGATCGAGCAGAACAAGGACAAGCCTTTCTTTATCGGCTGCGGGTTCCACAAGCCGCACCTGCCGTGGGTGGCGCCGCGCAAGTACTTCGACATGTACTCGCTTGACGACATCAAGCTGCCCAATACGCCCCCGGACGACCGCGACGACATTCCGCCCATCGCCCTCACCGTCACCAAGGGCGATGACGAGATGACAGACGAGCAGCGCCGCGAGGCCATCCTGGCCTATCATGCTGCGACGACTTTCATGGACGCGCAACTCGGCCTGGTGCTGGATACGCTGGACAAGCACAAGCTGTGGGACAACACGGTCGTGCTGCTATTCGGCGATCACGGCTGGCACCTCTACGACCACTTGCAACTCTGGCGCAAGATGACCGTGTTCGAGCAGGCGGCGCGCGCGCCTCTGATCGTGCACTCTCCGGGCAAGGCGAGCGGTGTGGGCTGCCCGCGTCTGGTCGAGTTTGTCGATATCTACCCGACGCTGACCGAACTCGCCGGACTGCCGCAGGCGCCGGGGATGGAGGGCACGAGTTTCGTGCCGCTGCTGGAGGGCCCGCAGCGGCCGTGGAAGAAGGCGGCCTACACCATGGTTGCTCGCGGCGGGAGTGGATTCGGCCGCAGCGTGCGCACCGAACGCTACCGGTACACCGAATGGGAGGAGGGTCGTTTAGGCGCCGAGCTATACGACCACGAAGTGGACCTTTACGAGTGGACGAACCTGGCCTGGCCCACGCGTCCCAAGACCCCCAGAACCACGGCAACCCTCGACGAGATGCGCAAACTCCTGCACGCCGATCAGAAAGCCAACCTCCCGCCGAAGACGTAGTCTGCTTCGGCAGGAGAAGGGTGCGATGCGTAGAAGTAGCTGGCTGGCCATCTTGCACGGGAGTGCACGGGCGGGTTCAGCGCGGGAAAGGATAGAATTAGAGCAGCAGATGGCGCTCGACGACTACAAGGTAGTGCTGTACAGGAACCGACCGGGAGGTTGGGTCGCCGATATTCCCGCGATTCCGGGGTGCTACGCGCTCATGCCGACCCGCGAAGAAGCGCTCGCCGAACTGGGACGCGTCTTCGAGATGATCGCCGCGGAGTACCACGAGAAGGGTTTGGCCCTTCCGTCCGACACCACGGAAATCGTTCATGCCTAGCGCGCGAGCCGATGAGTTTCGGCGCGCCGCGTCGCGATTGGGATTCCGGAAGACACGTCAAACCGGCAGCCACGAACGCTGGGTTCATCAGGACGGCCGCGCCGTGACGATCCCGATCCACGGTGGCAGCGAAATCGGGCCACCGCTCTTCTTCCGCATCCTCCAACAGCTTGGGATCACCACGGGGGTCTTCGAGCGGCTGCGCTGACCTGGCCCGACGTGGCCGGCCAGCGCACTCTTGGACGTTCGCCCGGATCTATCCTTTGCGATTACTGAGAAGGAAGCAGGCAGCGAAGCAGGATCTGTTACCGTACCTGAGGCAAGCTCGCCGCAAGGGCGACGCCCCGTTCGAGCAGATCCAGCTTTCCAACGGCCAGGCCTCGATTCAGGCCACCGAGAGGTGTCTGGGGCCAGACAGAACCTAACTGACACCCCGTGTGGTCATCTCGGGCTGAGCGTCGAAAAAACGTAGCTACTGGAATGCTCTGGCTCGACAATAGGAGTATGCGAGCCCCTCAACCTCTTCACGGACGATCTCACCTCGTGCCAACCGCTTGAGCTGCAGCAAGCCATCCTAGCCCTGGCGCAAAGCGAAGTGGAAGAGAAGTTTCGGTTGGAGTTCAAGGAGACCTGGAACTCCGACGAGCAGTGCCCGGACATCGCCGCGTTTGCCAACTCCTACGGTGGTTTGCTCATTGTCGGAGTGACGAATGACCGCCAAGGCTTTCCCGGCATTCCTGTGCCGCCGAAGAGCGACCTAAACACGCGGTTGGCAAGCATCATCGCCACCCGGGTCAGTCCCGTACCGATCTTCGAAGTTCACACCTGTCCGGCCCCGGCCAACACGGGCCAAGCCCTGGCGCTCATCCGGGTCTCCCCGCAACCCAAGCTCCACCTCTATTTGAGAGGCGACAGGCCTGTATATGTCCGGAACGAAGACCAGACCACCCCAGCGCGAGCGACCGACCTGCAAGCCCTTTTGGACCGACTCAGGAACGCCGAAGCCGGCGGCCGACAGCCGATCAACCCATC
>CAVRZY010000119.1:0-9111 GCA_963725415.1 uncultured Acidobacteriota bacterium | reverse complement strand
TCAGGAAATCGCAAAGCTTGTTTGGTTTGTATCACGATGTTCCGTGACATAGCACGTGAAGTACTCGCAAAGGCACTGATTTCTGATAGTGACCGTGATGTCAAACGTTTAGCTGCGTATGCATTAGGACACGCTGGCAGTGAACAGGAAGTCGAAGTCTTATTTAATGCCATAAAAGAAATCAAGGAGTTTTTGGGCAAGGTCGAGACATTGCTCAGGCGGCTTTAGGCGCTCTTGGAGAAATTGGTGGTAAAAAAGCAGTTTTAGCCTTATATGAGATATGGGACAATGCGAACTTATCACGCGATTGCAGGGAACAGACACTTGTTGCATTAGCGGAATGACTGGTGACCCTGAAAGCTTAAAGATATTTGAAACTGTGCTTCAAGGAAAAGACGATTTGATTCGTGACAACGCTGTGTTTGGTATAGGACAAGTAGCTATAAAGAATCAAGATAAACCACAGATAATAGATGCAAATCGCCGAAATCAGCGCCCCGTCCTGCCGGTAAAGGTCCAGGAAGTGCTCCTCGATCACGCCCAGAATCCCGTGCCGCGCCCCGTACAGCGCGGTGATTTCCGAGCGCCGCCGGCACGCCTCGATCACGCCTGCCAGGCTGGCGTTGATCACCTGCGTCGGGCCGCCGCCGTGCGCCACCACGGCGACGCCCGCGAGAGTGTCACTCATAGATGCGGATTCCTTCCACCACCCGCGTGATCACGCGGCCCGGGCTGGGATTGTCCGGGTCCAGGCCCAGCCGCAGACTCAGGTGGTAGGCCAGCAGTTGCGGGAAGACGATTTCGGCCGGCGTGCGCAGGTAATCGGGCAGGCTGGAAGCCTCTGTCGAGATGACTTCATCGAACAGCCCGGTGTTGATGTCGGGCCGCCCCAAGGCGATCAGCCGGCCCAGCTTCTTGGCGCGAAGCTCCCTGACCAGGTCCTGCTCGTAGCGGCGCAGGCCCGGATCGGATGAAACAAAACAGAGCACTAATGTTTCGCTTTCCAGAAAGCTCATCGGACCATGACGCAGCCCCAGGTAGGTTTCCGCCAGTGGCGCCACACGGCCGGCGGTCATCTCCAGCGCCTTCAACCAGGCTTCTCGCGCCGCGCCGAACAGCGCAGCGGAGGCCAGCGCCACCAGCCGCCTGGGAGGATGCTCGGCCAGCGCGCGCGCCCGGGCGTCGTGAGCGGCCAGCCGCGTTTCCCAACCCGCGCACAGCACCGGAAGCGCGGCTTCGACTTCTACCGGCCGCGCCAGGCACAGCCCCGCCAGCACCAGGTTCGAGAACGAGCTGGTCATCACCAGGCTGCGGTCGTTGGTGCGCGGGTCGAGCACGATGGCTTCGACGCCCGGCCAGCGCGCCAGCGCGCCTTCCGCGTTGCAGGTTACGGCCACGTGCCGCACTCGGGGCAGCGCGCGCTGGATCTTCTCGACTACCGCGGTGCTCTCCGGACTGTCGCCGGAGCGGGCAAACGAAACCACCGCGCCGCCCTCCGCCGGTACGCTCGGAAATCCAGGAACAGTTCCGTGGAAGGCACGGCGCGCGACCCGGGCCAGGCCGCCTCGACCGCCAGGGCCGCGTAGCCCGAAGTTCCGGCCCCCGTGAGCACGGGAGCCGCCAGCCCTCCCACCGCGGCTTCGCGCACGCGCCGCACCGTTTCCGGCCAGGTCTCGGGCTGCTGGAAAATTTCTGCGTGGGTCAATTCTCCGGGAGTTCCAACCATGATTGTCTGCCAAACCAGCGTATCAAACGTGCTATGGTCAGGTCGATGCGCACCATTTCGATTGCACTGCTCTCTCTAGCCCTCGCGGCCTGGGCGCAGCAGCCGGTCAGCTTCGAAGAACGGCCCGGGCTGCTGCTCGCGAACGACAAGCTGGAGCTCACCATTCTCACTCACGGCGGCTCGCTCGCCAACCTGGTGTTGCGCGAGGACCCGGAACGGCTCAATCCGCTCTGGGAGCCGGTGCGAATGGCCCGAGAAGCCGGGCAGAAAACAGGTTCCGGTTCCACCATGGGGCATTTTGTTTGCGTGGATGGCTTCGGGCCGGTCTCGCCGGAAGAGCGCGCCGCCGGCATGCCCGGCCACGGCGAAGCTCATATGCAGCCGTGGGAGGTCGTCTCTTCGGGAAAACAGGGCAACACCCTGGCGGTGACGTTTTCGGCGAAACTGCCCCTGGTCCAGGAAGTCTTCAAGCGAACGTTTCGCATGGTGGATGGCGAAAACGTGATCTACGTGGAGAGCGAGCTGGAGAACCTGCTAGGCTTCGACCGCCCGATCTGCTGGGCGGAGCACGCCACCATCGGCTCGCCGTTCCTGGAGCCGGGCAAAACCGTGGTCGATATGTCGGCGCAGCGCGGCAAGACGCGCCCTCATCCTCCCAAGCCCGGCTTCCTGGCCCGGCGACTGGCATCGGATAAGGAGTTCACCTGGCCCATCGCGCCCACAGTCGATGGCCGCACGATCGACTTACGCGCGGCTCCTTTGAATCCCAGTTCCATCGACCACACCACCTGCTTGATGGACCCGTCGCGCAAGCTCGTCTGGGTCACGGCGCTGCACCCTGACAAACGCCTGCTCGTAGGCTACGTCTTCAAGCGCGAAGAGTATCCCTGGCTCCAGATCTGGGAGAACTACCCGCCCAACCTGAAAATGGCGCGGGGTCTGGAATTCTCGACGCAGCCCTTCGACGTGCCGCGCCGCGAAGTCATCCAGACCAACTCGATGTTTGACACGCCTACCTACCGCTGGCTGCCGGCGAAGTCCAAAATCGGAAGCCGCTTCCTGCTGTTCTACGCGAGAACGCCGGAGGGCTTCGAAAAAGTGGACGACGTGACGCTGGAGGGCGGCCGGCTGGTGATCGAAGATCGCGCCGCTGGAAAGCGCATCACGCTGCCGGCAACGCTGCCGCTATAGCGGATTCGTCGTTACGATCGTCGTTGGCGCGGCCATCTGCGCCAGCCGGTCCAGGTCGAATTTTTTGTAGAGGTCGAGACAGAACAGATCGGGCGCCGACTGGTATTCGACCGGCTGGTCCAGCAGGTAACGCAACGAGGGCATGCCCTCGCGCACCACGATTTCGGAAAACAACCCGGGCTCGAGGGCGGCGGCGACCAGCGCCGTTACCTGGCTGCGAATGCCGCTGGTTTCCAACCGCACTTTCTTGGCGCCCATCCAGGAGACGAGGCCGATCAGTTGCGCGGCCTCCAGCCCCAGCGGGCGATCCCCCAAAGCGGCGAGCATCTGGGTGAAGTTCGAGGGCCCCGGTTTCTGCGGAGCGGCGTCGCCCGTGAACAAGAGATCGATGGCCAGCACCTGCTCGCCGCGATTCAGACGGTCTGAAACCACAACCCGCGAGTTCTTCTTGCCCTGGTCGTTGAGCACCAGCGTGACCGGAGCGTTTTCCGGCGTCCGGATGGCCTTCAGCCAGACGCCTGTGGCGCTCAGGCCGTGGTCGAACTCGAAGCGATAGGAGCGCGTCTCGAGTTCCTTGTGCTTGGTGTTGTTCAAAGCCCAGGCGTGCGCGACGGCGGCGCGTTTGTACCGCAGCGTCTCGATCAACTCGGGCCGCTGGGCGGGCGCCCGCTCGATGGCGCTGGCCAGCTTCTTCGCCAGCCCGAGGATCGTCAGATTGTCCTTGGGCAATCCAACCACCAGCTCCTCGAAGCTCTTGATCTGATCATCCACCGGAATTTCCGAATCGGCGGAAGGGAGCCGAAATGCTTGACGAAGAATCGGTAGGACTGGAGCCGGTTGTCGAGCTGGTAGTTATGAGTCGAAGGGTCGGTGTTCTCGTGCCAGGCCAGGTTGTCCTCGCGCCCAAACAAGCGGAAGAACGGCCGCACGTAATCGAAGATGTAAGGCTTGACCAGGGGCGCGCGGAAGCAGCAATCGTCCTCGGCGTTGTAGATGAGCAAGGTGGGCCGGGGCGCGCGCATGGCGGTGAGATGCGGATAGTCCACCACGGTGAGAAGATCGGTGGCGTTCTGCTCGATGTCGCCGGTGTCCGGGGCGCGCTCGATTCGCGAGACGATCGAGGAATATCCCGCCACGGGGACGGCAACCGACACTCTTTCATCCAGGGCGCTCAAGACGATGGTCTGCCAGCCGCCGCCCGAGAGGCCGGTGACCCCGATCCGGCCGCGATCGACGCTGGGATGCTCGTAGAGGTAATCGAGCCCCTTGCGCATGGCCAGATAGAAGAGGCCCACCTCGTTGGCGCCCACCAGATCGAGGTGCGCGCCGAACCAGTGCTGGTTTTCCCTGCTGGTGAGCTCGCCGAAGGAGAGCCATTCCAGGTTGAGCGCCAGGATTCCGCGAAGGGCTTGATTGATGCAGTGTTTCTGCTTGTACTCGACCGACTTGCCGGGCGCGCCCACGTGCCCGTTCACGTTCAGAATCGCCGGGATCTTGCCGCGGATGGCTTCGGGTTCGTAAAGGATGGCGGTGGAGTGAAAGCCCGGAACGATTTCGTAGCGCAGCTTGCGCACGCGGTAGCCCTTGCCGGAGGGAATCAATCCGAGGTCCTCGAATTTCGCCGGGGCCTCGATCCACTCGCGGGGCCAGCCGTGGAACACCACCTCGCGCAAGACGCGCTGGCGCAGCTTCTGCGCTTCGGCCGCCCATTGTTCCGCGCTCGACGGCGCGGGCAGCCGCGGCACCTTCTTCAGAAGGTAGTTGCGCAACTGGAAGGCGACCGTCTCGGGCGGTTCGAGCTCCGGCTGGAGAAGCTCGGCGACCTGCTGGGGCTGGGTCTGCGCGCCGGCCATCGCCGGCAGCAGAAAGACAAGCAGAAAACTGGCGAGTTTCCTCATGGTTGTTAGCATAGTATGATCGACATATCATGATGGAGCAAGAAAACCGCAGGTCGTTTCTGTTGAAGACGGTGGCCGCCGGAAGCGTTCTGGGCGCCAATGAGAAAGTCGTGCTGGCGCTGATCGGCGGGCGCAACCAGGGCCGTGGCGACGCGCTCAGTGCAATCAGGCAGGGCGCGGAATTCAAGACCGTGTGCGATATCGACGACGCGATTATCGCCAAGGTCGGCGCAGACATCGGCAAGGCGCAGGGAAAACAGCCGGGGTCGGCCAAAGACTTCCGCCGCGTACTGGAGGACAAGGACATCGACGCGGTCCTCATTGCCACGCCGGATCACTGGCACGCCATCCCGACGATCTTGGCTTGCCAGGCGGGCAAAGACGTGTTCATCGAGAAACCGCTCTCGCAGACCATCCACGAGGGTCACCTGATGCGGGACGCGGCGCGAAAGTACAACCGCGTGGTGCAGGTCGGCACGCAGCGGCGCAGCGGGGAGCACTTCAAGAGCGCCATCGAATACGTGGCTTCGGGAAAGCTGGGCAAGGTGTGCCTGATCCGGGCCTGGATGTGCCAGGTGCGGGGCAGCATCGGAAATCCGCCGGACGGCCCAGTGCCAGCGGGCGTGGATTACGACGTGTGGCTCGGCCCGGCCCCCCAGCGGCCGTTCAACAAGAACCGGTTCCACTACAACTGGCGCTTTTTCTGGGACTACGGCAACACCGAGCTGGGCAACCAGGGCGTTCACATGCTGGACGTGGCGATGTGGGGCATCGAAGCGCTGCGCGGGCTGGACAACTGCCTGCCCAAACACGTTTCGGGCAGCTCGGGGATCTACTGGCTCAACGACGCCAAGGAGGTTCCCGACACGCAGGTCTTGACGTACGATTACGGCGACCTGGCGCTGGTTTGGGAGCTGCACAGCTTTCAGAATGCCCGCTCGATCGAAGGCATGGAGGCCGGCACGGCGTTTTACGGGACTGACGGGACGCTGGTGGTTGACGGCCCGGGCTGGCAAGTCTATTTCAAGAAGGGCGAGCTTGGGCCGAGCGCGAAATCCTCGGGCGGCTCGCACACCAGGAATTTTCTGGAGTGCATCAAGACGCGCAAGCGGCCCAATGCCGACATCGAACTGGGCCGGCTGAGCACCACCATCTGCCATCTGGGGAACATCTGCTGCCGGCTGGGCCGCGACGTGAGATTCGATCCCAAAACCGAGACCTTCGGCGATGACAAGGAGGCGAACGCGCTGCTCACTAAAGAGTACCGAGCGCCCTACACGCTGCCCGAGGTCTGATGGCTCACACCACCAGTTTCCAGGGTTTGCGGTACTTGTCGTAAATGAGTCAAGTTTTTCTCACCGCAAAGGCACAGAGACCGCAGAGATAACGCAGAGAAAAACCATCAGAATTTCTCTGTGCCGCCTCTGCGTTCTTGGCGTCTCTGCGGTGAAGACGGCGCTGCAACATGCCCCGTCGGTCTGAGGCGAAGCCTCGCTAGACAGTCAAGGTGGACAGCTCGACTGGGGAACGGATTCCTTCCACGACCACGATGCCGCCTTCGGTGACGTGGTAATGGCGGTGATCGCTCTCCGGATCGTACCCGATCACGGTGCCTTGCGGAATGCGCAGGTTCTTGCCAAGAATGGCCCGCCGGATCTTGACCCTGCGGCCGATGTCGCAGTTGTCGAAGATGATGGAATCCTCGACTACGGCGGCGGAGTGAATGCGCACGTAACGGCCCAGGACGGAATTGCGGACCAGTCCGCCGGAGAGGATTGTCCCGGCTGAGACCACCGAATCGATGGCCTGCCCGCGCCGTCCTTCCTCGTCAAAGACGAACTTGGCCGGCGGGTCGGCGTAGCCGGCCGTCATGAGCGGCCACTGCCGGTTGTACAGGTTCAGCTCCGGTTCGACGGTGCGAATATCCATGTTGGCTTCGTAATAGGCGTCAATGGTCCCCACGTCGCGCCAGTAGGCCGGCTTGCCGGGCGGTTCGCCGGGAATGGAATTGGTACGAAAATCGTAGGCATACATCGCCGCGCGGCCCACCAGGGAGGGCAGGATGTCGCGCCCGAAGTCGTGCGTGCCCTGGTCGTTGTCGGCGTCCTTCTTGATCTCCTCGATCAGCAGGCTGGCCGAGAAGATGTAGTTTCCCATGGAAGCGAAGACCCGCTCCGGATCGCCGGGCAACGTGGGCGCGTCGGCGCGCTTCTCGTGAAAGCCCAAAATGCGTCCGTCCGGGGCGGCTTCGATCACCCCGAATTCCGAGGCCAGCCTTTTGTCCACCGGAATGGCGGCCACCGTCACCTCGGCCTGTTTGTGCTGGTGGAACTCGATCATCTCGCGGATGTTCATCCGGTAGATGTGGTCTGCGCCGAAGATGACCACCACGTTCGGCTCGGCCTGTTCGATCAGGTTGATGTTCTGAAAAATGGCATCCGCGGTGCCCCGGTACCAGGTCTCATCCGCCGATCGCATCTGAGCCGGCACCGGAATGATGAACTCGTTCCGCAGGGGGCCGGCGAACTGCCAGCCGTCGCGCAAGTGCAGGAGCAGGGACTGGCTCTTGAACTGAATCAGAACGTAGATCGAGTAAATGCCGGAATTGATGAGATTGCTGAGGACGAAATCGATGATCCGGTACTTGCCTCCGAACGGCACGGCCGGCTTGGCGCGTTCCTTGGTAAGCGGGTACAGGCGCGTGCCCTTACCCCCAGCGAGCACAAACGCCAGTACGCGAAGCTCCATCTCGTTCTTATTTTGTCATAGCCGCCAGCCGCGAGCAGCCAGCGGATCATCTGCGATTCAAACAACCCATACGGCGATGGGCAAAAACCGGGGACTGACACCATTTGCTGCCGCTCGAAATGGCTGTCTGTACCCGGTTTTTGCTGCGTTCCATGCCCACTGTCTGAATCGCAGAGCGGATTATGATACGTTAGGTGCCTGACATGACTACAGGGATCGAAACCAGGCCTGCGCAAGTGATGTCTTCGCGCCTGCGCTGGACTATTGTCGGTGTGCTGTGCCTGGGCATGATGATCGCTTATTTCGATCGCGTGAATCTTTCCATGGCCGTGGCGGAAAAGGACCCCGCCAAGTCGATCACCGCCTCCCTCCATCTGACCGACCGGGATCGCGATGAGCGTGGCCCCCTGCATTCGGCGTTTTTCTTCTCCTACGCCCCGCTACAGATCCCGGCCGGCTGGGTGGTCGATCACTTCGGGGTGCGAACCCCATTCGCGCTGGGATTCCTGTTCTGGGGCCTGATTTCCGCCGGCACCGCGCTGGCCCGCTCCACCCGGCAAGTGTTTTTGTTGCGGCTCCTGCTGGGGGTGGGCGAATCCGTTGTCACTCCCGCCGGCATGCGCTGGATCCGGTTCCATTGCGCCGAAAACCAGCGCGGGTTCGCCGTGGGCTGTACATGGCGGCGGCCAAGGTAGGGCCGGGCGTGGGGGCGCCCATCGCGGCCTGGCTGATCGGCGCCTACGGCTGGCGGACCATGTTCGTGATCCTCGGCCTGGGTAGTCTGATCTGGCTCGCTCCGTGGCTCAAGCTGGTCCAGGATGATGATCGCATGCTGGAATCCGCGCAGGTGCGAAAAACGCCGGCCGCCAGCGTCCCGTTCGGCACGATCATGGCCAGCCCGGTGATCTGGGGCACCATCGTTGGAACGTTTTGCTACCAGTACTTTGTCTACTTCTGCATGACCTGGCTGCCGACCTACTTTTCGACACGCTGGGAACTCGACCTCAAGAAAACCGGCATCTTGACCATGTCCACCTTTTTGGGGATGGCCGTAGTGGCAACGCTGGCCGGCTGGGCCGCGGATCGTCTCATCGACCGCGGCGGCAGGCCCGTCCTGGTGCGCAAAGCCTTCACCATTGCGGGCTTCCTGCTGGCCTCGACGCAACTGATCGGCCCACTCTCCGGCTCTCGTTCCGTGGCGTTGTTCTTCGCCGTATTTTCCTTGAGTGCTCTTGGCCTGATGACCGCCAACTACTGGGCCTTGACCCAAACGCTGATTCCCGGCGCAGCGGTCGGGCGCATCGTAGGCATTCAGAATTGCGCCGCCAACGTTCCGGGCATTGTGGCCCCGCTGCTAACCGGCTGGCTGTTGCAGGCCAAAGGCAGCTACGTGGCGCCCATGCTAGCCATTGAGATCCTGCTGCTCACCGGAGCCACCGCCTACCTGTTGCTGGTTCGGGAAAAGTACGCCCCGAAGAGGACTTGAATGACCATGCCGGAAAACACCTTTGAAACTGCTGCCGTGATCGGGACGGGGATGATGGGCCC
>CAVRZY010000118.1:0-23892 GCA_963725415.1 uncultured Acidobacteriota bacterium | reverse complement strand
CACGGTCAGGCCTGTTGGCTTCGCCCTGGTCCAGTTGCACACTGGAGGATGCCACCGTAAAGGGCGGCCCTGTCTGCAGGCGAGTGGTCCCTGCGACTTGCCAGTCGTTCAGGAGGAAATGCCGGCGGAACGGCACATCGTACATGAATAACGACGTTACGCTGTGGCCCCGGTCCCAGTCCGAGCGCCCCCGCTCGAGGCTGAGATTGCGCGCGTCCTGAGCGCCGCCGTAGCCACCGTCGCCGGAGCCGGAAATTTGCGAGGCGCTGTCGATGGACTTGCTGTACACGTAGTTCAGACGATAGAAGAAGCCACGCGCGAAGCGCTTGCGCATCTGGAGGATACCGGCATTGTAAATCGAGTTGGAACCGAAGGAGTAATAGTTGATGTCGTTGAATCCCGGAATGGGCCGCGGATATCCGCCCCCGGAAAGCTGCAGAGAAGGGAGCCGGAACGGCTGGTTGATGTTGTACTGCCTACCAAGATGGGTGCCCTTGGATCCGATATACGCGGCCTCGACCGCCACGGACCTGCCGAGCTCGCGCTCGACGGTCAAATTCCAGGCCTGCAAGTACTGGGGAGTCGGCCAGGTCTGGTATCCGTTGGGGGTCAGCACCCCGCCCAAAGTCGCCGAGGTTCCGAGCGGATTCAGTAGAGTGAGGTCCTGCGGCCTCTTGTTGCTCTTGTTGTGGCTCTCCTCCACCGAGAAAGGAAAGGTGTTGCCTAAGTCGTTGCGAACCGGGTTCCAAAGGTTGCTGCCGTAGTAGATGCCGTAGCCGCCCCTGACCACGGTCCGCACCCCTCCCGACGGCCGCCAGGCGAAGCCGAAGCGTGGCGCGAAGCATTTGTAAGCCGTGTAGATCATCGATTGTGGAAGCCCGACGTCTCGCGCTAGTGCCACGAGTCCGGTGAGGCCCGCGCTGGTGACGGCCTGCTGCAAGTCGGGGATGGTCTTGTCACTCGAAATAATCAGTTTTCCGAGTTCGGGTACGAAATTGGCGAGGCGCCCGTATTTCTCCACCGGCGGTGTTGCCAGCTCATAGCGGAGGCCAAGGTTCAAAGTCAGCGTGGGGCTGACCCTGAAATCGTCCTGAGCAAAGAAACCATAGTTCGTAAACAGGAGATAGTTCGGATTGCTGCCGACTGTTCTGGTGAACTTGTTGAGGACACCCAGCTCCATGTCAGCGATCGGAACGGTGGTCCAGAATCCGTTGAAAATATAGGTGCCGCGATTGTTGTTGTAGTACGGCATGAAGAACTGCGACCGCAGGATGTCGGCGCCGAATTTCAGCAGGTGGCTCGACTTAACCCACGTGAAGGTGTCGGTCCACTGGTAGTTGTTCACGGCGAAGAGGATGGGCACGTTCTTGGCGTTGCCCAGGCTGGCCATATCGGTGACCTGGAAACGAGGAAATCCAACCAGGAACGGATCGGTCGTGCCACCGGTCAAGCCCCAGTCCGTCGCGTAGTTGTGGCCCATGGCGCTGCCGAACTTACGCTGCGTTGTTCGCGTGAAGCCGAAGCGGGCCTCGTTGATCAGCGCGGCGCTGAAGAGCCGGGTATAGCTCAACCCGGCGAGCGCCTGGGTCTGCCTGTTCCAGTCGCCGAAGATGCTGCCCGTCTCGCTACCGGCGAAGGGATCCGTGTTGCGGTTGATCCGCTTCAGGAACCGGACCGAGACGCTGTCTGAACTACGGATTCGCTGGTCTGCCTTCCCGGTGAAGCTGTCCCACTCATCCGGTTCGGTTGCCAGCGCGTAGTAGTTGTTCACCCCCGCCCGGTTCGGAGCAGGGTAGTAGGTCATGACCTGCCCGGCCATCCGGTCGAACCGGCTGGCGGGAATCTTATTACCAGGAAAACAGTTGCCGATCTTCCCGGATACACAGGCGCCCGAGACAGTCGAGCTGAACGGATCCACGAGCACGGCCGGTTTCGCGTCAACGTCGAGGGATTGGGTAAAATCGCCCTGCCGCTCCAGGCTGGTAGGCACTCTGGTGAGCAGGGAACTGCCGGTAACCTGCCGGTAGCTTTCCCAGTTGAAGAGGAAGAAAGTGCGGTCGTGCCCGTTGTAGAGCTTTGGAAAATAGACAGGACCATCCAGCACAGCTCCGAACTGGTTGCGCCGCAACTTGGTCTTCGCCGGATCGAAGAAGCCGCGCGTGTCCAGAGCATCATTCCGCAGGAACTCGAACAATGTTCCGTGGAGGCGGTTGGTGCCCGACTTGAGTACCATGTTCATTGTCCCACCGGCCAGGCGCCCGTACTCCGCGGAGTATCCGGTGGTTTGCATCTTGAATTCCATCATGGAATCGACTGTCGGTCTGGCCTGCGCGCCTCCGCCCTTGATGTTTTGGTTATAGAAACCGTCGACGACGAAGTTGGTGTTATCCGCGCGGGCGCCGTTCACCGCGAAGTTCGATCCCTGCCCGCCCTGCGCTTTCTCGCCGACGCCGGGAACCAGGTATGCCAGATCGGCAAAATCCCGGCCATCCAGCGGGATGTCAACCATCTCACGGCTGACGATTACGTCGCCCTTCATGGCGCTCTCGGTGTTGAGCAGGGGCACCGTTGCCTGAACCTCGATCACCTCGGAAACCGCTCCGACCTGCAGCTTGAAATCAAGCCGCGCGGTCTGATCGGTTTCGAGTGTGACGTCACGGTCCTCGAGACGATGAAAGCCGTCCTTCTCAACCGTGATGCGGTATTGCCCCGGGGGCAGATTAGCAACCGTGTATTCGCCTTTCTCGTCCGTCTTCGCTTCACGAAGTTCGCCGGTCTCGACATGGCGCACGAGAATCCTGGCATCGAGGATGAGTGCGCCTGAAGGATCCTGCACCTGGCCGACGATGTTGGCTATCGGGCTTTGGGCAAGCAAGGGGAGAGTAACGGACAATGCCGAAAGAAGTACGGTTCTCAGACGACGCATACAGACCACCTCCTTGTACAGGACAAATATGTCCCAAGGTTGCCAAGTGGTCCAGGTGCCAGTGGTTAGTTCAGCCGGAATTTCCATTTTGGCTCCCGGGCTGTGGTCATTATACACCCAGTCGCCGTCCTTTGTGTCCCCGAGTTGCAGTTTTCGCTTTGGGAGCCGTTTTCGGCTCCTCCTAGCGCCACTTTGGCCCGGCCGCCAGAAACCAAAACCCACAAACCCCGCCTTTCCAGTGCATTCCACAGAGACCTCTCCGGCCCTGAACTCCTGGTCGGCTGATTTCGCTGCGCCCATCGCCTGCGTCTATCGCGTCGGCACCGGCAGGGCGGCGATCCTTCCTACCATGGCCCCAAACAGCCGCCTGGTCAGATGACTCTCCGCCAGCATCAACCAGTGGAACTGCACTTTGGCCACCACCCGCCGCGCCGTCTTCCAACTCGCCGCCTGGTAGAGAAAGCTTTTGTACCAGACCACCGGCTTGTGGCTGGGCCTTCCTACGGGTCGCGTCAACAACTCCGCGATGTCCCGCTCTAGAGCGCTTGAAGCACCAAACTTGTCGTAAATGAGTCAAGTTTTTCTCACCGCAAAGACGCAGAGGCCGCGGAGGCAACGCGGAGAAAAGCTCTCAGGATTTCTCTGCGCCCGCTTTGGGTCCTTTGCGCCTCTGCGGTGAAGACGGCGCTGCAACATGCCTCGTCGGTCTGAGGCGAAGCCTCGTTAGGAGGTCCCGATTGATCGCGGCCAGCCCGGCGAGATTGACTTCTTGAGTAAGCAAGTCGGTCTCGAATGATTGCAGCCGAGAAGTCAGCGCCGCTCGACGCTCCCAGATCTTCTCGGAACCGATCAGCCGGAAGGTCGGGTCTTGAGAGAGCTGTTCGGCGTCGTCGACGTCCTCATAGCCCGCGATGCGGCTGTAGACCGACTGGCGCAATAAGTCCGCCAAGGGGAGTTGGGTGTACAGCATGTTCGTTGGCTGCCCCCGACTATAATGAGGAAATGTCCTCCTCGACTGCCGTGGTGGTGGCGCCGGAAGTGCTGGCGCGCTACGAGCCGGTCATCGGCCTCGAGGTCCACGTGCAGTTGGCTACCAAGACCAAGATCTTCTGCGGCTGCCCGACCAGCTTCGGCGCGCCGCCGAACAGCAACGTGTGTCCGGTCTGCCTGGGCCTGCCCGGGCCGCTGCCGGTGTTGAACCGCGCCGCCGTCGAGATGGCGGTGAAAGCGGCCCTGGCCCTGAATTGCGAGATTCGCCCGTTCTCGCGCTTCGCCCGCAAGAACTATTTCTATCCCGACCTTCCCAAGGGCTATCAAATCAGCCAGTACGATCAGCCGCTGGCCGAGCACGGCTGGATCGAGATCTCGGTGGACCGCGTAATGCCTCAGTCTCGGGGGCCGTGGGATAAGCTGCAGCTTGTCTCGGGCGGTATCCGAAAGGGTTCCGGACAGGCTGAAAGCCTATCCTACCCGGCTGCACAGGCTGTTGCCCCCGAGACTGAGGGATTACTGGACGGCGGCGCGAAGCGCATCGGGGTGACTCGCGTGCACCTGGAGGACGACGCCGGAAAGAGCCTGCACGAGGGCTTTCGCGACTCCGACCGCTACACCTACGTGGACCTGAACCGCTGCGGCACTCCCCTGATCGAGATCGTCAGCGAGCCCGACATGCGCAGCTCCGAGGAAGCCTACGCCTACCTCACCGAGCTCAAGCTGCTGATGCAGTTCATCGAGGTTTCCAGTTGCGACATGGAGAAAGGCCACCTGCGCTGCGACGCTAACGTCTCGGTGCGCCGGCGGGGCGCCGAGAAATTCGGCACCAAGGCCGAGGTGAAGAACCTGAACTCCTTCCGCTTTTTGAAGATGGCGCTGGATTACGAGATCACCCGCCAGATCGCGGTGCTGGAGAGCGGCGGAACCATCGCCCAGGAGACGCGCCTCTACAACGCCGACACCGGCGAAACCGTGGGCATGCGCAGCAAGGAGCACGCCCACGACTACCGCTACTTCCCCGAGCCCGACCTGCTGCCGCTCGGCATCAGCGCCGAGTGGCGCGAGCGGATGCGCTCGAAGATGCCGGAGCTGCCGCCGCAGAAGCGGGCCCGCTTCGTGCGCGACTACGGGCTTCGAGACTACGACGCCCAGATCCTCACCCTCAGCCGGGAGCTGAGCGACTACTTCGAAAAAGTTGCCGCCTGCGGTGATCCCCGCGCTGCCGCGAACTGGGTCATGGGCGATCTCATGGGCGCCCTCAATGCCCAAGGCAAGGAGATCACCGAATCGCCGGTCAGCCCGGCACAGCTCGGCGAACTGCTGGGTTTCGTGGCCAGCGGCGAGATCTCCGGCAAGATCGCCAAGGAGGTCTTCGCGAAGATGTTTGGCAGCGGGGAATCGGCGCGGGCCATCGTGGAGCGGGAAGGTCTGCGCCAGATCAGCGACACCGGCGCCTTGGGCGCGGTCATCGATCAGGTCCTGGCGGCCAATCCCAGGCAGGTGGAGCAATACAAGGCCGGCAAGAGCGCCGTGCTGGGCTTCCTGATGGGCCAAATCATGAAAGCCACCCGCGGCCAGGCCAACCCGGCGGCCGTCAATCAGCTCCTCAAGGAGAAGCTGGGGTAGCAGCCCGTGGATAAAGGCGCGTTTTCGCGATGTGAGCAGCGACATCGATTTCGCTCGCGAGCGGGTCGAGCCAGCGGGCCACGCGATCCGAGCACTAGCAGGGCCACCTGTGCGGCTTGTGTGAGCCTCAGAAACGCAAAATAGAGTGCGGGGAACAGGTCTGCCGCCTGCCGGGCCGTGCCCACCCGTAACATCTGCCGCAGGATCAAGCTCAGATTGAAGGCGGCGGCATGAATCAGGGCGCGCTTGGCGATGTTGTTCTTGCCACGCAGGTGCACCCGGCTCATCCCGCCGGTATCGGAAAGGTGGGCAAAACTTCGCCCGGCCGAGGATCCCGTTCAGCCGGCGGTAGAAGGGGTGGCGCCCCCGAGCCTGCAACTGACTGGTCTCCACCCAGAAGGAAGTCTGCTTCTGCCTGCGCTTGCCCCATGCCATACCGAATTATCGGTCCAAAACATTCTCACCTCAAGATGTTTCGGCGACTCCATCCACGGGCTGTTAGGGTCCGTTGACGGGACTTGCCTTTGTGAGGTCGGGAACCGACTGACCGGTAACTGCGTCGGTAGCGCGATCCCCGCCATCCCCTTTACTGTGACTTCCGGGAGTCTGCTGTTTAGGGTTTCAACCTCCCTCTGACGATCCTCCAGGCGCCGGTCCTTCTCGTGCAACACTGCCTGAAGGGATGCCTTCTCCTTTTCAAGGGCGACAATTCGCTTGGCTCGGCCTTCAGCACTAGAGTGCTCATCAAGCCACGCCTGATAGCAGGCGAAGAGGACAAATAGCAGAAGAAGGATCGAATGCCATTTGAGCGAGATCTCGCGCTTGAGGCAGTACCGTCTAAAAAGTTCAAGAACCACGGTTGCCCCACAACCAGCCAAGAGGGAGACCCAATGCTGGACCACCGAGAGCAGAAAAGAACCAAGCCCCGCCACAGCCATTCATCACAGTCGATCCAGGGCAACGCAACTTTAGGACACCACCCGGGCGGCTGATCAAGCATGCCCGCGATTGCTGGCTGCTGCTGGCCGAGGGCCATCTGACGCGGCGGCTTTTCGGAGCGATGCTGCGGCGGATCGCGGCGTTGCTGCCGGCCGGGTAGGAGACGGCTGCTGAGCGAAAGCAGACGGGATAGCAAGGAGGTAGGGGACGGGGAGGTGTCGGTGCAATCCCTTGGAAACAGGGTACTTCCAGGTCTTCCCGCGTCCCGAAGAGGCACGGCTGCCATTTCGATAGGACACCCGAATCGCTCAGGATGGAAACCATAGCAGAAACGGCTCGAACGAAGCCGGTTGGGTGTATACTAGACGGCAGCCCGGGAACCAGAATGGAAATTCCGGGCTATGCGGCAGCATGACCCGGGCAGGCCGCTAGCCAAATCGACAGGAGCAACAAGAAAGGAGAGAACATGCACTGGTATCTCGAAGGGCTGAAGAAGTATGCGGTGTTCTGCGGGCGGGCACGTCGAAAAGCGTATTGGATGTTCGTCCTCTTCAACGTGATCATCGCCCTGGTGATTGGTATCATCGAGGGGCTTGTTGGCAGTCCAGGGGTTGTTGGAATTCTTTACAGCCTGGCCGTTCTGATTCCTGGCATCGCGGTGTCGGTCCGCAGGCTCCACGACACTAATCGAAGTGGATGGTGGTTGCTTATCAGCTTGATTCCGCTCATCGGCTTTGTTGTTCTGCTTGTCTTCATGGTGCAAGACAGCCAACCGGGTGCGAATCAGTATGGACCCAATCCAAAGGCTGCCGTAGCCTAGCAGCCCGTGGATAAAGGCGCGTTTTCGCGATGTGACCAGCGACATCGATTTCGCTCGCGAGCGGGTCGAGCCAGCGGGCCAGGCGATCCGAGCACTAGCAGGGGCACCTCTGCGGCTTGTGTGAGCCTCAGAAACGCAGAATAGAGTACGGCGAACAGGTCTGCCGCCTGCCGGGTGGTGCCCACCGGTAACATCTGCCGCAGGATCAAGCTCAGATTGAAGGCTGCGGCGTGGATCAGCGCGCGCTTGGCGATGTTGTTCTTGCCACGCAAGTGCACCCGGCTCATCCCGCCGGTATCGTAAAAGTGGGCAAAACTTGGCCCGGTCGAGAATCCCGTTCAGCCGGCGGTAGAAGGAGTGGCGCCCCCGAGCGTGCAACTGACTGGTCTCCACCCAGAAGGAAGTCTGCTTCTGCCTTCGTTTGCCCCATGCGATAGCCAATTATCGGACCAAAACATTCTCACCTCAAGATGTTTCGGCGACTCTATCCACGGGCTGCTAGACCGGGATTTGCATTTTGGATCCCCAATCAGCCTATTCAGTGTACACGGCGGTCGATGCCGCGCGATCTCGGGGCTCACCGAAGGGGGGCCGGAAACACCCGGCCCCCAGGATGTATGCACGCGGTCAGAACATGAGCCGCAGCGACAACTGGATGTTGCGCGGAGCCCGCGTGCCGTTGAAGGCACCCACATTGGCGCTGATCTGCTGGCCCGCCGGGTTGAAGCGGAAGCTGGTGTCGTAACTGCTGAACTCGGTGTGGTTCCAGGCGTTGTAGAACTCCCCGCGGAGTTGGAAGTACCTCTCCTCACCCTTCCACGGGATGCGCTTGGACACGCTCATGTCCCAGTTGCTCCAGCTCGGGTTGCGCATGTAGTAGACGCCGCTGTTTCCGAAGGTGCCCTTGGCCGGCCGCGCAAACGCCGCGGTATTGAAGTTGGTGAAGAAGTTGCGCTTGTCGCCGGGCAGATTCGGATTGCCGACCACGTCCATGCGCGCGCCTTCGGTCGAACCCGTGATGTCCGCGCCGTCGGACGTGCTGAAGCCCGGCGTGAACGGCAGGCCGGACGCGGCGCCGGTGATGCCGGACAACTGCCAATCGCCCGTGATCAGGCTGAGGAACCGGTTGTTCAGCTTCTTGGCCGGGTCCGGCAGGTCCCACATAAAGTTGGCGATCAGCAGTTGGGGAATGTCGTAGTTGAGCGGGCCGTAATTACGGTGGCGCATATCGAAATAGGGGCTCACGCCGGTGCCGTCGGTGCTGGCTACGCCCAGCGCCTTCGACCAGGTGTAAGACACCCCGTACTGGATCCCGCGCGACATGCGGCGGTTCACCGAAACCTGGAGCGAGTGGTAGTTGGTCGTGGCGCCGAAAGAATACACGTTGATGTTGCCCATCCCCATGTAGTACCGCAAATAGTTGTCCGACAACGGGCTGCCAGTGGTCGTGTCGATGTTCTTCGGGTCGAAATGAGCGAACATCGGGATCGGGTTGATGTTCACCTGGTAAAGGATATGCCGCCCCAGGCTGCCCACGTAAGCCGCGTCCACGACCGTGTGGAACCCGACATCGCGCTGCACGCCCAGGCTGAAGTTCATCACCGTGGGCAGAGACTGCTGGCCGATCGCGTCCGTGGTCACACCCGGAGGCCCCACCGCGCCCGTGGCTTGCAGGAAGGTGTCGAGATTGCTGAAGTAGAGGGTGGGGTTGTAAGCCACCGGCGGCTGGCCCACCGTGCCGGAAAAGGTGTTGCCCTGCACGCGGTCATAGAAGAGGCCCCAGCCGCCGCGGATGGACATCTTGCCGCTCCCCGTCGGATCGTACGCAAAGCCAATTCGGGGACCGATCGAAAACGGCGTGGTGTACAAGCTGGCCGGGGTCTTGCCCGTGCCGCCCACCACCATCCCGGGCGCGTAATTGCCGGAACCCGGCACGAACAACCCGATATACGGTACCGGGGCCACATTGCCGTTGCGCGGATCGATCGCCACGCGCTTGCCGGTCGTGGGATCGATGCCCGGCCGGTACAACACTGCGGCCGTCTTCAGGTCATAGGTGGACGGCTCAAAGGTGGTCAGGTATCTGCGGATATCGTGGGCGGGAGGAGCAGAATAGAAGCGAACCCCCAGCTCCAGGCTCAGGCGCTTGGAGACTCTCCAGGAATCCTGTGCGTAGAACTCCACCTGCGTATAGCGGTACAGCGAGTAAGTTCGCAAGCTGGCTTCCGAGTAACTGTTGAAATTACCCAGCAGGCCGTTGGAGAAGGCGTAGTTGGAATCGAACGGGTTGTTGGTATTGCGGCCGAAATCGAACGAGCCGCGCGGGTTGAGGCCGCCCACCTCGTCCTTCCGCATGCGCTCGATGTAGACGCCGAACTTGAGCGTATGGGTGCGGATCACCTTGCTCTGGTTGTCCACGAAGGTGAACACCGGGTTCTCGTTGTGGTACGGAATGTTGCCGATACCGCCGTTGATGCCGTTCTGTACCCCGCCAAAGCTGACATCCGGAATGGCGCCGCTCTCGTTGCCCGCCGGATACCACTGGCCAATGTTGCCCATTTTGCTGCGGGCCCACTGGCCGGGGATGGCCGGGTTGAAGGCCTGGCCGCGCGTGCTCACCCCAAAGGTGAACTCATTCACTGAGGTGGGACCGAAGGTTTTGGCCACGTGCAGCAAGACCCCGCGCCCGTGCTGCCAGCGATAGGTCGTGCCCATATCGAAGTTGTGGCCGCCGGCGGTCCAGTTGTTGTACGGCCAGTTCTCGTCGTCGTTGTCTTCAGTGGCGCGGAAAAAGGCATTCAGCGTGGAAGAGACGTTGTAGTCGATGCGGAACAGGTCCTCGCGCCGTGGGAAGCTGCCGCTGACGTTGGAGCGGTAATTGCGCGTGTATTTCAGCGCCGGATCGGCCTCCGTATAGTTAGGCAGCGGGAAGAAGTTCATGATGGCCAGTCCCGGCTTGTTGATGCGCGATGTGGGAATGATGTTGCCGGGGAACTGGGCAGCGTTGTTGTTCGGATCTTTGATCGGGATCAGGGCGCCGTTCACGTCGAAAGTCTTCGAGAAATCGCCCGCGCGCTCCAGCGCCGTGGGAGTGGTGACGAACTGGGTGCCGGGGTAGTTCTGGCGCCGCACGTATTCCTGGGAGAAGAAGAAGAACAGCTTGTCCTTGTTCTTGTTGAAGCTCTTCGCGTAGATCGGCCCGCCGATGGTGTAGCCGAAGTTGTTGATGCGCTGAATGGGCCGGGGCGTGCCGGTGCGGTTGTTGAAGAAGCTGTTGGCATACAGGCTCTCGTGGCGGAAGAACCAGAACCCGCTGCCATGGAAATTCTGGGTGCCGTTCTTGATGGTAAAGGCGATGGTGCCCGAGCTGCTGCGGCCGTATTCGGCCTGGTAATTGCTCGTGAGCACTCTCACCTCGGCTATGGCGTCCATATTGGGCTGCACGTGCGAGCCGGAGTTGGAGCCGGTGTCGACGTCCTGCACCCCGTCGAGCGCCAAGTTGATGGACGTGTCGCGCCCGCCGTTGATGTGCAGGCCGCCCGCGCCGGGTCCTTTCGAGACGTCGCGCGACTGAATATTCATGTCCACGATGCCGGGCAGCGTGGCGATGAGTGCCACGAAGTCGCGGCCCCGGACGGGGGCCAGCAACTGTGTTCCGGACACCAGCCCGGCGCGCTCGCTCGAGGTCGTCTGGACCGGGGTAACCTCGGCGGTGACCTCCACGCGCTCCTGAAGCTGTCCGACCTGCAACACGATGTCGCCCAGCGAGCGCCTCTCAGTCATGCTCACGGCGATGTCTTTAACCTGGTATGCCCGGAAGCCCGCACTGGAAACTTCCACGGTGTAGGTGCCCGCCAGCACGCTGGGGAACACGAACACGCCTGCTTCGTTCGTGGTAATGGTCTGCGCCGCCCGCGTGCTCTGGTTGGTCAGCGTGACGTTGGCAGCGGGAATGACCGCTCCGGCAGGATCCTTGACCGTGCCGGTCAGCACTCCGCTGATGTTTTGGGAAAAGACGAAGACGGGAGCGATGAAAAGCGCCAAAGCCAGCGATATCACCACCGCCCGGATTGTTCTGTTCTGCACGCCGAAACCTCCTTAAAGCCCTGAAGTTCGATAGGATCAGTATACGTCAGAAATTCCCATTAGCCAGGATTTCCGTTTTCGCATCCTGGCCGCCTTTAATTGTACACCCAATGGCTTCCGTTGAAGCCGTTCTCTTATTGTTTCCCTTCCGACCGACTCCGGCGGCCCAGGAGGGGGCTAGCAGCCCGTGGATAAAGGCGCGTTTTCGCGATGTGAGCAGCGACATCGATTTCGCTCGCGAGCGGGTCGAGCCAGCGGACCAGGCGATCCGAGCACTAGCAGGGCCACCTGTGCGGCCTGTGTGAGCCTCAGAAACGCAAAATAGAGTGCGGCGAACAGGTCTGCCGGCTGCCGGGGCGTGCCCACCGGTGACATCTGCCGCAGGATCAAGCTCAGATTGAAGGCGGCGGCATGAATCAGGGCGCGCTTGGGGTGGGCAAGACTCCGCTCGATCAGCTCCCCACGCCGTCGCGTCAGCGCCTTCGCGATCTTGGTGCTCAGGCGGCGCCGATTGGCATACAGCGCCGCGTTGGCTTCCGGCGTCGTGGCGTCCACACCCAGATTGTTCAGGCTCAGCAACCCTTCTCCCGCCAGCCGCTTGAGCACCCACTGGAACACAGCCTTGTGCGTCCCCAGGTTCATCAGCCGCCGGGTCTTGGACAGGCAATCGAGGGACGGCCCATCGTGGGCGCGTAGTACTTGCGGCAGATCCGCTCCACATAGAAATCAAGCTTCGTCCGGTCGAGAATCCCGTTCAGCCGGCGGTAGAAGGGGTGGCGCCCCCGAGCCTGCAACTGACTCGTCTCCACCCAGAAGGAAGTCCGCTTCTGCCTGCGCTTGCCCAATGCCATAGCCAATTATCGGACTAAAACATTCTCACCTCAAGATGTTTCGGCGACTTTGTCCACGGGCTGCTGGCGCCCGCAACCGGTCCACCTTTCGGAGCGCCTCCAAGTACTGTTCGCGTGAGTGCATGTCGATCCGGCCAGACCCTTCGGCACAACGCCGTCCGTCTGTTCGCGTCACGCGTTTCGGTTACTTTTTCATTTGACCCAACCGATGCCCTTTCGGTGACATTCTAGATGACCCGTAATGCCTCAGAAGGTGTGAAAAAATCGGTCTGGCGGTGCGGGCGGCAGGCCAAACGGCCTGCCCCACGCTGCAATCAAGGCACTTAGATCACCGTGGGACAGGCGGTTTCGCCTGTCCGCCGATTTTTCCACACCTTCTCAGTCTCGGGGGCCGTGGGACGAGCTTCAGCTTGTCTCGGGCGCTATTCGAAAGGCGTCCGGACAGGCTGGAAGCCTATCCTACTCGGCTCGACAGGCTATTGCCCCCGAGACTGAGAAGGTGTGGAAAAATGCCAGGGCAGGTCGGGGACCTGCCCCACGAGCGCGGCAAGTTGTTGAAGTGGCGCAGGCCCCCGGCCTGCGTTGCCGACAGCCGAACTGAAGTGGGCATTTTTTCACACGTTCTGAGGCATTACGATGACCAAATTCGCACCCTTGTAAATCCTGCTGTTGTGGCATATAATCCGGCCTGAACATGCTTTCGTCCCAGTGTTGCGCCTTGGCAGTAGACGGGACGTTGAAAAAAGGGAGGTAATTTCGCCATGGAAGTGAAACGAGTGGCGGGGGCGCTCTGTGGGGCGGCCCTTCTGTGCGGCTGTGTTTTCAGCCAAACAACAACTGGAAGCCTTCTCGGGACTGTAACAGACCCCGGCGACGCCGCAGTGCCGGGAGCGCAAGTCGAGCTGAAGAACGCCGCGACCGGGGCTCTCACGACCACAACCACCGGGGTCGAGGGAATCTTCCGCTTCAACAGCTTGATTCCCGCGACATACAGCTTAACCATCAAGCCCTCCGCGGGTTTCAAGACCTACACCCAGTCGGCCATCGCCGTTACCCCTAACGAAGTCCGCGACTTGGGGAGAATTCCCCTGGAGCTGGGCTCGTTGACGGCAGAGGTGTCGGTCACCGCGGTGGTCACGCCGGTGCAGACGGCCTCGAGCGAGAAGTCGATCCTGATCGATGCGAACCAGATGGCGAGAATCACCTTAAGAGGCCGGGACCTGTTCGGACTCCTGGTCATGGTGCCTGGCGTAGCCACCACTCAGGGGGACATGACCAACGAGAACTCCATTAACTCGGTCCGGATCAATGGCGGCAGGCAGCAAACTACTAATTTCGCGGTCGATGGAATCACGGACCTGGATACCGGCTCGAATGGCACGATTCATTTCGAGCCCAACATGGATTCGATCGCCGAAATGCGCGTGCTGACCAGCAACTACCAGGCTGAATACGGCCGGAATTCCACCGCAATCACCGTGGTGACCAAGAGCGGCAGCCAGCAGTTCCATGGCAGCGCCTGGGCCAACAAGCGGCACGAGATGTTCAACGCCAACAGCTTCTTCCGCAACTATAACGCCCAGCCAAAGAGCCTGTACCGGTTCTTGGTGTGGGGCTACAGCATAGGCGGGCCGGTCTACATCCCCAAACTGTTCAACACGCAGAAGACCAAGCTGTTCTTTTTTGTGTCGCAGGAGTACACCCGGCAGAAGCCGTCCACCCAGAGCGGGTGGTACAACATGCCCACGGCGGCGCAGCGGGCGGGCGACTTCTCGGGCTACACCGACGCGAATGGCGTGCCGTATCCGATCTACGACCCCACCACCGGGAATCCGGTCCCCAACAACAACATCTCGGGCCTGGCTGCGTTGAACCCGGCGGCGGCCAAGGCCGGCCAGGCGATCCTAAACTTCCTGCCCTTGCCGAATGTATGCGGCCACTCCGGCGTTTCCTCCTCGGGCTGCATCACCGACGGCGACCGGAGTCAATTCTACGCCCGCAACTACTACTGGAGCTTCAACCAGTCGCATCCGCGGCGGAACGACACGGTTCGCATGGACTATAACGTAACCTCGAAGCTCACCAGTTGGGTACGTTACATCAACGACTACGACCTGGACCAGACCAACGGCAACTTCGAAATGAAGAACGCTCAGAACCAGTGGGCTCCTTTCTCCACCGATCACCCAAACCCCGGGCATGGCTACGGGGTAGGGATCACCTATACGATCAGCCCGACGATGGTAAACGAGTTCACCTTCGGCAAGAGCTACAACACGTGGGATTATTACCCCCACGACCAGTCGCAACTCGACCGAGCCAGGATGGGCAATCCGCCGTCGTTCAAGGACTTCGCGAAGGATCCGGACTTCATCGCGGACCAGAACCGGCCGCGGCCCACGCTGTCGCCCGGCAGCCAGTTTTTCCAGGTAGGCATCCCGAATGTCTCGTTCGGCGGAGGCCAGGAGCCCAATGAGGCCAGCTTCAGCAGCCCGTGCAGCGGAGTGTGCCCCTACACGAACTGGAACGACATCTATAGTTTCAACGACACCGTCAGCAAGGTGTGGGGCAAGCACAACCTCAAGGCCGGTTTCTATGTCGAACGCACCGGCAAAGTGGAAATGGATCAACTCGGCGCCCAATACCTGGGCGGTTACAACTTCGGCAGCTCCACGGCGATGCCGAACAACACCCAGGAAGGATACGCCAACGCCTTCCTGGGAAATTTCAACAGCTACACGGAAGCCGGGCGGGTGGTAGGGGACTACTGGTACACGGACGTAGAGGCCTTCATCCAGGATAACTGGCGCATCAGCCGGCGGGTGTCCCTGGACGTGGGCCTTCGCCTCTACCACCAAGTGCCCACGAAGAACTCCAACAACAATACCACCGACTGGGTTCGCTCCGCGTATAACCCCGCCCAGGCCATGCGGCTCTACTACCCGTATTGCACGGTTTCCACGGCCGCCAGGGCCTGCCCCACGGCGAACCAGAAAGCGTACGATCCGGTAACCGGCTACACGACGTACTTCGCCCTCCAGGGCACCTTTGTGCCCGCCTCGGTGGGTGGTTATACCACCACGCCGACTCCTTTCCCGGGCATGGTGAGGGCCGGGCAACACCCCGACGTTCCGGACACGCTATGGATGGTACCCAGGATTTCCCCCGCTTTCCGCCTGGGCGTGGCCTGGGATGTTTTCGGCAACGGCAAGACGGCCATCCGCGCGGGCGTAGGGCAGTTCCTGGACCAGATTTCCACCCAAACGGCGCAGAACTCTTCCGGCAATCCGCCGGATATCATCACCCGGTCGATCTACTACTCCACCCTCGACCAGATTCCCGCTTTTGCGAACTCCGCGGCCATCACGCCGATCTCTCCCCCGGGGACCATCGGCAAGCAGAAGATCCAAGGGTCCTACAACGGGAGCTTCACGATCCAGCAGCACGTCGGTTTCGGGACGGTTGTGGATGCCGCCTGGGTGTTCAATCTGGGCAAGCACCTCATGCTCACGCGCCAACTCAACGCCGTTCCGATGTACTCACAGTACAACCCGGCGAACTATAACCCCAACGTCGCCTACCTGCCCCCCAACGTGTCGGGGAAGAATCTCAGCGACAACTACTACCGGCCCATGCCGGGCCTGGGCGCGCTGACCTATGTCAACTTCTCCGGGAACTCCGCCTACAACTCCTTACAGGTATCCGCGCGGCGCAACATGAGCAAGGGCCTTTCTTATGGCCTGGCGTACACGTTCTCGAAGATCATGAGCGATACAAGAAACAGCCCCTATTTCCCGGATAAGTTGCGGGACTACGGGCCTTCGTACCTTCCCGCTCGGCAGGTTTTGGCGGTCAACTACATCTACGAGCTGCCGAACCTGGGTCACAAGTTCAACCTCAAACCGCTAGGGTGGGTTACGGACCACTGGACCATTTCCGGCATTACCCAGTGGCGCAGCAATATCAGGGTCGGCGTCCCGGGCATTTCCTTCTCCGGGACCACTTCCGCCAACCCCCAAATGAATTGGACCGGCGGCTACGAAGGGGCGCGCATGATCGTGACAGGAAACCCGCAACTTCCGGCGGGCCAGGTATCGTTTGCCGGCGCCACCCCGCTCGTGCAATCCCCCGGCGCCAACGCCAACGGGACGCCCGGCAACCAAATCCTCAATATGAGCGCCTTCGTGATTCCCATGCCGTGCAGTTGGACGCCTGGGGCTACTCCCCAGCAAGGCATCGGGCAATCGATGTCCTGCTTCGGGAACGCCGGACCCGGCAGCATCATCCCGATTCCCAATACGCGCATTAACAACTGGGACATGATATTCTCCAAGTCCTTCCCGCTGAAGAGCGAAAAGCGGGTGATCATGTTCCGGGCGGAGATATACAACATCTTCAACAACACGCAGTTCACCGCGGCCAACATCGCTCCACAGTACAGTTGGCCGCTTTGGCAGACTGGCGTTCTGCAACAGACCAACGCCAACCTCGGACGCTACACCTCAGCGGCAGCCCCGCGGCAGATGTCGATGTCGCTGCGGCTGCAGTTCTGATATGGAGCGACCTGTCAAGCCCTGACAGTTGCTGATGATCCGGGCCGGCTCCCGGATCGATGATCCCGGAGCCGGCCTTTCCGGTGTGCCGAGCATTTTCGACAGCTCGGGTGTGAAAGTCCCCTTCACAAGCTGATGGACGTGAAGTGATAGCGCAGCGCAAGGGCGTAACGTCCAAGAACTCAAACCGCCGCCAGCCCCGGCCACAAGATGAGGCCGTGCGGTTCAGACCTCTTCTTGGCAGCCCGTGGATAAAGTCTGGCAGACCGGTCGGCGGAGGGAATTTCGGGGACAGTCCTCCATGAGGCAGATCTCGGCCGCCCAGATGAACAGGGCGAGATTCGCGGCAGTGCCCGAATTGCGCGGGCTTCCTCGTTCTCACATTCCGGAAGCAGGTAGACCGTCGGCTCTCGCCGGAGATCTTCCAGACTCAACTCGCCACTCGTCGGATCCGGCCGATGCAGCCAATCCAGGAATGTGGTGATCATCCTGTCAGCGCCTGACGCCTTTCCGCTTTGGTGGTTTCGCTCGCCATGATGAGGATCGAGTTTTTGGACACTTCCCGCCGGGCTATGCCGGAAGCGCGCCGGTTTTAATGAGGCTGATGACGCTGCGCATGGTTGTGGTATCGCCGTCGAAGCCGCCGTGGGTGGTGCTGGCGGTCGAGGGACCGGGGGCGACGAAAGCCCGGACGTTCGGCAAGTGAAGTGCGCCGACGCTCCCGTCGAAGTACTTTTGCATGCCGAGGATTGGCGTCCGGACGCCGTGCTCGAACGACTCGGAGACGAGATACAGCAGCGACCGGCCATAGCCGAAGAGCATCTTGCAGGTAGGGTCCTTCTGTTCGGCATTATCAGTAAGGTGGAATGTTCGGAGGCTCTTCACCGTGCCGTCCTGTACTCGCTTCAGGGCTGTCTCCTGGAAGGTCTTGACCGTCACCGCCGCTGCTAGGAAGTTGACGCTTTCAAACTTCCAGCCCCGATCTGCAAGCTGCTTGATCAAGAAGCTGTGAACGATGGAGCCGGCAGAGTGGCCGATGAGGTGGAGGCGAACCAGATCCGGCGTGAAATGGGGTGACTTGAGAGCGCTTTGATAGAGCAGGATTCCGCCGCTGTTCTCGGACTCGCTGATGCTCTCCGCGTTCTGCTTCATCTCGCCCCATATCACGGAGCCCGGGGAGGCGAGCGTCCTCTCCAGGCGCTGATCCCAGAAACGCTTCAACTGGTCGCCGAGGCCGCCAGTCGGTCTAGCCAAGCCCATAACGAGGTCCTCGAAACGGTCTTTGAGCGTAGACCACAGATCGGTCTCCCACATGAAGAAGATGGGGAAGATCTTCGCTTCGTAGAGCGCTGGGATCCATTGCGTGGCGGTTTCGATAGCCGTATCTTCGCCGGTGAGACCGCCGTGAGCATAGATGGCGACGTCTACGGGCTCCCTGGCCGCGACCCCCCAGTTCTTGCGAGCGACGGCGATGTGCAGGTTTACCAGAGCGTCCAAGTCGCCGGGTTGAGTGCGAAAGGCGCCCGTGGAGGAGAGCTGCCCATTGTTCTCCATGTCGATGATGAAGGGGGCAGATCTCCCGAGCGCGCAGGACTTGGTCGGAGGAGATCCGGACCTTGCCGGCGTCGAGGCGAAGAGACAGGGAGGTGGCGATTTCCTTGTGCTGCTCGGTCACAACCCCGCGTTGGGCGACCCAGCAGTCCATAGCGTTCCGGGTCCAGTCCTCATAGGTGAGCCGAGCAAGTCCACGCGTGCCCCAAGAGGTTCCCCAGGAGTTCTGGATAATGAAACCGCGGCTGTCATACCCCACGATGACGAAGGCGTGGCCACCGTCATCGGCGGAGGGCGGCTCCAGGGGGATGGTCCAATAGTCGCCCTTGGATGGCGGCGGTTCGGGGTCCTTCATCCAACCGTTGTGACAGATCGCGCTCGCGTACAGAATGCCAACCTCATTGAGTGCCACGTGCATATCTGTCACGGAGCGTGTGTCCACGCGGTAGTATGCGCCGAGCGGGCGGGTTGCGGCGTCCTGCCACCAGTCCTGCGCGGGGTTCGCGGCTGCGGGAGGCATGTCAAGGGTTTTCCACAAATCCAATCCGCACACCCCGTGTTTGAACCAGCCCTTCATAGCGCCGCGAAGGCTGGAACCGGTGTCCCCGGTCGAGCCAGGGATGTCGTCATAGCGGCGGGCCATGGAGTAGATCATGAATGGCGACACTTGTGGGACCTTTGCGCTGTCAGGCGTATGCTGCCGGAGGAGCAAGTTGACCACGCTAGCCAGTGCAAAGCCTGTGCAGGCGGACGTTTCACCCTGATTCAGGATTGGTAACTTGATCCTCGGCTTGCGTGCGGGCCGCGGTGCGAGGGCCACGGCTGGCATATAGGGCCGGTCGCGGAGGTCGAGCTTGTCTGGAGAGACATTTCGCTTGAGGGCGGGCAGTTTAGTGGACTTTGCCTTAGGCATTTTGAACTCCTTTCATCTATTATGCTCCGCGACGGGGTGTTTTGGTGGTGGGGATGTCCACGGGTACGAACGTCGTTGTGATCGACAACGTCATCCGTCGCCTCGATTCCGATTCGCTGTGCATGGCGATCACGGCAACCACGATTGCCGACCGGGTAACGTCCAAAAACTCAAACCGCCGCCAGCCCCGGCCACAAAATGAAGCCGCGCGGTTCAGATCTGCTCTTGGCAGCCCGTGGATAAAGTCTGGCAGACCGGTCGGCGGAGGGAATTTCGGGGACAGGCCTTCATTAGGCAGATCTCAGCCGCCCAAATGAAAAGGGCCAGATTCGCGCGAGTCCCCGAATTGCGCGGGCTGGTGCGTGGAGGGTAATTCGGGTACAGGCCACGAATTTCGCACAGGCGGCGAAATTCGCGCCGGTCCCCGAATTGCGCGGGCTGGTGCGTGGAGGGTAATTCGGGTACAGGCCACGAATTTCGCAAGGGCCGCGAAATTCGCGCCTGTCCCCGAATTACGCGGGCTGGTAAGACGTGTGCTAGTCTGGGAGGCTGCTGACAAAGGAGAGAAAAGCAATGGGAATTATCGAGATAACCGCCGACAAACTAAAGCCCAAGGAATTCATAGAAACGAAGGTGAGAGAAATCTCGGGAACCGTTGGCGACGGCTCCGCTATCACCGCCCTGTCCGGAGGAGTTGATTCGTCAACCGTCACCTTGCTGGGCCACAGGGCGCTGGGCCAGAGGCTGACGGCTTACTTCATCAACAACGGCTTGATGAGACAGGATGAACCGCGGAAGGTTGTTCAGGTCTTCCGCAAATTGGGTATCCAGGTGGAGATAGTCGATGCCCAAAAGGAATTTTTCGGCGCGCTAAAGGGCATCCTCGATCCCGAAGAGAAGAGAGAAGCTATAACCCAAACCTTCTACAAGAAGGTTTTTGGCGGGCTTTTCAAGAAAAGCGGCGCCCGCTATCTTCTGCAAGGGACTATCCTGACGGACGTAGAGGAAACGGTGGCGGGCGTCAAGAGACAGCACAACGTTCTTCAGCAACTGGGCATTGATCCTCAAAAGGCGTTTGGATACGGCATCATCGAACCTTTGGTCGAGCTGCGCAAGGATGGCGTCAGAAAGGTAGCCAGGGCGCTGGGTTTGCCGGAAGCGGTGTACAATCGAATGCCCTTTCCGGGGCCGGCGCTTGCTGCCAGGGTAGTAGGCGAGGCGTCTCCGGAGAGAATTGAGTTAGTGAGGCGGGCAACCGCAATTGTCGAACGCGAACTCAAGAATGTAAGAGCATTTCAATACATGGCCATTCTGCACGAGGACAGGTTTCCCGGCATGAGAGAAGGCAAGAGAGAGTATGGCGTGCAGATCGAAGTCAGGTGCTGGAGCAGTGTGGATGCAAGGACGGCAAAGCCGGTGTGGCTGGCTCCTCGTGTGCTGGGCAGGCTGGCGAGAAGACTGACCAGCGAGATTCCCGGAGTAGTGAGCGTCACCTACAATATAGCTCCGAAGCCGCCTTCGACAATGGAAGCAGTCTGACGTCGCGCTACGTGGGGGATTGCAAGGCAAGGGTGCAGACTCCGATGTGGGCCCCGTAGATGCGGAAGCTCAAGGGCTGACCGCGGGGACTGGCCAGTGCGGTACAATTGATCGCGCAGATAGCACGGCCGCGCCCCTTAATTCGACCGGGAAGCCGCGCCCTGGTGGGCCAGTGTATCGCGCATTATCGGATCCTGGAGAAGCTCGGGGAAGGCGGCAGTTTGCCTACGCGCAGCAGGTTTCGACCACCAACATCTTCAAAGCGGGCTTTGACCCAGCGAAGGAGGCGGTCACTGGGCAGCCGCTTCCCGTCACACTGGGTTCCAGAGACGCCTGGCTCCCGGACGTCTCGCCCGACGGGGCATGGCTGGCTTTCGGCTCCTCGGGCAATCGTGAGGACATCTTCACCGTGCGGGCCGACGGGACCGGGCTCCGGCAGCTTACCGATGATGACTACCGCGACCGGGCACCGGTGTGGTCACCGGACGGCAGGCGGATCGCATTCATATCCAATCGGTCCAACCCGGGCGGTGAGGCGGGGGCTGCGCAAGCTGCAGAGCTCGCCCTCCCCCAGTTTCTTGAGCGGGGCGATTCGGCAAGGGCAATTCGGGGACAGGCAACGAATTTGGAAGGCAAAATTCATCGCCTGTCCCCGAATTACGCAGACTGCGGGGAGGGCTTGACACGGGATGGGGCGCGTGGTATGAAAGGGCACCGTATCCGCATCCCGCTCGATCGAGCACCGCGCGGGAGACCGTGTCCGGGTTCTCCATCACGACCAGGTGGGTCTCGGAGGAACCGATCGACGTGATGATGCCCTCGCCGACCCGGGCGATGATCGTCTCTTCGGTGGCCCCGCCGATCAGCCGCTCCAGGTTGGTGCGGACGGTCACCCGGGCGCGGACCTTCAGCTCGACGCCGTTCTTGGCGATGGCGCTGAGGGTCGCGTTGTGCGACTGCTTGCGGGATCGGGGCAGTCGATCACCTTGGGATAGACGCTGGTCTGCACGGCGTCGAGCACGTCGCGGCCGGCCAGGTCGATGGCCGCCGCGCGGTCGAAATCCAGGTCGATGTCGGCCCGGTGCGCGGCGATGATCGCGCGGATCACGTTGGGCACGTTGCCGCCGGCCAGGTAGTGGGCTTCGAGACGCCGGGTGGTGATGCCCGTCACGCGTTCCGTGCCGATGCCCGCCTGCACCGCCATGATCTTCGCCTGGACGATCGTCCGGGCGTTGACCTGGCGGAAGCTCATGCCGATGAGGCTCAGACAGGCTGATGTTGGCCCGGGACATGTAGGCCTGGAACCAGAGCTTCCCGTAGATGAGCACCAGGATGCCTCCCAGCGCCGATGGACGATCACCCCAGAACCATAATGGCGACGACCCAGCCGCCGGTCAGGGCGGCCAAGACGGGCAATCCATAGGACATGGTCTACTCCTTTTTGTTGTATGTAGTCGATAGTTTAGCGGATTCCGGCATCATGAAACCCTCTCGGGGATTTTCTTGACTCGCTGGCCGCGGTGGGGGCAGGCTGGGAATTTGGCGATAGCTGCGAATGATGGGGGGTTTGGGGAGTTATGACATTCGCGACGGGGATCGCGAAAACGCGAAGGGGCGAAAACGCGAAAGTTCTTTGGACGGATTTACCGGATTCACAAGATAGAGGAACGAAAAGGCGACCCGAACCGATCGTTTTAGGGTTTCCCCAATAACTTAACGCTCATCCTGTCCATCTTGTGAATCCTGTCAATAGTTCCTTGCCATTGGTCGCACAAGAAGAAAACAGGGCGGCGATCCGATCGCCGCCCTCTGAAGGAGGAGACACGCCTACCGTTGGCCGCGGTCGCCTCCGAGCCGCGGCCTTGCCTTCCGTGGGGTCGTCATCGTCGGCCGGCGCGAGCCATGTCGATGCTTCTACTTCTTCTCTTCCGGCCCCGCTTTGTCCTTTTGCAGCCCCTCGATCATCTCTTGCATCTTCTGCATGCGTTGGTTCATCTTGTCGAGGCGTTCTTCGAGCCGCCCCTTCACGCCGCCCGACTCATCCGCGGGCTTGCCCGGCTCTCCCGGCGTGGCGAAGTCGGGCAGGAAGTCGAAATCGCGAGCCGAGGCCTTCCGGGACTGAGAACCATGCCGCCGAGCATCCGGTTGACCGCGGCCCGAATGTCCTGCGGCAACTTGTCGAGTTCTTTCTCCGTGACTTCCCAGCGTCTCCTCGCCCCGCTTGACCGTGATTTGCGTCGGTTCCTCGCCCGCCTTGACGATCGTGATGCTCATGCCCGCCGGCAGCGGCGGATGGATCGGCGCGTCGTCCGGCAGAACGAAGCCGGGGTGGAAGAACCGCAGCCGCATCGGCGGTCTCCCACCCCAACCGGGATGCACCCGCTCGAACCACCGGTAGATGCGTTCGAGTTCGGGTTGGTCGGGCACGGCGGGGTACTGCCTCGCCTGGTAGTCGGCCGGGCGTTTCACCGGCGTGACCTTGATCGTTTCGATCTTGCCCTTGCGGAGCAACTCGATCGAAAGCTCCTTGTCCTTCGCGGCCTCGACCACGGCGGCCAGGTCCGCAACCTTCCCGATCGCTTTGCCGTCGACCTTCACGAGGATGTCCATCGGCTGGACGCCGGCCTTGGCCCCCGGACCCTCCGGGACCACCTCATGGACGAGCAGCCCTTGGCCTTCGGCAGATCGACGTGGGCCCGCAAGCGCATCGGGAATTTGGGCTGCAGAGCACGCCGATCCAGTACTCGCTGAGTTTCATGTCGGATTCGACCGCCGGCACCTGGATTTCCTCGCCGGCCGCGGCGGGCGCCCGGCGCGGCCGGTGCGGCCGGTTCGGCGGCCAGGCTCATCGTCGCCAACAGCAACATGCCGGCGATCGCGAGCACGTTGGTCCAACCTAGGCTTTTCATGCGACTCTCCTCCGCGTGTTCTCTACTGATACGTGGGATTGTTGACGTAGTGAACGTCGAGTTGGTCGACCGGGACCATCAACCGGCGACCGTCTTTCATCCGCAGCGGCAGCAACTGCCGCGAATGGCTCACGTCATGGCCGGCATGTTGGAAGGCATGAGAAACGCCGTCGGAAGTGGCCGGTC
>CAVRZY010000117.1:0-9184 GCA_963725415.1 uncultured Acidobacteriota bacterium | reverse complement strand
TCCCAGCACCGTGTGGGTCTCCCGGTTGACGCTGATCCTGCGGCCAACTATGTCCGGATCGGCGCCGAAGCGGCGTTTCCAAAGCCCGTGGCTGAGCACCACGACCCGCTCCCCCTGCGTTTCCTCCTGGTCCGTGAAGAGCCGGCCCATGGCCGGCGCGGTCCCTAGGGCCCGCAAGAAGCTGGCGGTGCAGACCGATGCCCTGACGCGCTCCGGTGTGCCTTCACCCGAAAGATTGGCCCAGCGCAGCGCCTGCACGCCGAGCTCTTCGAAGGACCTGTTCCGTTCCCTGTAATCCAGGTAGTCGGGATCGGTGAGCGGCTGGCGCCAGCGCTCCTCGGGCGGTCTCTGCCATACGACCATCAAGCGGTCAGGCTGGGGGTAGGGGAGGGGCGCGAGCAGGAGGGTCTTCTGCACGCTGAAGATCGCCGTGGTGGCGCCGATGCCCAAGGCCAGCGAGAGCACGGCGACGAAAGTGTGCGCCGGACCGCGGCGGAGGATCCGCGCGGCGTGACGGAGGTTCCGCAGGATTGTCTCTACCACGGGAAGCCCGCGGCGGTCACGGTAGGCCTCTTTGGCTAGCTCCAGGCCGCCGGATTTGAGCAGCGCGGCGCGGCGGGCCTCGTCGGGCGTCATCCCGGCGCGGAGGTTGTCTTCTATCTGCATCTGGAGATGGCTCGCCAGCTCGTCGTCTAGCTCGCGATCCCTGCGTTCTCTGTGAAGGAAACCGGTCAATCGGGACCAAAAGGCGCGGATGGCGCTCATGGAGCCTCGTCTATTCGTGCCGTAGGGCCTGCATCGGGTCGATGGTGCTGGCGCGCCGCGCCGGCAGAAGGCCCGCAATGGCGGCCACCGCCGCCAGAATCACCGAGGCAATCACCGCCGTCGGGACATCGGTCGGCGCTGACGCCGAACAGCTGCGACGACACGTACCGGCTCAGCCAGTACGCGCATGGGGATTCCCAGTGCGAGCCCGACTCCCAGCAGGCCGAGCGCTTCCTTCATCACCATCCAGAGAACCGCGCCCTGCCGCGCGCCCAGCGCCATGCGCAATCCGATCTCTCTGGTCCGGCGCACGACCACCAGGGCCATCACTCCATAGAGACCCACCGCCGCGAGAAGGGTCGCCAGCGCCCCAAACGCCGCTGAGAGCGTCGCGGTCAAACGTTCCGTGCCGAGCGTTTCGTCGAGCTGGTTCTCCAGCGTCTTCATCTCGTAGATCGGCATCGCCGGGTCCAGCTCCTGCACCTTCCTCCGCAGCGCGCTGTACATCGCGCCCGAGCCGGCGGACGCGCGCACATAAAATGAGGCGGCGTACGGGAAACTCGACTGACCGAACGGCAGAAAGACCTGGCGGCGCACCCCCTCACGCGGGCCCTCATTGAGCGAGTCCTCCACTATGCCGACCACCTCGATGTCGGGTATTGCCCCAGGGCCGATGCTGAAACCGATGTGCCGTCCGATCGGATTCTCGCCTTGGAAGTAACGCTCGGCAAATGCGCGGTTCACGATCGCGACGGTGGTAGCGGCTGCCTTCATCCCGGCCATCGAAGTCGCGGCCGTCGAGCAACGGCTGACCCATGGTCTGCCAATAGCCTGGCGACAGGCTGTTCACAAAGGCCTGCCTGTCCTCGCCGTCTTTGAAGGGATGCCCCTCTATCACCACGTCCCAATCCGCTTCACGGCCGCTCAGCACCGGGATCCATGCATACCCGGCCGACGTCACCCCAGGCAGCGACCGGATGCTCGCTTGGACTTGCCTGTAGAAGGCCTTGAGGCGCTCGAGCGAATAACCGTTGCGAGCAGGGTCAACCTGGAAGGTGATCAGGTTGTCGATGTCGCGGAATCCCGGGTTCGTCTGCTTCAGGTTGGCCAGCGTCTTGACAAACAGCCCGGCGCCGGCCAGCAGCAGAAACGAGAACGCCACTTGCGCCGTCACCAGGCTCTTGCGCATTCTCACCGAGCTGCGGTCTGCCGGCAACAGCGCCCTCCGCGTCCCTTCAGCGTGCTCCAAAGATCCACTCGCACGGTCTGCCAGGCCGGCGCCAGGCCGAACAACAGGGCCGTGAGGAACGCCAGCGCCAGGTTGAACGCGAGAATGCGCCAGTCCGGCTCGGCCCGCAAAGTCAGCAGCATTCCCTTGGTAGGCAGGAAGCCCAGCAATCCGCGGATCATCACCACGGAAAGCAACAGCCCCATGGCGCCGCCTGCCACCGCAACAACGGCGCTCTCGATGAGCAACTGCCGCACAAGCTGGCCGCGTGAGGCGCCCATCGCCAGTCGCACGGCCACTTCCTTCTGCCGGGCCGCCGCTCGCGCGATCAGCAGGCTCGCCACGTTGAAGCAGGCGATCAGAAGCACCAGGCCGACCATCGCCATCAAGACGGCCAGCGGCGTCGAGTAGCTCTGCCGCAGATCTGAATAGCCGTTGGCTGCCGGCTCCATGCGCACCTTCCGGGCCAGGAATCGGTCGCGCACCGGTTTCGGTACGTAGCGAACAGACGACTCCGTCGACCTCGGCGCGCAGAATCTCACTCAACAGCGGCTGGAGCGACGCCTGCGCCGACGCCATCGTGTAGCCGGGTCTCAAGCGCGCGAAGATCTGGATCCACTGGTTGCGCCGGTTGCCCAATTGGTCGGATCCAGGCGTCATGAGCGGCTTCATCTGGATGGGAACGCGGATTTGCGGAGAACGCGCTGGGTCGAGTCCGGAGAATCCCGCCGCCGACACGCCCACAATGACCATAGGGTAGCTGTTGACCAGGATCTTCTTCCCGACCACGCCGGGGTCCGCCCCAAAGCGGCTCACCCAGTATTGGTGGCTCAGAACGACGGCGGGATGCCCCTTGTACACCCGGTCGTCCTCTTCCGGCGAGAACACACGTCCGAGCGCCGGCCCGACCCCCAGGGCCTGGAAGTAGTTCCCGGAGACCAGTTCGCCCGTGACCCGCTCCGATTCGTTCCCCAAGCTGACGGAGAGCGGCTGTGTAGTAGCGGCAGAAGACGTACGAGAAGGCTTCGGCCCGCTGCTGGAAATCCTGGTACATCGGGTAGGATGCGGCCCTTGAGCCCTGATTGCCTCCCAGGTTCGGCCCGGTGGTCCAGATCATTACGAGCTGCTGAGGATTCTTGACCGGGAGGACCCGGAGCATCACCTGATCGAGCAGCGTGAAGATGGCCGTGTTCGCGCCGATGCCGAGCGCCAGCAACAGCACGGCGACCGCGGTGAACGCGGGACTGCGGCGGAGGATGCGCGCAGCGTGGCGGAGATCGCGCAGCACCGTCTCCAGCATCGGAAGCCCGCGGCGGTCACGGCATTCTTCCTTGGCCAACTCCAGGCCGCCGGATTTCAAAAGCGCCTCCCGGCGGGCCTGCTCCGGTGTCATCCCGCAGCGCAGGTTGTCTTCGATCTGCATCTGGAGGTGGCTCGCCAGCTCCTCGTCTAGCTCGCGATCCCTGCGTTCTCTGTGAAGGAAACCGCTCAATCGGGACAACAAGGCGCGGATGGCGCTCATGGAACCTCCTCTATTCATGCCGTAGGGCCTGGATCGGATCGATGGTGCTGGCGCGCCGGGCCGGCAGAAGACCTGCACCTGCGGCCACGGCCGCCAGAATCGCCGACGCGGCGACAACCGTCCCGGCATCGGTAGGCTTGACGCCGAAGAGCTGTGACGACACGTAGCGGCTCAGGAAGTACGCGCAAGGGATTCCGACCGCGAGCCCGATTCCCAGCAAGCCCAGCGCTTCCCGCATCACCATCCATACAACCACGCCCTGCCGCGCGCCCAACGCCATGCGCAGCCCGATCTCCCTGGTCCGGCGCGCGACCACCAAGGCGATCACGCCGTAAAGGCCAACAGCCGCCAGCAGGGTCGCCAGCGCCCCAAACGCCGCCGAGAGCGTCGCAACCAGACGTTCGGTGCTGAGCGTTTGGTCGAGTTGGTTCTCCAGCGTTTTCATCTCGTAGATCGGCATGGTCGAATCCAGTTCCTGGACCTTCCGGCGCAGCGCGGCAAACATTGCGTCCGAACCAGCGAAGGTGCGCACGTAGAATGAAACGCCACCCATGAAACGCATCTGAGGATAGGGCAGAAAGACCTGGCGATGCACACCCTCACGGGGGCCTTCGCAGAGTGAGTCCTCGGCCATCCCCACAATCTCGGTCAGCGCTCCGGCGTGCCCGAGGCGCCGCCCGATCGGGCTTTTGTCGCCGTAGAAATGCCGAGCGAATTTCCGGTTCACGATCGCCACCTTGACCTGACCGTCGTCCCGGTCGTCGAAGTCGCGGCCTTCCAGCAGCGGCACGCCCATGGTCCGCCAATAGCCCGGCGACAGAGCGTTCATGTAAACCACCATGTCCTCGCCATCCTTGGCTGGGTATCCCTGTACGTACATACCGGAGGTCCACTCCGTGCCGCCCAAGAGCGGAATGAAAGCATAGCCGGCCGACTTCACCCCCGGCAGCGAGCGAATGTTCTCCAGCGCCTGCCGGTAGAAGGCTTTCAGGCGCGGCTGCGAGTAGCCGCTGAGCGCGGGGTCAACCTGAAAGGTGATCAGGTTGTCGATGTCACGGAATCCCGGGTTCGTCTGTTTCAGGTTGGCCAGGCTCTTGACGAACAGTCCGGCGCCGACCAGTAACAGAAACGAGAACGCCACCTGCGCCGTAACCAGGCTCCTGCGCAGCCTCACCGAGCTACTGCCTCCGGCCAGCGCGCCGGCAGCGTCCTTCAGCGCGCTCACGAGATCCACCCGCACGGCCTGCCAGGCCGGCGCCAGGCCGAACAACAGGCCCGTAACCAGTGCAAGCGCAGAGGTGAAGGCAAGGATGCGCCAATCCGGCTCGGCGCGAAGCGCAAGCAGCGTGCCGTCAGCGGGCAGGAAGCTCAGGATTCCGCGGATCATGGCGGTCGAAAGGAACAGTCCCACCGCTCCGCCGGCCAGCGAAAGAGAGAGACTCTCGATGAGCAATTGCCGCACAAGCTGCCCGCGGGATGCGCCAACCGCCAGCCGCACGGCCACCTCCTTTCGCCGGGCGGCGGCCCGCGCGATCAGCAGGTTCGCCACGTTGAAGCAGGCAATCAGAAGCACCAGACCGACCATGCTCATCAACACAACCAGGGCGGTCGAGTAACTCCGCCGCATTTCCGAATAACCACTGGCCGCCGCTTCCACCAGCACCTTCCGGGCGAGGAACCGGTCGCGGTCATACTGGGACACGCTCCGAAGAGCCGGCTCCGCCAGCTCAGCGCGCAGAATCTGACTGAAGAGCGGTTCGAGCGAGGCCCGAGCGGTCTGGACCGTGTAGCCGGGTCTCAGGCGCGCGAAGACATGGATCCACTTGCTACGGCGGTTGCCCAAGTCGTCGAATGCGGGCGTCATCAGGGGCCTCATTTGGATGGGAACGCGAATCTGCGGGGAATGCGCCGGATCGATCCCGGCGAACCCGGCCGCGGACACGCCCACAATCTCCATGGGGTAGTTGTTGACCAGGATCTTCTTCCCGACCACGCTGGGGTCCGCTCCAGAGCGGCTCACCCAGTATGGGTGGCTCAGAACGACAACCGGATGGCCTTTGTACACCCGGTCGTCCTCTTCCGGCGAGAACACGCGCCCAACGGCTGGCCCCACCCCCAGGGCCTGGAAGTAGTTTCCGGAGACTAGCTCGCCCGTGACGCGCTCCGTCTGGCTCCCGAAGCTCACGGCCAGCGGCGTTTCGAAGCGGCAGAAGACGTGCGAGAAGGCCTGGGCTTGCTGCTGGAAATCCTGGTACATCGGATAGGACAGAGACCTCGATCGCATGCTGTTTCCCAAATGGGGCCCGGTGGGCCAGATCATCACGAGCTGCTCGGGATTTTTCACCGGTAGTAGCCGGAGCATCAACTGGTCGATCAGCGTGAAGATCGCGGTGTTGGCGCCGATCCCCAGCGCCAGCGACAGCACGGTGACGGCGGTGAATGCCGGGCTCCGGCGGAGAGTCCGCAAAGTATGACGGAGGTCCCGCATTGTGGTCTCCAGGAATGGGAGCCCGCGACGGTCGCGGTAGATCTCTTTGGCCCGCTCCAGGCCGCCGGACCTGAGGAGTGCGTCACGGCGGGCCTGCTCCGGCGTCATCCCAGAGCGGAGGTTGTCTTCCATCCGCATCTGGAGGTGACTGTCCATCTCCTCGGCCAACTCGCGGTCCTTGCGTTCCTTGTAGAACAGACCACGCAGGCGGAACAGGAAGGCTCGTATGGCTCTCACGAGGCCTCCTGGGAGGGAGGAAGGAACCGCGCAATGATTGCGGTGGTCCGGCCCCATTCCCGCGCCTCCTTCTCGAGCTGCCGCTTCCCGGCGCGCGTGAGGGAATAGTACTTTGCTCTACGGTTGTTGTCCGACACGCCCCATTTCGCAGAGATGCAACCCTCCTGTTCCAGCTTGAGCAGAGCCGGGTACAGGGTTCCGTAGTTCACCGAGAGCACGTCCCCGCTGGTCTGCTCGATACGGCGAGCGATGCCGTATCCGTGGAGCGGCCCCATGGTCTCCAGCGTTTTTAGTACCATCAGGGCGAGGGTGCCCTGCCAGACGTCCGTCTTCTCTGTCATGATGCTCCTATTGGGTTCCAATACCAGTGTGCCAGATCTCATATTGAAATGCAATAGGAAGACCGAAGACCCTGGGCCCAGGCTCAGGGATGAAGACGCACGGCAACAGCGACCCGCGAGGCCCTAGAATGGTGTTGATGCTTCACCGACTGGTTGCATGCCTGCTCTTTGCCGCACTGCCAGCCTTGCTGGCGCAAACCGCCGCGCCGGCGTCGCCGGCCGCTGGGGAGCCGCCTACTTCATGGATTGACCCCGATACGGGGCACCGCGTCGTGCGCCTGACGCGCGAAGCCGGCAGCGCCAGCCTGTACTTCAATCAGAACGGCTATACTGCCGACGGCAAGAAGCTGGTCTACACGACCCCGGAGGGGATCTCGGTTTTCGATCTGACCACTCATCAGGCCCGGCAGGTGGTTCAGGGGCGGGTGCGGCTCATCGAGGCCGGCCGGAAGACCCAGCGCGTTTACTACATCCGCGAAGGCGCCGTCTTTTTCACCGACGTTGATACGGGCGACACCCGCCGGATCGCGGCTCTGCCGCGTCGCGGTTCCATCGCCACGGTCAATGCCGATGAGACTCTGCTGGCGGGCAGCTACATCGAAGGCGAGGGGCAGGACTACCGCGGCAACCCTTCCCAACAGACGCGCTCTCTCGATCAGCCCAGAAACAAGGGGCAGATGATGGAGGAGCGCTGGGCGGCGCGTCTGCCCATGGGCCTGTTCACCATCAGCGTGCAGACCGGCGAGATCAAGACCATCCACAAGAGCAACGATTGGCTCAACCATCTGCTGTTCTCTCCCGCCGACCCCACGCTGCTCATGTTCTGCCACGAAGGGCCCTGGCACAAGGTTGACCGCATCTGGACGATACGAACTGACGGCACTCAGCTCAAGAAAATTCACACGCGGACCATGGCGATGGAGATCTTCGGGCACGAGTTCTGGAGCGCCGACGGCAAGACCATCTGGTACGACTTGCAGACGCCGCGGGGCGAGGATTTCTGGCTGGCGGCCTATAGCATCGACACCGGCGCGCGGACCTGGTACCACCTACAGCGCAACGAATGGTCCATCCACTTCAATGTATCGCGAGACGGGAAGCTGTTCTGCGGCGACGGCGGCGATCCGGGACAGGTTGCGCGCGCGCCTGATGGCCAGTGGATCTACCTGTTCCGCCCCGAGCTCATTCCCAATCGCGGGATTGAGGACAAGAGCTTTGTGCAGCCGGGCGTGCTGCGGGCCGAGCGCCTGGTGAACATGTCGCGGCACCAGTACCGCCTGGAGCCGAACCCGAGCTTCACGCCAGACCAGAAGTGGGTAGTGTTCCGCTCGAACATGTTCGGGCCCAGCTACGTCTTCGCCGTGGAAGTGGCCAAGGGCGGTGCCGACAAGGCGTTGGAGTAGAGACAGGACGGAGACGGGGGCGATCACGCCGCCGCACGCGGCAGTGGAGAAGATACACTTCGAGGGGATGCGCCACCGGCGTGAGGTGTGGCAGAAGGGACTGAAGTGGCGGGACCTACCCGAACAGCGGGGTGGGTCACAATAGAAGATCGTGGCGCATTTCCTGTTCATAGACGAGAGCGGTTTCGACAGCGGTCCATCGCCGTACGGTGTCCTCGGCGGCGTTGCCATTGAGGATTGCGACATCTGGAACGTGATCACGGCGATGCAGGAAGCGGAGTCAGGCATTTCGGAACGCGTTACTCGCCGGGCCGGGCCGAACTCAAGGCGAAGAAGCTGATCTCGGCGCAGGTTTTCCGTCAGGCGGCGATGGCCCCTGGAATCCCCGAGCCGGAGCGTGTCGAACTCGCGAAACGGTGTCTCGAACGGGGCCGGGGCGCCCCGATTCGCGCGATCGCGGCCCTGGCGCAGGCGAAGCTGGAGTATGTGAAGGAGGTCCTGGAAATCTGTTCACGTTTTCGGTGCCGTGCGTTTGCCAGTGTCGTGGACAAGGACTCCCCGTCACCGGGCACAGGCCATCTCCGCAAGGACTACGCCTACCTATTTGAGCGGTTCTTCTACTACCTGGAGGACTTGGGCCCGAATGCCTTCGGTGTGGCAGTCTTCGATGAACTGGAGAAGATCCAAAGCCACCTACTTGTGAGCCAGATGGACAGTTATTTCAAGCAGACCAGCAGGGGGCGGCAGCGCGCGGGGCGGATTCTTCCCGAACCGCTCTTCGTGCACAGCGACCTGACGACGGGCGTCCAGATCGCCGACCTGGTTGCGTACATCCTGTCTTGGGGTTGGCGTCTCAACTCGATGACGAAGCCGTGGCGGCGCGAACTGGCAGGTTACACCGCGCAGGTCTGCCAGCTCAGGCACCGGGCGGTCCGGGAATCCGCAGTTCGTGATCTGGAGCTTCGCCTTCATTACTGATCTGAGATCGTACACAGACCGAATCCTCCAGCTTCTCGGCCTGGAGGAATAAAAAAAGGCAATGCAGCCGAAGCCACAAAGCCTCCGCTCACAGTATAACACCATTTGTCAACCCAACTCACGGCGAAGCCGCGAAGAGCCTGCGATTCAGACAGTGGGCATTGAACGCAGCAAAAGCCGGGTACAGACAGCCATTTCGAAGGGCGGCAAATGGTGTCAGTC
>CAVRZY010000116.1:0-14765 GCA_963725415.1 uncultured Acidobacteriota bacterium | reverse complement strand
CGAGTACATCTACGAGAACGACATGCACCTGGATTACAGCCAGCTCTACCTGCATCCGCAGACGCTGAAGGAATTGGCGAACTGGCAGTGGTACCTGATCTTCGGAGAGAAGGGGGCGGTGAATCTCAGCAGAGGGATTCTGTACGCGCACAGCGAGCGAGCGCCGCGCGAGCTGCTGAGGCCCGAGGTGCGGGACGGGAAGGAGAACGCGATGAGCGAGTTCTACGCCTCGATTCGGGAGAACCGCAAACCCTTCGCGGATGAGAGGGTGGCGGCGACCGCGGCGCTGACAGCGATCCTGGGGCGCGAGGCCATCTATCGAAGGCGGATGGTCACCTGGAAGGAACTGGGAGTGGCGGTGTGAGGACAGGCGGTGGCTGGCAAATTCGGGAACGGGTCGGTCTGTCCCCGAATTGGAATTAGCCGGAAGAGCCCAGACTTGCACGCTTGGAGGGTTACCGGAGTCGCTAGGGATGGACAGGATGAAAACACGGTCCCAACGGAGGCGATTGGGAACACACTGGGAGGCAGCCGGGAAGCGAAAACGGAAATTCCTGGTCAAGAGCCCCGAGCAGTTGCTGCTCAACGCTGTGGACCGCGATTTCGAGGGATTCGACCGCTCCATTGACGTCCACATCGCCGCAAACTGGGGGACGACCCATCCAGACGCCGGTGCATGACAGCCTCCAGGTTCTCGCCGAACCGGAGTACCTGTTCCGCGCGATCTCCAAGCTCGTACGCAACGCGATCCGCTATGCCGGCGCTGCCGGCCGTGCGTCGATTCGTGCCGGGGGGCGGTGCGTTGCCGCAACCGGCGACCCTCCGGCCGGGCGTGGAAATCCGGCTGGCGGCGGTGCAATGATGGGAACGACGTGCTGACAAGATCCCTGCTGCTTAGCATTGTTTTGCTGCTGGAACCCTACAGGCTGCGTGCGGGCGAGTTGCTCGGGCGCCCGACGGACACTTCCATGACGGTCAGCGTGACGGCCGAGCGCGAGCTCGAAATGTTCTTCGAATACGGCGTTGCGCCAGGCCGCTACAGCGGACGGACGGCCGCTGCGCGCGTCGCCGCCGGGGCCCCCATCCAGGTCTTAATCGACGGGCTCAAGCCGGACACGGCCTATTCCTACCGCATGCATTTCCGCACACCCGGCGCCGCGCAGTTCACCGCCGGCGAGGAGCACCGCTTCCACACGCAACGTCCGCCAGGCGCCACCTTCACATTCGCCGTGCAGGCCGACCCGCACCTGGACGACGGGTCCGCCTCGGAGGTCTACAAGCGGAGCCTCCATCACGCACTGGCGTCGTCGCCCGATTTCCTGATCGACCTCGGCGACACGTTTATGTCGGACAAGCTGGAGTCGCAGACCTGGGACGAGGTGGTACGGCGGCATTTGCTCGCCAGGTCGTACTACGAATTGGTGGGCACTTCACTGCCGTTGTTTCTGGTGCTCGGCAATCACGAAGGCGAGACTGTCCGGAGATTGGACGGCACGGCTGACAACCTCGCCGTCCTGGCCACCAAAGCACGCAAGCTATACTACCCAAATCCCGAGCCGAACCATTTCTACAGCGGCAACGCGAAGGCCGAGCCATTCGTCGGTCTGCGCCAGAACTACTACGCCTGGACGTGGGGCGACGCGCTATTCGTGGTCCTCGACCCGTATTGGTACAGCACCGCGCGCCCCGGACAGGGTGGCGACAACTGGTATTGGACCCTGGGCCGTGAGCAGTACGACTGGCTGCGGCGCAGCCTGGAGGGGAGCCGCGCGAAATTCAAGTTCGTGTTCGCGCACAACTTGGTGGGTGGCCTGAACCTCGACGGGCGCGCCCGCGGAGGCATCGAAGGCGCCCCGTACTTCGAATGGGGTGGTCACAATCAGGACGGCACGTGGGGCTTCAGCGAGAAGCGGCCCGGATGGGAGATGCCGATCCATCACCTGCTGGTGAAACACAACGTCACCGCATTCTTCCACGGTCACGATCACCTCTATGCGAAGCAGGACCTGGACGGGATCGTTTACCAGGAGGTGCCGCAGCCCAGCCACGGCCGGCCCCGCAAGCCGTTCGGCCAGTATGCCTACACCCACGGGGACATTCTGCCCGGCTCGGGGTACATGAGGATCCAGGTGTCGCCCGGCGGCGTGAAGGCGGAGTTCATCCGCACGGATGAGGGCGCCGCAGTCGTGGCGCACTCCTATTCGATTGCGCCGCGCGTGAAAAACGCCAGCGAGTCCCCGACCAGCGTCCTGGGATCGAAGGTCGCGCCGGCGCCCGCGGACGACCAGCCGGCGCCTCCCCGGCGGGGCGCGAAGAAAGGCGGCGGCCGAACCCTGGGCAAACAACCGCCTCCCGCCGAGAGGAACAAGCCGTGAAAATCACACGACTCGGGCTCGGAATCGCGGTCCTGGTGATGAGCCAGTCCAGCGAATCCCTCGACGTCAACATCATCCTCGGACGCCCCACTGATCGCTCCATCACGGTGAGTGTGCTGGCCTCCCGCAATCTCGAAGCCTTCTTCGAGTACGGCGCCAAGCCCGGAAGCTACACGGCGAAGACCAGCGTCAGCGCTCTCAAATCCGGCAGGCCGCTCGAGGTGCTGTTGGACCGCTTGCAGCCGAACACCCGCTACTACTACGGGATGCGCTACCGGCGGCCGGACAGCGCGGAGTACAGCGCGGGAACCGAGAACACCTTCCACACACAGAGGCCGCCCGGCAGCACGTTCACCTTCGGGGTGCAGGGAGATTCCCACTCGGAACGCCTGAATCGCATGTACCTTCCCGATCTCTACGCGCGCACGATGCAGAATGTCCGCGCGGACGGGCCTGATTTCTACCTGACGCTCGGCGATGACTTCAGCATCGATCCGCTGTACAACCGCGGCCGTCTGAACGCGGAAGCGGTCGCGCAGATCTATATCAACCAGCGCCGCTTCCTGGGATTGGTGGGTAGTTCGTCGCCGCTCTTCCTGGTCAACGGCAATCACGAACAGGCCGCGGCATACCTGCTGGACGGCACGCCGAACAGCCCCCCGGTGCTGTCTGGCAGAGCCCGCGATCTTTACTTCCCGCAACCGGCTCCCGACGGCTTCTACACGGGAGACGCGGAGCCGGTGGAGTTCGTCGGCCTGCTCCGGGATTACTACGCATTTACGTGGGGCGATGCGCTCTTTGTCACGCTCGACCCTTACTGGCATTCCCCGGTGCAAATCGATGAGGGACTCGGCGGCCGCCTAAGTGACCGCAAAGGCGGCAACAGGGCGCGTGACTGGTGGGGCATCACCATGGGGAATGCCCAATACCAGTGGCTCAAGAAGACGCTTGGGCAGAGCAAAGCCAGGTACAGGTTCCTCTTTGCCCACCACGTCCTTGGCACGGGCCGTGGTGGCATCGAAATGGCGGGCCTTTATGAATGGGGTGGCAAAAACAGGTCAGGCGACTGGGAATTCGACAAGAAACGTCCTGGGTGGGAACTTCCCATTCATCAGTTGATGGTCAAGCACGGCGTCACTATTTTCTTCCAGGGACACGATCACCTGTTCGCGCGCCAGCAGCGCGACGGCGTTGTGTATCAGGAGACCCCCAACCCAGCCGATCCAGGCTACAGCGTCTACAACCGCGAGGCGTACCGTTCCGGCGACGTGCTGCCGAACTCGGGCCACCTGCGCGTCACGGTGTCTCCGGCGGAAGTGAAGGTGGAGTACGTTCGCTCGTATCTCGCCCAGGACGAGACGCCGGATCGCAAGAACGGAGCGGTCGCCTTCTCTTACACCGTGCGCGGCGGCAGAAGTGTGTCCAAGTGAACATTCGGTCGCAACAAGGAGGATCGTCATGACCAGATGGCTTTCCACCGCCGCCGTTGCGCTGTTGGCGCTGACCGCGACGATGGTATCGCCGCAACCGACTGGACAGACGCCCCTGCCGGGGTTCATTTCGATACCGGGCGGCTGGTTTGAAATGGGCGATCACCACGGACTGGGCGCCAACGACCATAGCAATGATGAGATTCCGGTACACAGGGTTCGCCTGGACTCGTTCCACATGCAGGCCACGGAGGTGACCAACGATCAGTATTGCCAGTTTCTGAACGCGGCGCTGTCTCAGGGCCTCATCCGCGTGGACAAGGGATTGGTGTACCGCGCAGGCGCGAGCGAACTCTATTGCGAAACCCGCGCCGCGACACCCTACAGCAGGATCGGCTGGGACGGCGGCAAGTTCGCCGTCCTCGACGGCCGCGGCAATCATCCCATGGTGTGCGTGCAGTGGCACGGCGCCGCCGCCTACTGCAACTGGCTGAGCAGACAGAAGGGATTCCAGAGCCTGTACGATCTTTCCAACTGGGCGTGCGATTTCAGCCGGAAGGGCTTCCGCCTCCCGACCGAGACGGAATGGGAATACGCGGCCCGCGGCGGGCAATACCAGCCCTACCGCGTCTTTCCGTGGGGCGACCAACCGGATTTCGCCAAGGCCAACTGGCCAAACTCGGGAGATCCCTTTGAGGCGGGTCCCCTTCCATGGACCACACCGGTAGGCTTTTACAGCGGTCAACTGCATCGCAGGCAGGACTTCAACTGGCCGGGATCGCAGGAAACTTACCAGACGGCAAACGGCGCCAATACCTATGGCTTGTACGACATGGCCGGCAACGTCTGGGAGTGGATCAACGACTGGTACGGGCGCGATTACTACCGCCTCAGCCCGGCTGAGAATCCGCCCGGTCCGGATAGAGGCAGCCCGATGCCGGATGGCAAGCCGTATCGCGGCGTGCGCGGCGGCAGTTGGTACAACGGCGAGTACGGACACTCGCGTGTCTCGAACCGCAATCCGTCGTATTTCCGCGGGCCGCAGGACCCCAACCATCCGTACTACGCCATCGGCTTCCGGCCGGTGCTCGCGCTGGGCCAAACGCAGCGGGCGAGCGGGCGGCAGAGCGAAGCCGCGGCGCCACGCACCGTGGGGCTGTTCAGGAACGATGCGAAGGCCTTCCGCGGCTACACTCTGTTCGCGCCGAAGCACAATACCATCACGTACCTGATCGATAACGAAGGCCTGGTGGTGCGCTCCTGGAAGAGCGAGTACGAGCCTGGACAGTCCGTCTACCTTCTTCCCAACGGTCATCTGCTGCGGGCCGGCATGTTGAGGGTACAGGGCGGGATCGGTGGCGGCGAGGGCGGCATCATCGAAGAGTATGACTGGGATGGCAACCTGGTTTGGGAATTCCGACACGCCGCCCGCGACTACCAGATGCACCACGACATCAAGCCGCTGCCCAACGGCAACGTACTCGCGATGGCGGTGGAGAGAAAGAGCTACCAGGAGTGCCTGCGCGCGGGATTCAATCCCGAAATGCTGCGGGACGAACAACTCTCTCCGGAGTACCTCCTGGAGATTCAGCGCACGGGTCCCAAGAGCGGGAAAATCGTGTGGCAATGGCGCGTCTGGGACCACCTGATTCAGGACTTCGATCGCAGCAAGGCCAATTACGGCGACGTCGCCGCTCACCCCGAGTTGATCGATGCTCACGGCTCCGGACGCGGGCTTCCCTCGTTCTGGAACCACTTCAATTCTGTCGCCTACAACGAGGAACTGGACCAGATCGTCATCAGCGTGCGCGGGTTCAACGAAATCTGGGTGATCGACCACGGCACGACCTCTCAGGAGGCCGCCGGTCATGCTGGCGGCAAGCGCGGCAAAGGCGGCGACCTGCTGTACCGATGGGGCAATCCCGCCGCCTACAAGCGCGGCACAAACCGCGACCGCCAGTTGTTCCAGCAGCACGACGCGCAGTGGATTCCGGATGGATATCCGGGCGCCGGGCACATCCTGATTTTCAACAACGGTCTCGACCGCGGCTATTCGACCATCGACGAGATCGTGCCGGCGATCGATTCCAGCGGGCGCTATCCTCTCGCGCCCGGAAAAGCCTTCGGCCCGGACCGTCCGGTCTGGACCTATGAAGCCAAGCCGCGGGAGGAGTTCTACTCCGCGGAGATCTCCGGCGCCCACCGATTGCCCAACGGCAACACCCTGATCTGCGCGGGAGTGCGGGGCGTGTTCTTCGAGGTAACGCCGGCCGGCGACAAGGTGTGGGAGTACGTCAACCCGATGGTGCGCGGCGGCATCCTGGCGCAGGGCGAGGAGTCCGGCAAAGACCACCGCGGCCACAACTGGAACGCGGTGTTCAAAATCCATCGGTACGAGCCAGACTACCCGGGACTGGCGGGCAAGACGCTGGCTCCAGCGGGTGTGATCGAACTACCGGCGTCGCAGCGTGGCAAGACGGGGTTGGACAAGCTGGATGCACAGCCGGGTGAACGCCCGCCGCGCCCCACTGGAGGGCGAGTTGAAGATCGGCCACCTCGTCGCGACGACGAGCGCCGCCAACCGCCCCCGCGTGCGAAGGCGGAACCTCTGGGTTCCGGCACAAAGGGGACGTTCATCGCACACGGCGACGGCGCCGTTACTGACGCCGCGACGGGACTCATGTGGCAGCAATCCGATGGAGGCGAAATGACGTGGGAGAAAGCGGGCGCATACTGTCGCGATCTTTCGCTCGCCGGACACCGCGACTGGCGGCTCCCCACCAAAGGAATTGCAGTCGCTCAACGACTCCTCCGTGGTGAGGCCTTCGCTGGACAGGGCGGCGTTCCCGCAGGCCTCGCCGTCTGAATTCTGGTCGGCCACCACCATGGTCAACCGGGCCGAGCGCGCCTGGACCGTCAATTTCCGATTCGGCATCGTCAGCTACAAGGACAAAACGGAGAAACTCCGAGTAAGAGCTGTCCGCGGCGGAAACTGACATGGACAACCGATCGTAGTGGCGCTGTACGCCGCCTGCCTGGATGACAGCCCCATTTCCAATCTCTTCGAAGAATGAGCTTGAAGGCGACAAGCAGTCACGGAGTTGGGCCTCCTTTTTTGATTGGATACACAAACCGCCGTCAGAACTGTGGAAATGTGGGTATGTGCCATTCGCTGGCCAATATGGAGCACCATCACTTCCGCTCGCTGCAGCACAGGCGCCCGGGCGACGTCCACATTCATTTCTTCGGTGCGGCGGTGTTCAGTTCCGACGAGGGACTGGCGCTGCGGGACGGCGAGGCGATGGAGATCGAGTTCTCCGGATACGGCCGGGCACTGCGCAATCCACTGCGGGTGGAAAAGCTGTCGCGGCAATTAGTCCGGGCAGTGCCGCTATAGTTCACCGGATCGCAGAGATCAGGCGCAGCGCATTGCCTCCGAGGATCGCGGCGCGCGCCGCTTCGTCCTTCACGGCCGAAGCGATCTTGGATAATATCACGCGCTAGCGTCCGTCGCGCCAGCGGCTTCGTTCTAACGCCCTACCCGAAGATGGGCCCAAACTCCGTCGGTTCGCGGTGGAGCAACCGTCGAGAATGGATGGTCGCGCACTCGGAAAGAATGCTCCGCACCGAGGGGCCGGTCCTGTGAGCCGACGGCGCGGTGTCGCAAACGATCCGTCAATCGCCCACGCGAATACGTTAGCGCACTTGTGAAACCACGTACTCAGTTGGGCAATAGCCAGATCGCAGACCACACCCTTCCCGCCCTCGCCGAGCTGCTCAGCGATTGTGTAGTGCGCGATGGTCTGGCCTGTCAGCGTTCCAGGTCCAGCTTTGCCACCCACAGGTTTCCCGTCCAGGACCCCGACAGAAAGACGATCTTGTCGCGCGCCAGGCTGAACTGCGCGCCCGGGAGTCCCGGCCAATTCGCCTCGGGTTGGTGCCTGTGGTGAACAGCAAAAGGAGGGCCCTTGGGCCTGCCAGTAGAGCGGTCGATAGGCTGCGCCCAGATGCACCAACGCTTGTCGCGGTCACTGAGGTAATACACCAGGCCGCCGTCGTCGGACCAGTTCAGCGACACCGCGTGCACGCGGTCAGGAAGCAATCCGATCCATCGCTCGTGGGGTACGGCAGTGTCTCCCACCGGAGCGAGGAAGGCCTCCAGACGCCCGCCGGGAGGTCCGAATAGGAACGCAAGCCACCGGCCGTCGCGGGAAGGAACTGCTTCGGGGAATCTTCCGGATGGGGATTCGAGCAGAGGAACCTCGGACCCGTCCGCAAGGTTGCGGCGCACCAGGCGGACCAGCTTGTGCCGGATCAGTAACTGATTAGGATCCGGGAAAAAGGCCAGGATGGTGCAGTCCTCACAGACCTTGCGCCCCGGATACTCAGCCGATGGTCCCACGAAGGAGACCACCTTCTGCCCTGTTAACTCCTGATAGGCAAGCATCGCGCCGTCGTGGCTGAGTTTCGGATTAGTGCTGGGCGCTGTGGATTTCGAAAGGTGTACCACTTCCTGTTGGGTCAGGAGATTACGAACTCGCAGTTCGATCTTGCCTGCCGCCCAACTGACGTAAGCCCCATACGCCAGATGGACACCATCGCGCGAGAGCGTTGCGAACCCTTTGATGGTCGTGTCCGAACGAACCTTTTCGGGAGCGCCGGTCACTGTTCCGGTGTTGGATTGAACCGGGAGAATCATCAGGTCCACCGCCAGTTCCGTGATGGGAAGCAGCACCCGGCCATCGGAGGAAATCGCCAATCCCCACAGAGCGCCTGCGCCGGAAGTCAGTCTCTGGGCTCGACCGACTCTCCAGGGTCCGGACAGCAGGGGAGCACGGAAGAGGTGTACGCCATCTACCATCGAGCCGCGGGAAAAGTAGATGTGAGAGCCAGACCACGCCAGAGGCATGAGAATCGGCTCCGGTCCCAGCAGAGCCTTGCGGGCTCCAGTGGCCACCGGCGCGCTTCCATCCAAGGGAGCAATCCACCAGTCACGCGGCTCAGATTTGGGCGCTTGGACGCCGTCGAACAGGATATGTTTCCCATCCGGTGACCACATGATCGACAACCAGGTGAAGTTGGCCGCGACCCCGAATTCCGGCTGAAACACTCTGGGCGCTCCACCCTGCGCGGGAAGAAGATGGATCTTGTTGTCATGGCTGAAGCCCGACTCTCCCCTCTCGACGTAGGCAATCATCGACCCGTCGGGTGAGAACCGTGGAAACCACCCGCCGGCGGCCAGGCGCCGCTCGGTTCCTCCGAAGGTGTCTATCAGGTAGATGCCGCCGCCGTCGCGGTCCGAGCGGAAGACGATCTTCGAGCCATCCGGAGAGAAATCCGGCTGATAATCGTTGGCTGGGTGGCGGGTGATGCGGTTCGGCTGCCCCCCGCTGATGTGCTGGACGTAGATGTCGAAGTTGCCCTCCCCGCTGCGATCCGAAGCGTAGGCCACCAGCTTCCCGTCTGGGGAAATGGCCGGATCGTGGGTCATCCCGGGGTTTGTTGTGAACCGTTCTGTCTTGAGCTCGCAGCGCGGGCCGAGCGGGGCGCCCCAGCCACAAGAGCGCAGCCACGCCCGCCAAGCCGAGGAGGGTGGCGGCCGTCGCCAGCCACACCCATCGCCAGGGGCGGGTGCGCCGCGGCGGGGATATGGCCGTGAGCCTGCCGGAGTCGGATTCCTCTTTCAGTTCCTCCAATGCGACCTTCACGTCGTCCATGTGCTGGAAACGCCTGGCCGGATCCTTGCGCAGGCAACGGCTCAGAATTCGCTCGACTTCCGCGGGCAGCACTGCGCCCATCTCGCTGGGCGGCCTGGGGTCCTTGTGCAGAATCGCGGCCAGCGTGGAAACCTTGCTTTCCCCGCGGAACGCGCGTTGGCCCGTCAGCATCTCATAGAACACCGACCCGAAGGAAAAGATGTCCGAACGCGCGTCCACCTTCTTGCCCTCAGCTTGTTCGGGCGACATGTAGGCGATGGTGCCGACGATGGTTCCTTCCTCGGTGTGCGGTCTCTCGGGGAGGCCGATGGTGGCTGTGGGGGCATCCTCGCCCGCGTCGGTGGCGATCTCGGTGAGCTTGGCCAGGCCGAAGTCGAGGATTTTCACCAGGCCATCGGGGTTCACCATGATGTTGGAGGGCTTCAGGTCGCGGTGTACGATGCCGGCGGCGTGGGCCTTGGCCAGGGCGTCGGTGATCTGGATGGCGTAGTTCAGGGCGCCCGTGAGTTTGAGTCCCTTGCGGCCTGCCAGCCGGTCCAGTGTATGGCCCTGGATGTACTCCATGGCGATGAAGTCATGCCCGGCATCCCAGGAGATGTCGTGGATGGTGATGATATTGGGATGATTCAGGGCGGAGGCGGCCTTGGCCTCCTGCACAAAGCGCCGTTTTCGCTCCGGATTGGCGACCCTCTCCGGGGGGAGCACCTTGATCGCCACGAAGCGGTCCAGGTGCGTGTCGCGGGCCTTGTAGACCACCCCCATCCCGCCCTCGCCGAGCTTCTCCACTATCCGATAGTGCGCGATCGACTCGCCGACCATGATGCGGCTCCCGTTCTCGGATCAAGGGCTACAGCAATCTTGTCCGTTGGGTCAATTCTATCGCACTGGCTGTGGAGATCAATTTACGTCTGCTGTAGCGGAAGGGAGCGCTCTGTAGTAGTCCCACTCCTGCTTCATGCGCGCGAGGAATGCGATAAAGCGGGGCTCCATGCGAAGCGGCTCCAGGTTTGGATCCCGTTCGAAAGCAGGATAGCAAGGATACCCCTGGTCCGCTGCCTGTTCCAACCAGTCGATCGCCTGGTGCGGCTTGTTCATCCGTGCATAAGCGCAGGCGATTGCGAAAGCGCTGTGATGGAAGTGCCCGAACCCCTTTTTCTCGGCTGCCTGCCGAATCTGCGCTTCCGCCTCCGTCTCCTTGCCTTCCACGGCAAACAGCAGCGCCTGGATGGCGTTGAGCCATCCGCCCGGGTCCTCCGGCTTCTCCTTGAGGGATTCCTGCAACTTTGTTCGGGCCTCAGTGGGCCGTCCGAGCTGGATCAAGACATAGGCCGTGAGCCACAGGACTAACCCTCTCTGCGGAAGGTTCTGGCACACGGACAGCGCCTCGTCGTACCTCCGCAACCCCCCGAGCGCCAGCAATTCCTGAGTTGGGTCTGCCCTCTGGGTGGGATCGATTGCCCGGGCCCGCCGCACGTGACCCAGCGCTTCCTCAAAAAGACCAACGTGATTGTAGATCATCGCCAGTTTGAGGTGCGCCTCGCTGGAGTTCGGTTTCAACATCAGTGCGCGGCGGAACTCCCGGATGGCTCTTTCGTGCGGAAAATGGTTGGAGGGAGTCCAGATCAGCTCGCCGCGGGCGATATAAGCTTCGGCCAGGTCCGGATCCAGTGCCAGTGCCCGGTCCACCGCGGCACGGGCCTTTGGCTCCCATTGCGCTTGTTCCTCAGGCGCAAAAAAGAAGAACATCCAAACGTATAACTTGGCGAGATCGGCATGGGCAGCGGCCAAGCCCGGATCGATTTCCACGGCTCGCTCCAGCATCTCGATGGCAGCCTCGGTCTTCGACCTGGAACCCCAGAGGTGCATGCCCTTCAGATAGAGTTCGAATGCCTGGGGATCCACCGGGCGCACATTCGCCAGCCGCGCCTGCTCCTTTGGCGTCAGCTTGACCCGGATCTCGCCGGCAACCACGCGCGCCACCTCGCTGAACAGCCCAAGCACGTCCCTCAGGTCCCGGTCGTAGCTCTCGGCCCACAGGTGGCGGTCGGTGCGCGCCTCGATCAACTGCGCGGTGATCCGCACTCGCTCGCCTGCGCGCAGCACGGAACCCTCCAGCACCGCGTCCACGTTCAACTGCCGGGCAATCTCCGGCAGCGGCATCCTGGCGCCTTTGAACTGCATTACCGAGGTACGCGAGATCACGCGCAGAGCCCCGATCTTGGCCAAGTCCGTAATCAGGGCCTCGGTCATGCCGTCGGCGAAGTACTCCTGAGCGGGGTCGCCGCTGAGGTTGGTGAGCGGCAGCACCGCCAGCGCCTCGATCCGCCCCGGGGCAGGCTTCGCATCCGGCCCCGCGGCCGCGGTTCGCACGGACTCCGTATCCCGCTTCAGCCGCTTCAGATCGGCGCGCAGCTCCGCCGCCGACTGGCAGCGCACTTCCCGGTCTTTCTCCAGCGCCTTACCAATAATCTCTTGCAGACCGGTCGGCAAAGCCGGATTCAATTCCCTCGCCGGAGCCGGCCGCCGGTTGAGGATCGCGTCGTGAATCACCGCCGCGGTAGTCCCCGAAAACGCCCGCCGCCCGGTGGCCATCTCGTACAGCACCGCCCCGAAGGAGAACAGGTCGGTGCGCGCGTCCAGTTCCTCGCCCCGCGCCTGTTCCGGCGACATGTAGGCGATGGTGCCCACTGCCATCCCCGGCGAGGTGAGGGCCGCTTCCGGAAGCGTCAGCGTGGCCGCCTCGGAGAGGCCCGCCGCCTTGGCGGTCTCGGCCTGCGTGAGCTTCGCCAAGCCGAAGTCCAGAATCTTGGTCTGCCCGCGCTCCGTAACGAAGATATTGGCCGGCTTGACGTCGCGGTGAACCATGCCCTTGCGGTGCGCCGCATCCAGCGCATCGGCGATCTGAATGGCCAGCTCCAGCAGCTCGCCAGTCTCAAGCGGCCGGCGACCGATTCTCTCTGTGAGCGTCTTGCCATCCAGCAACTCCATGGCGATGAAGTGCCGGCCTTCGGCCTCCTCGAGGTCGTAAATGGTGCAAATGTTGGGGTGGTTCAGCGCCGAAGCGGCGCGGGCTTCCCGCCGGAAGCGCTCCAGAGCCTGGCGGTCGCGGGAAAGCTCTTCCGGCAGGAACTTCAGCGCCACCTGCCGGCCGAGCTTCGTGTCTTCGGCCTTGTAGACCACTCCCATGCCGCCCTCGCCGAGCTTTTCCACTATCCGATAGTGCGCGATCGACTGGCCGACCATGGTGCGGCTCTCGTTTTCGGATCAAGCCGTACAGCAGTCTTATCCGTTGGGTCAATTCTACCGCACTGGCTAGTCTCTCTAAACCCAATACTCTTCAGTTAAGAGCCAGGGGGGATACCGGCACGTCCCGCGCAACTCCAGGAATTCCTACTGGGCAGCTCGGGGACCTGCCCCACGAGCTGTCAGCCCACCTCTGCGGTTGGCTGGACAAGACAGGAGTCATCTCCTACGGTTCGGCGCGGACGGGGCGGGTGAGGCGGAAGAGCATATGGACGGGGACCAGGGGGGCCAGGTGATCGGCCCAGCCTTTGCGGAGGGCGGCACGGAATAGGGCGGCCACCTGGAAGGGTCTGGCGAGGGCGCGCCGGCATTGCTGGAGATAGAGCGGGCTGGGGTTGTCGCGGGCCGCGGCCAGTCCTGCCATCCAGCCCGTGGTAAGAGCGTTGAGGATGCCGGAGCCAGTGAACGGGTCGATGAAGCCCAGGGCGTCGCCGGCGGGGTAGACGGAATCACCGAGGGATGAATCCGTGCGGCGCCCGAAGACCAGGGGGCCGGTCACGAGCCATTTCATGGTGCGGGAGAGAGGGCGAAGCCGCTCGGTGAGAGGATCCGAGGAACGCAGCAGGGAGTCGATCTGGAAATGGTGGGCGCGGAGGACCTGCTCGGGGGCAATCCCGCAGACGTTGGTAGTTCCACCTTCCACAGGGCTAACGCCGACGTAGCCGCCGGAGAAGAAAAACAGCTCGACGGCATCGTCGCCAAGCCCCTGGAAGTGAGCTTTGAAGCCGAACAGGCGGTCACCGGGCGGGGCGATGGCGTAGCGCCCGCCGGCCAGGATCACCGGCCCGGCAGCGGCTTCGCGGAGAGCGGCGGGGCTGGGAGCCAGCGCCCGTTTGACCGTGGCCTTGAGGGCGACGGCCTGGTCCAGAAGCAAGCGGTCGAGACGATAGCGGCTAAGCCCAAAAGCGCACCCAGGGATCTTGGAGCGGAGGGTGTGAGTTCCGAAGTGCAGGACCAGGCGGTGGATGGGGGCAGGGCCGGCCCGCAGGAAGTCCTGCCACAGCCCCAGTTGATCGAGGACTGTGCTGATTTCGGGAGAGAGGAACTCGCCGCACACCTGGTGGCGGGGGACGCGGGACTTCTCGAACAGCAGGACGGGACGACCGGCCGAGCGGGCCGCGATCGCCGCAGCCGAGCCGGCCGGGCCTGCACCGATGATGTGAACCGGATCCACCGGGTCAACCTTTCAGGAATGAGACCTGACTGATTTGCGACAAATAGAGAATCTTACCAGATTTAGCGGAAATACAACACATCCGGGCGGACGTAGGTAGTGACATCGGCGCAGGGACCGCATTCCATGCGGTAACCGGGCCAGATGCCACGGACAATGGCGGGGATCCTGTCGGGATCGTCGAGGCGATGATAGGAGGAAAGGGCCAGACGGGGATGGAAGCTGGCGATGGTCTGGCGGCCACCGAGGAGAGCCTGCTGCTCAGCGCCCTCGATATCCATCTTGATGTAATCTACGCGCTCGAGCTTCAACTCGGCAACCAGCTTGTCGATGGTGGTGAGGGGCACCTTGGGGCCTTCGCGGGATCGCTCGGGGCGGATCACGACGCTATCGGCGGCGGAGTTTTCGGGGTCCACATTTAGGGTGAGGGAGTCGTCCTTGTCCCAGACGCCCTTGGGGTAGACGATGACGCGGCCGGCTTGGATCTCGGGGGTGAAATTGCGGCGCAGGCAGAGCAGGTTCTCGGGAGCGGGCTCGATGGCGATGACCAGCCTGGCTCCGGCCGCCAGAGCTTCCCGGACATAGACGCCCACGTTGGCGCCGCAATCCAGAACCACGTCGCCGGCGCGAACTGCCTGTTCACCGGTGCCGTAAATGTGGCGCTCCTGTTCGGCCAGGTCCCAGTGTAGGGCGTAGTCGCTGCCCTTAGGCATCCAGAAGCGACCCTTGGGGGTGTCCCAGAGATGGAAGCCAGCCGGATCCTTCT
>CAVRZY010000115.1:0-11462 GCA_963725415.1 uncultured Acidobacteriota bacterium | reverse complement strand
ACGACCCTCCCGGTTCAATACACTATTCGCATATGAAGCGACTCTGCGCCGTTGCGGCTCTCGCAACACTCCTGCTCACTCCAGCGTTATCGCAAAAGGGAAGCAACCCGTTTGCCGACCGGTGGGATCTCACCGTCACAACGCCAAGAGGCCGTCCGCGCAATGGATGGAGCTGGTCGAAAAGGACGGCAACCTTGAAGTCCGCTAAAACCCGGCGGTGGGGCCGTGCGCCGGGCGTGGCGCAAGAATGGAGGGATCGCGCCTGATCGTGACCATCACCGCGGCGTGCGGCAACCGGCCCGAGACCAGGTGGGAGCTGGCCGTAGCTGGCGACAAACTCACCGGAAGCCAGAAGCAGGGCGATGCCGAGACCGCTCAGATCGCGGGCGTGCGCGCGCCCGAATTGAAACGCGCGGCGCCACAGCCTGGACCGTAATCCGAGCCGCTGTTCAATGGAAAGGATCTCGCCGGATGGGAGCCGGTGAATAATCCCGCGAACAGCCACTGGGTGGTGGAGGACGGAACGCTCTTGAATAAAGACAAGGTGAACTCCGGACCGCGCGGAAATTGACGATTTCAAACTGCACATCGAAGTCAACTGCCCGGTGGGCTGCAACAGCGGAATCTATCTGCGCAGCCGCTATGAAATCCAGGTGGGATCGGAGGCGGTCCGAGCCATCCCACGAGATGGGAGCGCGCTGGGCCAGCCGATTTCACTCCTGACGCCGTCCCCTCAACCGCCCATCCTCAGCCGCGCTGCGCCAGGTCAAGACCTCCGGCACGGAGGAGCCGGCGTTCGTCAAGTGGCTGCTCATCGGCGTCAGCGTCGCCTTCCTGGGGGTCTTTCTCATTCTGCCGCTGGTCAATGTTTTGCGCAGGCCTTTGTCGAAGGGTTGGGTTGCGTATTGGTCTGCGCTGACCCATCCGGATTCGCTCTCGGCGATTTAACTGACCCTGGTGGTGGCGGCGATCAGCTGCCGCTCAATGTGCTCTTCGGTCTGGCGGCGGCGTGGGCCATTGCCAAGTTCGAGTTTCGCGGCAAGGCGCTCCTCATCACGCTGATTGATCTGCCCTTCTCGGTCTCGCCCGTCGTGGCGGGGTTGATGTTCATTGTGTTGTTTCGGTCTGCAAGGCTTCTTCGGCCAATGGCTCAGTGATCACGACCTCAAGATAATTTTCGCCGTGCCCGGCATTGTGCTGGCCACGGTCTTCATCACGTTTCCGTTCGTCGCGCGCCGAGTTGATTCCGGTCAAAACCGCGGTCAACGCCCTCCAGATCGGCCCGGGCGATGAAGTGATCCTGCCGGCGTGGACCTGGCATTCCTGCTACGACGCCGTCGTGCTGGCCGGCGCTCTACCGGTTTTCGCGGAGATCGATGAGTCCTTCAACATCGACCCCAACGATATCGAGGGCAAGATCACTCCCCAGACCAAGCTCATCATGGCGGTCCACCTCCAGGGGAATCCCGCCGATCTGGACCGCATCCTCCCCGTCGCCCGCAAGCACCGCGTCAAGGTGCTCGAGGACTGCGCCCAAAGCGTGGGGGCCAGCTATAAGGGGCGCCCGCTGGGATCGATCGGCGACATCGGCATCTTCAGCCTGCAACTCAACAAGACCATCACCGCGGGCGAGGGCGGCGCCGTTACCACCAACGATCCTGTCCTGTTCGAGCGCGCGGCCCGCTTTCACGACCTGGGTGGGCTGCGCGACGTGCATCAAAGGGTCCTTGGCAAGCCCCAGCTCGATTGGTTCGTGGGCTGCAACTTCCGCATGAACGAGTTCAGCGGCGGCGTCCTGCTGGCCCAATTGCGCAAGCTGGATCTCATCGTAGGCGCCGTCCGAGCCAACGCGCAGCGTGTCTACGAAGGCATCCGCGACCTGCCGGGCCTTCATCTGCGCCAACTGCCCGACCCGGCCGGCGAGCTGGGCGCGGCCGTGTTCCTGGGCTTCAAGACCAAAGAGCAGTGCGAACGCTTCAGGGCCGCCATGCGAGCCGAGGGCGTTCCAGTCAGCAATCCCGGCGGTTCGGTGAACCTGCCGACGCTTCCCTACGTCGTCAACAAGGTGACCGTGCACCCGGCTTGGCCGTCGTTCACCTCCTCACGTGGCCGTTCGATTCAGTACGCCGGCTGCTGCCCGCGCACCACCGACATCCTCAGCCGCTTCGCCGGCCCTCACCTCGACCCCAAGTTCACCAGGGCCGACACCGACGACATCGTGGCTGCCATCCGCAAGGTGTACCCGCAGATTGTGGGCTGAGCAGACGGCTGGCTACCCGGTGTAGCCGCACACCCCGACCCGCGGCGAGTTGACGACCGGCAGGAGCATGTCCTCGCCGCATTTGTGCTTCTTCGCGCACTTCTTGCACAGCCAGCCTTCTCCCGAGCAATAACATTCGACGCACACCACGGTGGCGTCTTCACCGCAGGCGTCACAGGTTATCTTAGGAGGGTCGTTGCGCGCCAGAATCCGAATCGACCTGCCCGCCCTCTCAACAGGCTGCACTGAGACAACCTTCAGAGCGAGCTCCGTGGTGCTGCCGAAGTCATACTCGTAAGAAAACTTCGTCCGAGAACTGAGAATCCTCCCCAGCGGCATACCCATGCTTCTGCTGCCTTCATCGCAGGGATCCCCCGGGGTGTAGGGAATGTACCTCTGTCCTTCAATCTCGAACTGACTCAAGTGCCCGCAGCACTCCAGCCAGGTGTCTCTGAGCAGGCCATCCAGATCTGCCAGGGTAGCCGCGCTCGGGGCTTCCAGATGCATCCAGTACCCTGGCAAATGGCATCCCTCGACCACCAGATGAAAGGCGCTGGTTTTCTTGGACGCCGAACCGCCCGAGGCCTCCGAAGCTTTCCTCCGCTCGCACGACTGCAAGTGTCTGGTCATGGCCGCCTTCTCGAAGGCGCCACCACAAAAACCGCACGTTCCTGTCGATTGCTGTCGCATACTGCTTCTCCGGAGCAGCTATGATAGCGCAAGAGCGAGCATGAGCACAGGGCCCAATACTGTTCAGTTAAGGCGGCAAAACGCTGGGACAGACAGCCAATTTCCAAGAGCAGGAAATTGGTGTCTGTCCCGGTTTTGCCTAACTGAACAGTATTGGAACAGGGCCTCCGGAGATCGTCAGCCGGCGCATTGACAAGATACCCCGAAACCGGACTAGCGGCTAGCGGCTTTCACCGCAAGTTGTACTTCTTCATCTTGTAGCGCAGCGTGTCGCGGGTGATCCGCAGCAGGCGAGCCGCTTGGGTCTGGTTGCCGCCGGTCTTCTCCAGCGCGCGCGCCAGAAGCTGCCGTTCGTTGTCCACCAGCGATAGGCCCTCGTCCGGGATTTCTATCTGCGCTTTCGCGCCGGCGGGCTGTCGGGGCTCCGAACGGCTGATGGCGATCGGCAGGCTGGCGGGCGTGATCAGCGCGGATTCTTCCAGAATCATGGCGCGCTCGATGGCGTTGCGCAGCTCGCGCACGTTGCCCGGCCAGTCGTGCGCCAGCATCAGCTCGGCGGCTTCCGGCGAAAGCCTTTCGATGTGCCGCTTGAACTTCCGGTTGTAATGCTCGATGAAGAACTTGGCCAGCGGCTCTATGTCTTCGCGCCGGTCCCGAAGGGCCGGAATCACGATCTGAATCACGTTCAGCCGGAAATACAGATCCTGCCGGAAGGCGCCCTCTTTGACCGCCTCGCGCAGGTTCTTGTTGGTGGCTGCCACGAAGCGTAGGTCCACCTGGATGTCCTTAAGCCCCCCCAGCCGGCGGAAACTCTGGTCCTCGAGAACCCGCAGCAGTTTGGCCTGCAAGGTCAACGGGATTTCCCCGATTTCGTCCAAGAACAGCGTCCCCTTGTCGGCCAGCTCGAACAGGCCACGCTTCTGCGCCCGCGCATCGGTGAAGGCCCCCTTCTCGTACCCGAACAGCTCGCTCTCCAGCAGGGTCTCCGGGATGGCGGCGCAATTGATGGCGATGAACGGCTCGGCCTGACGGGGGCTGTCGTGGTGCAGCGTCTTGGCGATCAGGTCCTTGCCGGTCCCGTTCTCGCCTTCCAGCAGGATGGTAGTGGCCTCGCTGCCCGCCACTTTGCGAACGAAGCTCAGCACCTCCCGCATGGCCGGCGATTCCGTGATCACCTCGCGCTTCATGGGGGCCACCTCTTCGGTGATGTCCTTGATAGTAGCCACCACCCCTTCCATTTCCCCGTCCTCGCTGTAGAGTTGCGAGGTGCGGATCAGCACCAGCCTCTCCCGCCCGTCGTCAGTGTGCAGCCGCACCGTGCAGTGCGGCATCGAGGGCGCCTGGCTCAAGCCTTCCAGCAGCCCGCATCCCGCTTCGCAGTCTCCGCAACGAAACACCTCCCGGCAGTTGCGGCCCACCATCTCTTCGGCGTTAAAGCCGAACAGCCGTTCGGCCGCCCGGTTGACCCCGGTAATGGAGAGATGTTTGTCGTAGAGCACCAGGGCATCCGAGAGCTGGTCGAATACTGCCTCCAGCACCCCCGCCCTCTGCCATTTCGGCACCAACTTCGACACGGAGAGGCTTTGCACCAGAGAACCTTTACTTACAATTGTACCGCAACCTGGGTGATTTCACCCAACCAGCCAACCGTCAGCCCGAGCCCGCCCGGAGCCGCGAGCGTCAGGCAGCGGTTCGTCCTGCTGACGGGTTCCTCTGCGTCACCTTACCCAGCCGCCTCCCACCTGGGTCTCGCCAAGACCCACAGCCGCCTCTGTCACTACGGCTATCCTGCTAAAATACATCAAGTTATACAAAAGGATCTGGCTCTTCCATGTGGCCATTTGATTGCTGCGGTTTTACGCGGAGGAAGCATGCGCAAGCTCAAGTTCATATTGCCCGCCATGGTTCTGGTTAGCGGTTTCATGGTGTCTTCGGTTTCCTACGCGAAGCCCGAGTACACCAAGAAGGAGAAGGGCGCCAAGTGCACCGTCTGCCACACCAAAGGCAAGGAGCTCAACAAGGTCGGTGAGTGCTACAAGACCACCAAGTCGCTGAAGGAGTGTGAGCCGGAGAAGAAGTAGCCAACCGGCGCTGCTGGGGAGTCCGGGGGTATGGACACCGTCCAACTTTCCATCCGCGATAGCCGCTATGCCGCTTCTTTGCAGGAGCTGCTGGAACGGAGTGGAACCCGCAAGGTGCAGTGCGTCGAGGCGCCCGATCCAACGCAGGAGGGCGTCATGGTCGTGGATTGCGACAACTTGGACCGCTTGCCTTCCCCAGTTCTCAATCCCGAGCGGGTGGTTCTGATCACCAGGAATGATCCGCAACACCTGTCGCAGGCCTGGAACGCAGGCATCCGCTCGGTGGTCTTTTCTGATGATCCTTTGAACATGGCGGTGCTGGCGATCATGGCGGCCGAGCTACGTGTCCCCAAGACGGCTCCGCGTTGCCCTGCTGCGCGGACGCCGCCCGGCCCCCTCAGGTCCGGGGAGAGGAGAGGTTGAAGTGAGGCCCAGACTGGACGAACTGGAACGCATCGTCCGCACCCGGATCTGCAAGGAGTGTGAAGTTCAGGCGCCGCAGGGGGCTTGCGGCGGTCCAGAACCGGCCGGTTGCGCGCTGTTTCAACTGTTTCCCCTGGTCGCTCAGGCCATCCTGGCCACTGACAGCGAAAACCTCGATGACTACCTCCAGGCCATTCGAGAGAACGTCTGTTCGGTGTGTATCGAGCAAGCCTTGGACGGGAGCTGCGAGCTGCGCGGTCAGATGCGCTGCGCCCTGGACACCTACTGGCTTTCCGTGGTGGGCGCCATCGAAGAAGCGACCGGTCGTTCGTTCGACCGCCGTAATCTCAGGATTCCCGGGGCCGGCCCGGCCTCGCCGCTGGCCGCCGAACAATAGTGAGGACTTATGATCAGCCTGGTTCCATACCTCGTGGTTTGGGCCCTGCTGGCCGTATCGGATCAGAGAGCAGTATAAGCACGAAACAATCATGCGCACCCCTGTTGTCCTGACGATACTGGGGTTCGTCTTCTGGGGTTCGGATTCCTTTGCTCTGGCACAGAGCGGGCAGGATGAGTGTTCTGCCTGTCACAGCCAGGGTAAGCAGTTGCAGACCTCGGCTCACGCGAGCCTGGACTGCACCTCCTGTCATGCCGAGCACGAGAAGTACCCGCACCCCTTTGGCGTTCCCAAGCCGGCGTGTGCTGCCTGCCACTCCCAAATCGCGGCGGAGCATGCCCGCAGCGTGCATGGCCGCGCACTCCGGGCTGGAAACGCGGCCGCGCCCACCTGCTCGGTGTGCCACGGCAGCGCCCACGAGACTAAGAACACCAAGTCTCTGGAGTTCCACAAAGGCGTGCCGGAAACCTGCGGCATGTGTCACGCCGAAATCACCCGGCAGTTCCGCGGCAGCGTCCACGGAGTGGCTGTCGAGAAGGACGTCACCGCGGCGCCGGTCTGCACCGACTGCCACGGCGAGCACTCTATCCTCTCCCCCAAGAGCGCAGCTTCTCCGGTCAGCCCCGGCCATGTTCGTGAAACCTGCGCCCAGTGCCACGGCAATGTGCAGCTTTCGCGCCGCTTCGGCCTGCCTGCGGATCGTATCGTCAGTTTTGACGCTTCCTTCCACGGACTGGCCATGAAATCCGGCTCGCAGTCGGTGGCCAACTGCGCAAGCTGCCACGGCGTCCACAACATCCTCCCTTCTTCCGACTCTCGCTCCAGCACCAACCCCAAGAACCTGCCGGCCACCTGCGGCCACTGTCACCCCGGCGCCGGAAAGCGTTTCGCTCTCGGCCCCATTCATCAGCTCGAGGGCCGAGGCGAAGCACCCACCGTAACCTGGGTCCGCTACGGCTACCGGATACTGATCCCCTTGCTGGTCGGCCTCATGTTGTTGCACAACCTGGGCGACTGGGTGCGCAAGCTGTGGCAGCGCAGGTTCGGGCCGCCTGCCGTCGCCCAACTCCGGCCCGGAAAACCGGAGTTGCGGATGTATGGCTGGGAACGCATTCAGCACGCTCTGTTGGTGGTCTCCTTCCTGGTGTTGGTCTGGACGGGCTTCGCCCTCAAATACCCTGACCAGTGGTGGGCGCGGCCGCTCCTGCATTGGGAACCCTACTGGCCCGTTCGCGGCACCCTCCACCGCATGGCCGCGGTTGTTCTGATCGGCGTCTCTCTGGCGCACGCAGTCTCGCTCATCGTGAGCCGCCGCTTGCGCCGTCATTGGCAGACCCTGTGGCCACGCCGCAGCGACGTCCCCGAAGCCCTCGGCGCCTTCGCTTACAACCTGGGACTGCTGTCACGCAAGCCTAAGGTCTCCTCTCACAGCTACATTGAAAAAGCCGAGTACTGGGCCGTCGTGTGGGGCACGGTGGTCATGGGGATCACGGGTTTGATGCTCTGGGCCAATGACTTCACCTTGGCCTGGCTCCCCAAGAGCGCCATCGACGTTGCCACCGCCGTTCACCTTTACGAGGCCATCCTGGCCACTCTCTCGATCGTCGTCTGGCACTTCTACAGCGTCATCTTCGATCCGGATGTCTATCCCCTGGAGAGCGCCTTTCTGACTGGCGTCAGCGTCAAGCAGCGCGAGCCCGAGGATCACCCGGCGGAAGGCCCGGCGGTGGAGGAGAATGTTAGGCATGGCTCCTCCCAGCACTAGGTTTCGCCACTGGCTGTCGCCTCTCGTCCACCTCTCGAACAACTGGTTGAGCCGCATCGGCGTCGTGATTGTCACTACCGCGGCGGTGTTCTGGCTGCTCCTGCTGCCCACCAGCCTGCGCGGAGAGGTCTCCAATCCCTACATCGGTATTCTGGCGTTCCTGCTTCTGCCGGCCTGCTTCTTGCTGGGGCTGGGATTGATCCCGCTGGGGATCTGGCTGCGCACCCGCCGCGAGCGCCACAAGGGGATCTATCCGGCGGATTTCCCTCCGCTGGATTTCAAGAACGTCGAACTGCGCCGCCTGCTGACCTTTGTGGCCCTGACCACGGTGGCCAACCTGATCATCGGCAGCCAGTCCATCTATGGCGCCGTGACCTATATGGACAGCGTGACGTTCTGTGGGCAGACCTGCCACACGGTCATGGAGCCCGAGTTTGCCGCCTACCAGAACTCGCCGCATTCCCGGGTGGATTGCGTGGCCTGCCACATCGGCCCCGGCGCTCCCTGGTTCGTGCGCAGCAAGCTGTCGGGGGTCGGCCAGGTTTTCGCGGTGACCTTCAACACCTACCCCAGGCCCATCCCGACGCCGGTCCGCAACCTGCGCCCCGCCCGCGAGACCTGCGAGGCTTGCCACTGGCCCCAGAAGTTCGGCGAAGACCGCGTCCAGGTCCTCCCCAAGTACGCCGATGATGAGGCAAATACCGTCTCCTATACGGTCTTGCTGATGCTGATCGGAGGAGGCCGGACCAGCCGCGGGATTCATGGCGCGCATCTGGGGTCGGGCATCACCGTCGAGTACTCGCCTTCCGACGAGAGCCGGCAAAACGTCTCCCGCGTCGAGTATCGCAACAGCACTACCGGGCGCACGGTGGTCTACCTGGCCGCGGATGCCAAGCCGGATGCCGCCAGCAAGCTCCCCCGGCGTCTCATGGACTGCATGGATTGCCACAATCGCCCCACTCACACCTTCGAATTACCGGAGCGCGCCGTGGACCACGCCATCGCCACCGGGCTGATCTCCCGCTCCCTGCCTTTCATCAAGAAGACCGGCGTCGAGCTGCTGCGGAAGGAGCACAAAACTCAGGCCGAAGCTGCCGAGGCCATTCCAGCGGGCCTGGAACGCTTTTACCAACAGTCTCGTCCGGATTTGTTCGTCGAGCGTCGCTTCGAGATCACGCAGTCCGCACGGGCCATCCTCGCCATCTACCAGCGCAACGTCTTCCCCCAGATGAAGGTGAATTGGGGCACCTATCCGAACAACCTCGGCCACACCGACTTTGCCGGCTGTTTCCGCTGCCACGATGATGCGCACGCCGCTTCGGACGGCAAGAAGATCACCCAGGACTGCAACACCTGCCATCGCCTGCTGGCCATGGAAGAAGCCGCTCCGAAGATCCTCGCCGACCTCGGCCTGGCACAATAGGACGGCTGGTGTAGAATAAGTGCCATGCTGCCGCTGAGCAAGATCCTGTCGCCGGTGGACTTTTCCGAGCGCTGCCTGGGCGCTACCCGGTACGCGGAGGCTCTGGCGGCGCATTTCCACTCCGAGATCACGCTACTGCACGTGCTCGAGCCGATGCGTTACGAGTTCAGCACGCTGGAGTTCGGCGCCACGGTCATGAACGACCTGGTGAGCAATCGCTCACTTCTGGCCCGCAAGCAACTGGACGCCTTCCTGAGCGAGGAACTGGCAGGCGCGCCGGTGAAACGAGTCCTGCTGGAAGGCGATCCGGCCCAGAACATCGTCCAGTACGCTCACACGGAGCAGGTCAACGTCATCACTATGCCGACCCATGGATACGGTCCTTTCCGGCGCTTCATCCTGGGATCAGTGACTGCCAAGGTGCTGCACGACGCGGATTGCCCGGTGTGGACCGGCGTGCACATGGAGCAGGTGCCCGCGGTCCCCTCCATCGCGTTCCGAAACATCGTCTGCGCCGTGGATCTGGGTCCGCAAAGCCGCAAGGCCCTCTCCTGGGCTGCGCACATGGCATCGGAATTCAACGCCCGTCTGATTCTGGTGCACGCCACGCCCGCCATCGAGGTCCGGCCAGGCGAGTACTTCGACCAGAACCTGACGGCGGAGTTGTCGCGTGCTGCCCGCGAGGAACTCGAGAAACTCGGACAGGGTCTGAGCGCCGAACCGGAGGTCTTCGTGGAGGGCGGCGATCCTCCCAAAGTGGTCTGCCGCGCCGTCCAGCGGTTCCAGGCCAACCTGCTGGTGATCGGACGCGGTTCCGCGGCTGGCATCTTCGGCCGCCTGCGCACCAACGCCTACGCCATCATCCGCCAGTCCCCTTGCCCAGTGGTGAGCGTCTGAAAGCCTGTAGCCTGTAGCTTGCAGCCTGTGGTGCAGAGTGTGCTACGAACTCGATCAGCTCCCACAACTACAAGCCACAAGCTACAAGCTCTTATCTGTACGCGAATATCTCGGCGTAGAGGATCAGGGCGATCACCAGCAACCCTACGGTCAACGCGACAAAGCCCAGGCGGCGCCACAGCTTGACGGCCAGCGGCGCTGGCGGCGGCATCAGGCGCTGCTCCAGTTCGCCCCGCTCTAGCATCTGCCGGTACTCGCGCGGGCGGTCGCGCTTGAACTCCTCCAGCGGCATTCCACCGGTGAAGATCACCGTGTCGATGGGGAATTTCTCGGGGCGGAAGTGCGTATTGAAGAAATGCACCGTGAAGATGAAGCCCACCGCCAGCAGCGCTTCGTCGCTGTGGATGGTGGTGGCCACGTTGATCATCCAGCCCGGCATGACACGCGTGAAGAAGGCTGGGAACCACAACAACAGACCGGTCGAGCCGATCACCGCCACGCCCCAGAACACGGCGAAGTAGTCGAACTTCTCCCAGTAGGTCCAGCGACCGTAGTCGGGCCGCGGCCCTTGCCCGATGAACCACTTCAGCGATCCGATCAGCTCGCGCCAGTCCGTGCGGTTGAACAGCATGCCCTCTTGGTCCGAACAGAAACTGCCGCCAGCTCTGCCCGTTGCGCCGGCGGCGGCGGACCAGGTCCCACAGGTGCAGGCCGAAGTAAGTGAAAGTGAGCACCGCGCAGAAACGGTGTATCCACCCGGCGGCTTCGAAGCCGCCCAGCAGGCGCGACAGCACTTTGGCCCAGCCGGCGTAGGAGAACTTCAGCATCATGCCCGTCAGCGCCAGGCCGAAGAAGCTCGCGATGACCATCAGGTGCAGGTTGCGCTGGAAGGGCTCGAACCGGCGCACGTACTGCTCGCCGTCGCCTTCGTGACGGCCTTTGAGTTCCTTGCGGTATTTCAGCGAGCGCGGCAGCCAGGCCGCGGTGTGCAGGCCGGAAACCACCAGCGTGCCCACCAGCAGCGAGGTCATGCCCCAGAAGGTGTAGAACAGGAACGGGTACGTTGCGGGTCGTGGTGCGTGGCGTGCGTCAGGTAACCGGCGAAGCGCCGGTGCGAGCCGGGGTGGCACTTGGCGCAGGTCTTGACGATGTTGGTCGCGGCTGAGGCGCGAACGCGGGATCAGTGACCGGCAGAATGTCGTGCGCGCCGTGGCAGTCGTAGCACTTGGCCGTTTTCAGATAGCCCAGCTTGGAGACCTTGCCGTGGAAGGTGTCGAAGTAGCTTCGGTGATCTGCCGGTGGCAGCGCCCGCACTGGTCCATGATGTGCAGCCGGAAATCGGACAGATCGGTGCGCGCGATGCTGTGGGCGGAGTGGCATTCGCTGCACACCGGCAGCGCCTTGCTGGTGCGTGTCGACCTCCGGCGAGTGAACGCTGCGGATGAAGACCTCATAGATGCCGCGATGGCACTTCGAGCAGGTGCGGGCCACGTTCTTGGGATTGACACTGGAGCGCGGATCGGATC
>CAVRZY010000114.1:0-18311 GCA_963725415.1 uncultured Acidobacteriota bacterium | reverse complement strand
GCCTGTCCCAGGTTCATGGACTCGTGCTCGGCGCAGGTGGGGATGCGCATCAGCCAGTGGCAGTGGCTCAAGTCCTGGTTCGAGAGCCCGAATTTTTCCGAGCCGAACAATAGGGCCACTGGGCCGGAGGCGAGTCGGCGGCAGATCAGTCGGGCCCCGTACTCCAGGCGCCGCAAGGGCTGCCGGAGCTCGCGGTGTCCGACGGCGGTGGCCCCGACCACCAGCGTGCAGTCGGCGACTGCCTCGCGGAGGGTGTGGTATTCCCGGGCGGTCTGGAGCAGCGCGGCAGCGCCCACCGCAGAGCGCGCTTCGCGAAACGCCACCTCATAAGGATTCACCAGGCGCAGGTGGGTAAAACCGAAATTGCTCAGGGCACGGGCGGCCGCTCCGATATTGAGCGGGTTGCGCGCAGAGACCAGCACCACGCGCAGGTTATCGAGCTTGGCGGAGACAGGCAAGCATGTCCATTCTACCTGAGCTCCCCCATGATCTGGTTGAGGACTTCTTGTGGGGGCCGGGTTCTGGACTCGGGCAGCGTGGCCAGCGGCTCATCCACCAGGTTTAACAGTTCGACAAAGTGCTTGGAGGAAGAATTCAGGTAAAGAATGCCGGTGACCACCTGGCCCTTCTCAGCGGCCTCATAGATGGTGCGAAGGGCATTGAGCTTGTCGGTGGGGTCGTAGTCCTGCCCCAGCTTCTTCAGAAGCAGCCGGGAGCCATCGTGGAGTGCGATTTCGCGGACGGCGCCCTCCTCGATCTCAACCGAGATGTCCTCGAAGACAGGCACGAACTCCAGTTCGTGCAACGGCTCGTCGTGCTCTTTCATGTAGGCGTAACTCTTGGTGGAGCCCCTCGTGGTCGTTGAACGTCACGCAGGGCGAGATAACGTCGATGACCGAGAGCCCCGGATGCACGATGGCGGTTTTCAGAATGGCCTGGAGCTGCCGCTTGTCGCCGGAGAAGGAGCGGGCCACCAGGCTGGCGCCCAACTGAATGGCCTCGACGCAGCAATCGATAGGGGGCAGTTCGTTGACCACGCCGGTCTTCAGTCTCGAGCCGACATCCGCGGTGGCCGAGAACTGCCCCTTGGTGAGCCCGTAGACGCCGTTGTTCTCGATGATGTAGATCTGGCGGATGTTGCGGCGGAGCATGTGGATGAACTGCCCGATGCCGATGGAAGCGGTGTCGCCGTCGCCGGAGACGGTGATGCCGATCAGGTGGCGGTTGGCGAGGACCGCACCGGTGGCCACCGAGGGCGCGCGTCCGTGGACGGCGTTGAGGCCATGAGCCAGGCTCAAAAAATAGGCGGGCGACTTGGAAGAGCACCCGATCCCGGAGAATTTCGCCACCTGCCAGGGCGGAACGCCCATCTCGAAGAAGCACTCGATGAGACGCTCGGTAATGGAGTTGTGGCCGCAGCCGGCGCACAGGGTGCTCCTGGCGCCTCTATAGTTGAGGACCTCCAGGCCGATGCGGTTGAGCTTCTTGGGGGGAGGCGTGACAGGAGCGCTCATAGATCCTCCTGGTTCACGATCTGGTCGGTGACGGTGCGCGCGTCCAGCGGCAGGCCGCCGTAGTAACGGACGCTGCGGAGTCTGGCGATGTCCTCCGGGGCCAGCCCCAGCCGCATCAGCAAAAGCAACTGCGCATCGCGGTTCTGGTCTACCACATAAACACGTTCGTGGCGGCGGATGAAGTTCGCCAGATGCGGAGTGAACGGGTAGGCCTGGAGGCGCAGGTAGCTGGTCTGGAGGCCGTAGTCCAGGCGCAACTGATCGCGGCTCTCCTCGACCGCGTAGCGCGAGCTGCCCGCGCAGATCACCCCGATGTGGGCATCGTCTTGGACATCCAGGCGCGGCGCGGGGACATGGCGGCGGATGGTTTCGAATTTGCGGGCCAAGCGATCCATATTGTTCATGTAGTCGTCCTCGCGCTCGCTGTATTGCGACTTCTCGTTGTGGCCGGAGCCGCGGGTGAAATAGGCCGCGGCGGGGTGGTTGGTTCCGGGCAGGGTGCGGTAGCCGACGCCGTCGCCGTCAACGTCTTTGTAACGGGCGAAGCCGCCCAGCCGCTCCAGGTCCTCGGCACTAAGGACCTTGCCCCGCCGGATGGGTTCGCTGGGGTAGGGGAAGGGATCCGACATCCAGTTGTTCATGCCCAGGTCCAGGTCGCTCATCACGAAGACCGGGGTCTGGAACTGCTCCGCCAGATCGAAGGCCGCTATGGCCATGCTGAAGCACTCGCGGGGAGAGGAGGGGAACAGCATGGGATGCTGGGTGTCGCCGTGGGACAGCACGGCGGTCGAAAGCAGGTCGCCCTGCATGGTGCGGGTGGGCAGGCCGGTGGAAGGCCCCACCCGTTGCACGTCGAAGATTACCGCGGGAACATCAGCGTAGTAACCCAGGCCGCTGAACTCGGACATGAGGGATATGCCGGGCCCGGAGGTGGCCGTCATGGCCCGGGCGCCGGCCCAGCTCGCGCCGATTACCATCCCCAGCGAGGCCAGCTCGTCCTCGCATTGCACCACCGCGAAGGTGGCTTGCCCGGTCTGCTTGTCGATGCGGAATCGTTTCAAATAGCCGATCAGGGACTCGATCATCGAGGAGGAGGGCGTGATGGGGTACCAGGAGACCACGGTGACGCCCGCGAACAGGCAGCCCAGGGCGCAGGCGGCGTTGCCTTCGATGATAATCTTGCCGCTGGTCGCGCTCATCCGCTCGATGCGGAACGGGTCTGTCTTGGGCAGGTTTTGGATGGCGTAATCGCGTCCCGCCTGGACCGCACCCCAGTTGAGCTCGGCGGCCTGGGCTTTGCGGGCGCCGAACTGTCTGAACAGCGCCGTGCGGATCTCCTGGATGTCGATGCCGAGCAGGTGCCCCAGCACGCCGTCATAGATCATGTTGCGCACTAGCTTGCGCAGTCGGGCCTCGGGGCAGACCGGCGCGACCAGCTTGTCGAAGGGCACCGGGTAGAAGTGGAGATCCGAACGCACGGCGTTCAGCTTGAGCGGCTCATCGTAAACCACCACGCGGCCCGAATCGAGCTTCAAGACGTCTTCGCGAGCGGTTTCCGGGTTCATGGCCACCAGCAGATCCACTTCCTTCTTGCGGCCGACGTAGCCATGGCGGCTGGCGCGGATGGTGAACCAGGTCGGCAGGCCGGCGATGTTCGAGGGAAACAGGTTTTTCCCGGAGACCGGAATGCCCATCTGGAACAGCGCGCGCATCAAGACGATGTTGGCCGTCTGGCTGCCGGAGCCGTTGACGGTGGCCACCTGGATGCTGAAATCGTTGATCGCTTGTTGCTCGGTTCTGTCGAAACCAGCCAAAATCGGGCTTAGTTCAATGGTTGCCATCAATCCCCATCCTTGGTAACAGAGATGACCAGCCCCTCCTAGAAACGATTATAAGAAACTGGGCGCCAGGCTGCGCGGTTTCGGAGGCGTAGCTCTGAAACGAATCACAGCAACTCCAGGAAGTCGTCCGGGTTAAGACCTGCCTCTCGGATGATGGCACGAAGAGTGCCCTTGTCCAGCTCTCTGTGATCGGGCACCACCAACTGAGTGAACGGCGCATCCCAGCGCAGAATCATATGGCTCCCTTTCTGTCGCTTGATGAAGAACCCTATCTTCGCCAGTGCATTGACGCACTCACGGCCAGAGATGTTTGGGAGTCTGCTCACACAGCCAGTAGAAGAGCCTGGAAGCGCTCCTCAGGGATGGGAAGACCGTCTTCCTGCAAGGCATCGATGTAGCCGGCTATTGCCTCCCTGATGTTGGCGATGGCCTCTTCCTTGGTTTTGCCCTGGCTGATGCAGCCGGGCAGGCTCGGGCATTCGGCTACCCAGTAGCCATCGTCTCCGGGATAGATGAGAACCTGTCTCATGACCTACCTAGATTATATGCCGACTGGGCGATGGTGCTGACGTCCAGAAAAACAGTACGGCGCGTTGCCGCTTCGCGGCAAGCAACAGGTTGGAAGGCTGTCGCTACCGCTGGTGAGCTTCCTCCAAATACGTGTAGCCGTGCAAGCCATCTTCATAGAAGCGCAGCAGGCGGCCGGATTCCTCGTAGCCGATCTTGCCTTCGCGCAGGGCGGCTTCGATGTCGCGGCGGAACTGGGCCAGCAGGGTCTCGGAGTTGAACTGCACGTAATCGAGCACCTCGCGGACCGTGTCGCCCTTGATGACCGTGTCCAAGATGATGCCGCCGTTGCCATCCAGGCTGACGTGCACGGCATTAGTATCGCCGAAGAGGTTGTGCAGGTCGCCCAGGATCTCCTGGTAGGCGCCCACCAGGAAGGTGCCCAGGTAGTAGTCCTGACCGTTGAAGGCGTGCAGGGCCAGGGTGCGCTTGACGTCCCGCCGGTCGATGAACTGGTCGATCTTGCCGTCGGAATCGCAGGAGACATCGCCCAGCACGGCATTGCGGCTGGGGCGCTCTTGGAGGCGATGGATGGGCATGATGGGGAACAACTGCTTGATGGCCCAGCTATCGGGCATGCTCTGGAACAGCGAGAAATTGCAGAAATAGGTGTCCGACAGCATGGCGTCCAGGCCCTCCAGCTCCTCCGGGAAGTACTCCAGCTCTTTGGCCAGGCGCTGAATCCGCCGGCAGATCAACCAGTACAGGTTTTCCGCCAGGCACCGCTGTTCCAGGGGGAGATAGCCCAAGCTGAAGAGGTTGAGGGCCTGGTCGAGGGCCTGCTGGGCGTCGTGGAAACCTTCCAGCAGGTTCTTGGAGCTGAGCGACCGGTGGGTCTCCTGAAGGTCGATCAGCGGCTGCTCGGAATCCGGCGGCACTTCCTGGAGGACCTCCTGCTCGCCCAGCCCGCTGACCCCTAGCACGTTGAACACCAGCATGCTGTGATAGGCTACGGTGGCGCGCCCGCTTTCGGAAATGATGGTGGGATGAGGCACGCCGGCTTCGTCGCAGACGTTCTGGATATGGTAGACCACGTCGTTGGCGTACTCCTGGAGGGTGTAGTTAACGCTGGACTCGAAATCGGTCTGCGAACCGTCGTAGTCAACGCCCAGGCCTCCGCCAACGTCGAGACATTTCAAGCCGGCGCCGGCGCGGGAAAGCTCGACGTAGATTCTGGCCGACTCGATCACGGCAGCCTTGATCTGGCGAATGTTGGTGATCTGGCTGCCCAGGTGGAAGTGCAGCAGCTCCAGACAGTCCGCCAGGCCCAGGGCTTTGAGCTGCTCGAGCGCCCGCAGCGCTTCGCTCACCGTCAGCCCGAATTTGGAACGGTATCCGCCGGAGGACTTCCAGCGCCCGGAGCCCCGGCTGGCCAGTTTGAGCCGCAACCCGATAGTCGGCCGGACGCCAATGCGCTGGGCGTGCTCGGTGATCAGGTCCAGCTCGGTGTATTTCTCGACCACCGGGATGATCTGCCGGCCAATCTTCTTGGCCAGCATGACCATCTCGATGTACTCGTCGTCTTTAAAGCCGTTGCAGATGATGGGCGTCTCGTTGTCGGCCACCGCCAGCACGGCCAGCAGCTCGGGTTTCGAGCCGGCCTCCAGGCCGAACCCGAAGGGCCGGCCAAACTGAAACACTTCTTCGACCACCTGGCGCTGCTGGTTGACCTTGATGGGATAGACGCAGCGATAGCCGCCGCGGTAGCCGTGCTCGGAGATGGCGCCCTGGAAGGCTTGGTGGATCTCGCTGAGGCGGTGCCGGAGAATCTCCCCGAAGCGGATCAGGATGGGCAGGGAGATGCCACGCAGCACCAGCGTGTCCACCAGTTCCTTCAGGTCGATGCCACGAGAGGGGTCTTTGCCGGGATGCACCCACAGGTGGCCGTTGTCGCCCACCGAGAAATAGCCCTTGCCCCAACTGGCCACGTCATAGAATTCGCTGGCGTCGGCGGTGGTCCAGCGTTCCGCCGGCTCCCTCAAGGCGATGGTGTCGGCCGACTTCAACTTGAGGCTCCTCTCCGCTTCTAAGTGTGTATCGAAACGCCCCGAGGGGCAAGCAGATTTTTTGCGTGATGCCTCAGAAGGTGAAGGCCAAGCCGGCCGAGACCTCCAACTGGTGAAGCATCCCCTTCCGATCGGCCAGCCCGAGATCAGGTTTGCCCTGGAAATAGTCGCGGGCATCCAGCCGCAGCAGGAAGACCTCGGTGAGGCGGACTTTGATGCCGCCGCCGTAGTTCAAGCCGAACTTGGTTACGCCGTTGCCCTGGAAAACAGAGGCCCCCGGGGGATAGAACGTGCTGAAGTGCCCGCCGCCGGCGGCAAAAGGCCGCACCTTGGAACCTTCCGGGGTGGCATAGGCCAGGAAATCGTAGAAGCCCTGGTGAACCGGCATGCCCACTTCCTGCTTGGGAGTGGTGTTGAAGACCAGCTTCCCCCGGCTGTAGGCATAGCCGAACTCGTGCCCGAAGAATCTCCGGCTGTTCACGGTGAAGCGGACTGCGAAGTGGAAGTTGGTCTCGGCGGTCGCCGTGAAGGTCGCTGGGGCGCCTGTGTCGGTACTTCCGGTCAGGGTACCCAGATCTTTATTTCTGAGCCTGGAGGTGCCGAAGCTGAGCGAGATTTCGCCCAGTTGGGCGAAGGCCCCCGCAGCAGAGCCCAGGAACAGCAACATGAAAACCCACCGTCTCATTGGATCTCCTTCTTGGCTAGACTACCACGACGTGAATCTCCCCCGGCCCATGCACGCCTCGCACCAGGATTTGTTCGATATCCGCGGTGCGGCTAGGGCCGGTGATCAAGACCATAGAACTGGTCTGGGCGGCTGGCTGCGGCAGCAGCGCCAGCAGCTCGTCCAACCCGGTAAGAATCTTTTCTCGCGGCACCACTGCCACGTGCACGGGAGGCAGCAGCGAGATCAGCCGCGCCTCCTGGCTGGAAGAAAGCAACACCAGGGTGCCGGTGTCCGCCAACGCGTAATCGGCGCCGGTGATGCCGAAATGCGCCGCGGCGCAGGCGGCGCGCAGCTCGGCTGCATCGGTGAAACCAGTGCGGACCGACGACAGGCGCGTGATGCCGCAGTGGCGGAGAAACGGAGCGTTGGAGGCAACCGCAGGCGCGCCCGCCAGCAGGGTCTCCAGGTAAGCGCAGGCCTCGGCGTGCGAGCAGGCAAGCCTGGTTTTCCCCGCCAGTTTTTCGATCTGCTCCAGGAAAAGCTGGATGCGCGCCTCGATATCGAGCTCGGCCAGACGCATCCGCACGGGCGGCGGCAGAGCCGGCGGTTGCCCCACGCTCCGCCCCAGGGCGGTGCGCGTCTTGTGCAGAATGTATTCGCGAGGCATCAGTCGTGAGTCACCCGGGCGCGCGTACGCCACGCCTGTCGAAAGCTTCGCTCCGGAAGCGCCGGCAGGTCCCGCTGGCTGAACCAGGCCCGCAGCGGCCCCCGGTTCAGCAGAGCCGGCGGCCGGCGGAGGCGCCCGTTCGACTCCTGGCTCGCCAGCACGGCCGCCGCTGCCAGTCCGAGCATTTCATAAATCCGAGGATGCCGCATGACCCAAGCCCATAGGCGGAAGCCCAGCCGCTCCAGGCGACTCTGGCGTTCGCGGGCTTCCGCCTTCTTCACTTCCGAACGCAGCTCCAGCAGTAGTCTCGGGATGTCGATCTTCACCGGGCAGACTTCCGCGCAGGCGCCGCACAAGCTGGAGGCGAAGGGCAGCCAGGGCGCCTGCATCACTCCCTGGAATTGCGGCGTGAGGATGGCGCCGATCGGCCCCGAATAGGTCCACGGGTAGTTGTGGCCACCGATCTTGCGGTAGACCGGACAGTGATTCAGGCAAGCGCCGCAGCGGATGCAGTACAGCGACTGGCGCTTCTCGCGGTCCCCTAACAGCTTGGTGCGCCCGTTGTCCAGCAGCACCACATAGAACTCTTCTGGTCCGTCGATCTCGCTGGGCCGCCGCGGGCCGCAGAGAAACGAAGTGTACACGCTAAGCGGCTGACCGGTGGCGCTGCGGCCCAGCAGCTTCAGAAACACCGCCAGGTCTTGCGCGCGCGGGATGATTTTCTCGATACCGGCGACCGCCACGTGCACTTTGGGCGCTGTGGTGGCCAGCCGTATGTTGCCCTCGTTCTCGACCAGCACTACCGCGCCGGAATCCGCCACCAGAAAATTAGCGCCGGTGAGACCGATGTCGGCGGCCAAAAATTTCTGCCGGAGAACCCAGCGCGCAATCTTGGTCTGCTTCTCGGGAACGACCTCGCGCTCGACGCCCAGCCGCTGGCTGAAGATCTCCGCCACGTCGTACCGCGTCTTATGAAGCGCCGGTGCAACTATATGATACGGGCGCTCGCCCGCTAGTTGCACGATGAACTCGCCCAAGTCGGTCTCCACGGTCTCGAGCTGGTTGTGCTGGAGGCGATCGGTCAAGCCGATCTCTTCGGTGGTCATGGACTTCGACTTGACCACCAGCCTGGCCTGCTTGTTTTGGGCCAACCCAATCAGGAAACTGACCACCTCGCTGCCATCCCTGGCGTAGATGACGCGACCGCCCTGCGAGGTCAGGTTCGACTCGAACTGCTGGAGGTAGTAATCGAGGTTTTCGATGGCGTGTTTCTTGATGAGGTTGGCCTGGGTGCGGAGTTCCTGGTAATCGGGAAGGGCGGAGGGGGCCACGGCGTGGCTGCGCTGCTCCATCAAACGGCCCGAGGCAGCATAAATGGCCGACTGCAACCTGGGGTCGTCCAGCGTGTGGCGGATCTTCTGCTGGTGCGAGGCCATCATGGGCAGGAACTAGCGATGAGCGAGCACCTCGGCCAAATGCATGGTGCGGATGGGCAGGCCCGCGCGAGAGAGGGCGCCCCGAATCTGGAGCAGGCAACTCGAAGTCCACCGACACCACCACCTCTGCGCCCGTCTGTCGGATTGCGTCCAGCTTGGTGCGGGCTATGCTGCCCGAGACCTCGGCGAACTTCACCGCGAAGGTGCCACCGAACCCGCAGCACTCCTCGGCGGGCTCCATCTCGCGCAGCCGCAGGTCGCGCACTTTCCAGAGCAGCCGCCGGGGCCCCTCCTTGATTCCCAGCCAGCGCAGGGCGTGACAGCTATCGTGATACGTGACCAGATGGGGGAAACGCGCTCCCACGTCTTCCACGCGGGCCACTTCCAGCAGAAACCTGGAAAACTCCCACACCCTGGGCTCCAACCGGCGGGTCTGTTCCAGCCAGTAAGGCTCTTTGTGGAAGAGATCCGCAAAATGATGCGTGATCATGGAGGCGCAGGATCCCGAGGGGACCACCACGTAGTCGGCGTGGCGAAAGACCTCCAGGAAATGGCGCGCCACCTGCCGCGCCTCCTCGCGATAACCGCTGTTGAAGGCGGGCTGGCCGCAGCAGGTCTGGGCCTCGGGGAAATCGACCGTGTAGCCGATTCGTTCCAGCACGTCCGCCACGGCCATGCCGACCTCCGGGAAAAACTGCTCGATGATGCAGGTTACGAACAGCGAAACCCGAGGCATGAATCTGAGATTGTAGCACTGCGGCCGTTAGCCATCAGCCGTCAGCCTTCAGCCAGCGGTTCCCAAATCATGCGAGTATCAGGGCGATAGAATGAGAATAGAATGCCGTGCAGAATGTTGTTGCTGATCCTGTGTGCTGGCATTCTCTGTTTCGCCGCTCCTGAGACCACCCTGCGGGGGAAGCTGATTCAGAGGGAAGGCAAGAAAGCTGCTTTGGAGGCTCACCGCGGGGAGACTGATTGCGCTGGATGGGGACCAGGAAACCGTGGGGGTGTTGAACGATAAGCGCATCCGGGGAGCGGAACTGGAAGTAACCGGCCACCTCACTGCGCCGGATGAGTTCCGCATCGATCCCTACACCAGCAAAGGGGCCATGTTCCTGCACAAGAGCGGGAAAAAGTATACGATCAGCTACTGGTGCCCGGTGTGTTCAATCCGGACCTACACGCCCGGAAGATGTATGTGCTGTCAGCAAGAAACCAATCTCGATCTCCAGGAAGTCCAACCATGAGACTCTCTTTCCTTCTGCTGCTGGTAACGATTATGGCCAACGCTCAAAACTACTCCGCGCAAAAAATTGTGGTCGATTCGATCGAGGTGGTGCGGCTCACGGATCGAGCGCACCAGACCGAAGTCTCGATCGTGCCCTCGATCGGCAACATCGCTTACGAGCTGAAGGTCAAGGGGAAGAACCTGTTCTGGTTTCCCTTTTCGAGGCTCAGCGAATTCAAGGCCAAGCCCGTGCAATGCGGGAATCCGTTCCTGGCGCCGTGGGCCAACCGGCTGGACCAGGACGCCTTCTACGCGAACGGGAAGAAATACTTGCTGAATCCGGAGCTGGGCAACTGGCGCCGGGACGCGAACCAAAAGCCTATCCACGGCCTGCTGGTGTACTGGTCGGCCTGGGAGGTGGTCAGCTTGAAGTCGGACAAGAAGCTGGCCGAGACGACCAGCCGGCTGGAGTTCTGGAAATACCCGGACTTGATCGCGCAATTTCCATTCGCGCACACCATCGAGATGACTCACCGGCTTCAGGATGGGGTTCTGGAAGTGGAGACGCTGCTCAAGAATCACTCCACGGAGCCCATGCCCGTGTCGATCAGCTACCACGCCTACTATCAGTTGTACGACGCGCCGCGAGACCAGTGGAAAGTGCACCTGGCGGCACGCGACCACCTGGTGCTATCGAACCTCCTGATTCCCACCGGCGAGCGGAAACCGCAGTCCTTCGCCGACCCGCTGCCGTTGGAGGGCACGCAGCTCGACGACGTCTTCAGCAACCTGGTCAGGGACGCCAGCGGGCGCGCCGAGTTCTTCGTGCAGGGGGGCAACGAGAAGATCTCGGTGCTCTATGGCCCGAAGTACACGGTCGCGGTAGTCTACGCGCCGCAGGGGCGAAACTTCATCTGCTTCGAACCCATGTCGGCCATCACCAACGCCTTCAACCTGGCCCACCAGGGCATCTACAAGGAGCTGCAATCAGTTCCGCCGGGCGGGGCCTGGCGCGAGAGCTTCTGGATCCGCCCCAGCGGGTTCTGATTCCGTCCTCGCCGGGCTGTCCCGGACCAGTGATATGATGAGGCAAGGAGAGCTGGTTGTTTAGCCGCATCTGTTCAGACCCTGCCATCCTTGGCGGGAAGCCGTGCGTCAGAGGGACTCGTGTCAGCGTGGAGTTCATTTTGGAACTGCTCGCCAGCGGGGCCTCTCGCGATGACATCCTGGCCGCTTATCCGCATCTCTCTGCCGAGGACCTCGAGGAGGCCGTGCGGTACGCGGCGCGATTCCTGCGCAACGAGGTAGTGCTGGAGGTTGAGGTTCCCCGTTGAACCTGCGGGAATTCCGCTTCCTGGCCGATGAAAACATCCACCCCGAAGTGATTTCTTACCTTCGCGGCCAAGGCTGTGACGTTGTGGAAATAAAGGGATGCGGGTTGATTGGCGCGGACGACTTGACGATCATGCGCCGAGCCTTGGCGACGGATCGCGTCATCCTGACGCATGACAGCGACTTTGGCGCTCTGGCCGTGGCCTCCGGCGAACCGACGACGGGGATCGTCTATCTTCGCCCCGGACATATCCGGTCCGTCTTTACCATTGAAACCGTAACCGCGCTGTTTCAGGGCAACCTCGATCTCTCGCCACCCTTCCTTGTGGTTGCCGAAAGGACCGGCGCCGCGATCCGGATCCGCGTCCGCCGGATCTGAGCCGGGCCTCCTCACGCCCGGACCAGAAGCCAGTCCAGCAGAGCCTCGCAGAGCCTGGCCGCGGTGGCTGACGGTGAATTTCCGTTCGGCGCTGAGCTCTGCAAAGGTGCAGCCCAAGGGCGGGTAGAAGAAGAGGGGATCGTATCCGAATCCGTTCTGGCCGCGCGGCTCTTCCAGGATCTGCCCGTCCGCGACCCCGCGGAAGGTTTCCAGGAACCGGCCTTTCTCGGCCAGGGCGATAGCGCAAACGAACCGCGCCGTGCGGCTGGCGACGCCGCGCAGCTTCTCCAGCAGCAGCCGGTTGTTGTCCTGATCGCTGGCGAACCGCCCGGCGAAGCGCGCCGAACGGACGCCCGGAGCGCCGCCCAGCGCATCCACCTCCAGCCCGGAGTCATCCGCGAAGAGCCATCCCGGGGCATGGGCGCTGTAATAAAGGGCCTTCTGGGAGGCGTTGGCTTCGAAGGTCTCGCCGGTCTCTTGAACCCGTGTCAACTCCACTAGGCCGGGGAGCGGAGCAATCTCGACCTTTTCTCCCGCAGCCAGCCGGAACTCCCGAAGTTTGCCCGGATTGGTGGTAGCGCAGTAGAGCCTCACGTTTTCAAAGTTTCCCTTTGGATATCGATCAGCCCGGCAATGCCGCGGCGGGCCAGCGCCAGTAACTGCGCCAGTTGCTGGTCGTCGAAGGGGGTCTGCTCGGCGGTGGCCTGAACTTCTACGAAGCGGCCGCTGCCGGTCATGACCACGTTCATGTCCACCTCGGCCCGCGAGTCCTCCTCATAGGAGAGGTCCAGGAAGAGCTCGCCCCCAACCAGGCCCACGCTGACTGCCGCCACGTGGTCCTTAATGGGGGAACTGCTCAGGACGCCGAATTTGACCAACTGGTCCAGGGCCTGGGCCAGAGCCACGAAGGCCCCGGTGATCGAGGCGGTGCGGGTGCCGCCGTCGGCCTGGAGCACGTCGCAATCCAGGATGATGGTGCGTTCCCCCAGGGCCGCCAGATTGACCACCGAGCGCAGCGAACGCCCGATCACCCGCTGGATCTCCTGGGTACGTCCGGAAGGACGGCCCTTGGAGATCTCGCGCGCGGTCCGCTCCACGGTGGCGCGGGGCAGCATCGAGTATTCCGCCGTGATCCAGCCTTTGCCGCTGCCACGCAGGAATTGCGGAAGGGTCTCCTCAATGGAGGCCGCGCACAGCACTCGCGTGTTGCCGACTTCGATCAACGCGGATCCCTCGGCGGTGAGCAGATACCCCGTCTGAATCCGCACCGGGCGCATCTGGTCGGGTTTTCGATTGTCGCTTCGCATAGCTCAACCTGACTTCAGAACGGCCCAGAACAACAGGGATAGCAGCGCCATGCCGGCAATCAGCAGAATGATGCAGGGGATGGCGCCGCGCGACGGAGGCGCTTTTTTCTTAGCCTTGGCCGGTTTGAATCTCGCCATCTTCGTTTACAGTCTGCGGCTCTTTAAGTAGCTGGCGGCTCGATGAAAGAACTCGCCGAGCGCGCTGAGCGTGTTCTCTCCCAAATCTTTCACTGCAATGGTAACCACCGGGCGGTCCTTCTCCGCCAGCGCCATCTGGGTGGCAAGAAACTGGGCCAGATGGTAGTCGGGCGAATAGCGGGCGGCCGGCAAGTTTTCCTGCTTCTCCGAAACCAGCACGGTGGAGAAGCATCGACCGTGCCGGATGATCATCTCGTGATAGGAGTGATTCATGGCCGGCCCCTCGTAGACATCCACGGGCATTTTCAGGCCCCGGCGAAACAGCTCGGCAGCCGCGCGGTCGAGCTGCTTTCGGATGGCGACGCCGCGCGGAGAATAGCGCGTGTCACCGAAGAAGGTCAGTTCCCCGTATTCGATTCGCCTCTCCGAGGCCAGCTTCTTCAGAATGGCGGCGTAGAGCTGGGGAGCGGCGAGCTGGCCGGCGTCGAATTCCAGGCGAAGCTGGTTGTAATAGAGAGTCAGGGAGCCGGCCCACTTGACCTGGCGGGGGGAGTTCACCAAGGATTGCCAGGCCCTGGTCTGCCGGATTCCGCCCGCTTTCTGGGCCTCGGCATGGATGCGGCCGGCGATGCTCTTGTAAAGCTCCACGCTGGGCTGGGTGACAAAGTTCATCTGCCGGAGATAGGCCACGCCGAAGACGACGTAGTGGATGAACTGCATGTAGGTCGACAGCCAGGCGCCGCGCGGCAGAGTCAGCGCCGCCACCGGATATCCGGCCCTTCGCAACAGGGGGATCTTGTGGCCCTCCGAATCCGGGCTGCCCTTGATCTGAACAGCCAGGAAAGCGCGATCCTGCAAAGGGTCGCGGGGAGAACGGTAGTTGGCCAGCTTGGGTTTCTCCGAGATGACGATCTTGAGGCCCAGATCTTCCCGCTTGCCAAGGCTCTCTTCAAAATCCTGCTTGGTCCACAGCGCCGCCCCGCTCCAGAGCTTGGGCAGCAGCAAGGTCAGCTTATCCCGGCCGGCTTCTCCCTGGGCGTGAATGAAGGCCGCGAGCTGGAAGGCGGTCAGAATATCCTGGTCGGACAGAAAGGTAGCCTCGATCCAGGACCGCAAGTCCACACGCGCCAGTTCGAGCGGGTAGAGACTGCCACGAGTGAGCGGGCCGCTGTGGCGGCCGGCGGTGGTGTTGGCGTTATCCAGTTGCAGCTCCACCCTGCGGAAACCGCGCCGCGCGATGAACTGATCCAGCAGCGAGCCGGGCAGGGTCATGGAAACGAAGTTGGGGCGGCCATCGATCTTCTGGTTCTCGTACAGAGTGTGCAACTTCTCGAGGTTGACGACGGGCTCGTAGGAGGTCATGCCCATGGCCATGCCCACCACCAGGGTGCTCCGCAACACGTCCGGCAGCGCCAAGCCAGAGCGTTGCTCGATGTCTTGAAGGATGGATTTCAGCTTGGCTGGATCCGTGGAGTCCAGCACATAGCAGCGCGGACCACGCTTCAGCAGTCCCAGGGCGTTGTACATGGACTTGTCTTCGGCCGAGCCTCCCATGCCGGCCCAAATCAAAAACCGAAGCGGCGTGTCATGCGTCTCCCGGATGCGGCTCCGGATCTCCTCGATCTCTGCGGCGACCCGCTGGGGCCACTCCGGATGCTGCTGCGCCTGCCAGCTCAGGTTGAATACCCCGTAGCCGTTCTTGACCACGCGCCTGTCGGGCCCGATCTCCATTCCGATGGAAATCAGGGGATCCTGGGCGGGATCGAGCGCACCCAGGCCCTCGCGCTGCGCGCGTGCATCCAAGGCCCGCAGCCGCTCTAAGACCCGCTCCCGCTGGAATCGTGCGAAGTGAGACTGCGAACAGCCCTCCGGGCGATCATTCGAGATCGACAAGAGCACCTACTCGTTGTATCACAGCAGCGAGCCGTCGGCCATCCGCAATCAGCCTTCGGCAAAACCCCCGCGCGCACATGGCCACCCGCTGCCGGCTGGAGGCTGATGACTGAAGAGCTGTCTTAGAATAGAAGAGCATGGCCCGTCGCGCCGCTAGTGCGGTCGTATCGGTGGAGCGCTTTTTCGAGCTCTCGCTGCTCGGACTGGTGGCCAGCGGCTACCTGGCCGTGGTCAGCTCGGGCCACCTGGACCTCCCCACGGCAGCCCTGACCGCGGCGGGGCTGCTGCTGCGCGCTCTGCTAGTCACGGGCGTTGTGAGCTTCCAGGTCTCGCGGCCTGTCCTAACCGCCCTGGCCATCGGTTACCTTGGCTTCTATCCCCTCGATTACGCCTTCCTGTCCAAGGAAGTTCTGCCGGCCACCGTACACCTGGTGTTTCTGCTGGCGGTGACCAAGATCGTGACTGCCAGCACCGGCCGCGACCACATTCTGGTCGCGGTCATTGGGTTTCTGGAGCTGCTGGCGGCTTCGGTTCTCTCCACAAATCTGAACTTCTTCGCCGCTCTGGCGTGTTTCCTGCTGTTCGGAGTGGCCGCCTTCGCCAGCGCGGAGATTCACCTTTCGACCCGAAGGTCGCGCCAGGTGGCGCGGAACGGGCTGAGGAACTTTCACTGGCGGCTGGCTGCGCTCAGCCTTTCGATGGCGGTGGGGATCCTGGTGCTTACCGGCGGGCTGTTTTTCCTGCTGCCACGCACCGCGCAAGCGGCCTTCCGGCGCTTAGTTCCGCAGCGCTATCGCATTTCTGGCTTCACGAATGAGATGACGCTCGGCCAGATCGGTCAAATCCAGCAGCGCACCACGGCGGTCATGCGGGTCCGATTCGCGGGCGCCGAATTCTCCGGGTATTTCAAGTGGCGGGGTGTGGGGTTGAGCCAGTTTGACGGGAGGCGGTGGTTCAATGCGCCGGAGGCCGGCGAGACGCTCACGGTGGCCGAGGGCCTGCTGCGGCTGGCAGACAACCGCCAGCTCTGGCGGCCCGGGCGACGCATCAATTATGAAGTGCAGGTGAACGCCGTGGCCTCAGATGCGCTGTTCTTCGCCGGTACCCCGGAATTTGTGCGCATCAATTCGCCGACCGTGGTCCGGATGGCAGGCGAAAGTTACCGGCTGGGCTCCGGGGTTTCCGAGAAGCTGCGCTACGGCGCGTATAGTTTTGTCGATGAGGGCGCTTCGCCAGTAGGCGACCCTGCCAGCTCGATCACGCCCGCTATGCGCACACTCTACTTGCAGTTGCCGCTTTTAGACCCGCGCATCGCCACCCTAGCGCGAAGGCTTACGGCCGCTCAGAACTCGGACGAAGGGCGGGCCCGGACCATCCAGGAGCACCTGCGCCGGAACTACCGCTACACGACCAGACTGCCGGCGCGGCAGCACTCCGACCCCCTGGCGGATTTCCTGTTCGAGCGCCGCCAGGGCCACTGCGAGTATTTTGCCTCGGCTATGGCTGTGCTGCTGCGGAGCGTGGGAATCCCTGCCCGGATAGCGAACGGATTCCAGAGCGGTGTTTTCAATCCCGTCAGCGGCTGGTACACCATTCGTGCCTCAGACGCGCATAGTTGGGTTGAAGCCTGGCTGGCCGGGCGCGGATGGACCACCTTTGACCCCACTCCTACCGCACCCCATGCGGCTTCGCCTTCGCTGTGGGCAAGGCTGGGCTTCTACGTGGACGCGGCCGAGACCTTCTGGGACGAGTGGGTGCTCAACTACGACCTGGGCCGGCAATTGATGCTGGCGTCGAGGATGGAGACCTCCGGCCGCAGCTTCTCCATGCGCTGGCTGGATAAGTTGCGCGTGAGGGCGAGGGAGTGGAAACAGGGCTCGGCGGCCTGGGCCAGCCAATACGGCGCCACGGCCCTGCTGGTGGTGGCGGGGCTGGCAGCGCTGATCCTGGCCCTGCCCAGAGCCAGGACGCTGTGGAACACGCGCCAGCGCGTTCGAGAGGCCAGGCGTGGCGCAGCCAAACCCTCCGACGCCACGCTGCTGTATGCGCGCATGCTGGGCCTGCTGAAGCGGCGTGGTTTCCAGAAGCCCGCCTGGCTCACACCGGTAGAATTCGCCCACTCGCTGCCGGCATCCCAAACGGCTTTGCTGGTGGAGGATTTCACCCAGGCATACAACGACCTGCGATTCGGTGGCAGGCGGCAAGCAGCGCGACGAATGATGGCCCTCCTGGAGCAGCTCCAGACCGCGGGTCGCTAGGGGAGGGTCAGTGGCAGCCAGGCGGCCTGGATGAGCGAACCGCCCAGACAGGAGTACTCCTCTTACCCGCATCTGCGCCCTGTGCCTCTCGTCGCGCTGGGCGACCCACCGGATATAGAATGGGATGCGTGAGGCCCGCGCGCTCGCCGGCGGGCCGCGGATTCAAGCATTATTGCGGAGGCCTGATCGGAGTACTGCCTCAGGACGTGTGAAAAATGCCAGGGCAGGTCGGGGACCTGCCCCACAAAACCGGCAGGTTGTTGAGGTGGCGCAGGCCCCCGGCCTGCGTTGCTGGGAACCCAAGTGAAGCGGGCATTTTTTCACGCCTTGTGAGGCATTACCGGGATCAGGAAACTGCCATTGACGGAACATCCTGAGGAGGAGCGGCTGGAGCAGTATGCGCTGGGGAAGCTTGCCGGGGTTGAGCTGGGGCAAGTGGAAGAACATCTGCTAGTGTGCCAAACCTGTCGGGACCGCCTGGCAGAGTTGGACGCAGATATCAGGGCAATCCGTGAGGTCACTGGGTATCTGAATGAAGTTCCGATCCGGCTCATTCGCGAGACCGGAGGCGGGTCGGTGCACCTGGAAGTCACGCCGGCTGTGGGTGGGGGCTGGACGGCGCGCCTCTGGGGCCACGAAGTTGACCTTACGGCTGACTTCAAGACTGTACAGCAAGCCAACGAATATCTGCTGCAGTCTCTTGCTGACCTGTTCCCAGAGGAGGGGCCCTCGAACGATTAGACTCCTTGGACCGGTCTAGCTGAAGGATCTGTCAAGCAGGGGTGTTCCGAGCTTTCGAGCTTGGCTGCAACGCGCTTTGGCTCTGGATTTCAGCAAGCGGAATTGAGTCTCTGTCAGGCCCATCTCAGCGCAGATTTGCTGCTTGCTCTGTTCCAGGAGGTAGAAGCGGGTAAGGATTTCGCGGTCCCGCGGGGAAAGGCGCAGCAAGACCTCCTGCATGATTTCCACCTTTTGGCGCGCGAGAGCGGCTTGTTCGGGATTGTCGCCGGGGTCGTCGAGGGAAACCGCGTAACCCAGTTCCACTTGTTTCCTGCGGAGATCCAGGGACCGCCCGAAT
>CAVRZY010000113.1:0-8235 GCA_963725415.1 uncultured Acidobacteriota bacterium | reverse complement strand
GCGGTGAGGTGGGATGGTGGGCAGGGAGACGGTGAGGGCGCGGTCGGCCAGATCCGGGTGAGGCCTCCAGCGAGGGCCGGTGGCGGGGTCGGTGGGGACGGTGAGGATGATGGGGCGCTGGAGGGTGAGGGGCAGGGCCTCGCGCTCATCCCAGCGCTCGCGGAGGAAGAAGGCGGCGCCGGAGGAGAGGCGGCAGAGGGCGTCGGAGAGGTTGCGGGGGAGGGCGGAGACATGGTCGAAGGCGAGGATCCAATTGTGGAAGGCGAGGGCGAGGAGCTGGCGGTCGGAGGAGGGCAGCGGGCAGAGCGGGGCGGAGGAGGGATCGACCAGGGAGCGAAGCATACGGGCGGCGGTGGACTTGCCGCTGCCGGGCGGTCCGTGGAGGATGAGAATGGGGTAGGGGCCGGAGGGGCGCAGAGCGGCGAGGAGCCAGGCGAGGCAGCGGAGCCAGTCCTGGTCGGTGGCGAGGTTGAGGAGGGAACGGAGGGCGGTGAGGTCGGGCTGGTCAGAGGGCCGGCTGGGCGCCGTGCAGTCCGCCTGCGGCGGAGAGGCGGGGGTGGATTGCGTGAAGGAGGCGGTCTTGAGGTCTCCAGACAAGCCTTGCTGGGCGAGGGGGTGCGGGAGGGGGAGGCTGCCGCGGCTGGAGCGGAAGTGGACGTCTATTCCGGGGAGCACTTCCCAGCCGGTGGGGGTGATCCAGACGACTTCGTCGTGACCGGTGGCGAGGTTGAGGACGATGAATTGGGGCGCGGGGTTGGCGGGGTCAGAGGAGACGGGGCGGGCGGCGGCGACGCGCCAGTGGACGGGCTCAATGAGGCCTTGGCAGTGGGCGCGGGCCTCGGTGAGGCGAAGGACCTGGCGCAAGGACTGGTCGGAGGGCAGGATCTCGAATTCGTGGAAGAAGCTGTTGAGGAGCCAATCGCGGAAGCGGGCGGAGCGAACGGGCCAGACCTGGTGCCCGTCGGGGACGATGGGGAGGCTGACGAAGGCTTGGCCGAAGTCGGAGGAGAAGGGGAAGGCGCGGGAGGCGTGGCGGAGGAGCTGTTCGAGCTGGGCGGGCGAGTTGTGTTGGGGGCTGTGTGGCGGTTTGGGAGGCGTGTGGTACATGGGCGACTCCAGAGATAGCACGGGTTTCGGGGGAGAGGGTGGTTGGCGGGAGTGGAAATTGTTGATAGGGAAGGGGATGTTTTGGGGGGAGTGGGGTGACTGGGGGTGTGGGGGGGTGATGGGTGAGGAACGCGGTGCTTGGTTGCCTGTCAGCGGCGGCGCATGATCGAGCCACCCCAAGTCGGGCATCTTCGACATCGCCGGCGTGCATAGTTGACGAGACCTGCCAGACAGCGCTTTGACTGCGCGGCGGAGATGCAACATCGTCTACCTGCTGATGGGGATTTCCACAAGTTCGGCATGAGCGTTGGCGGTGGAAATCGCCAGGGGCACGTTTGAACCTAGCGGGGCATTCGCCGGGATGGTAGCGTTGACCTGGCACAGGCCGGCAAAGCCGGGCGCGCCGCCGGCGTAATCCACGATGGTGGCAAGCACTCCGCCGAAAAGCACTTTGATAGGCGCATCGACTGCCCGAGCCAGCGGCGCGACGGGATTGGCGTCGCCCGTGGCCACGGCGGGCGACAGTTCCCCGAGACCGGTCAGCCAGATCACGACGGTCTCGCCGGGGCGCGCCGGGTTCTCCGGGGTGACTAGCGAGTAGTCGGCGTGCAGCACCACCGGGCGGCCGTCGGGTCGGGAGAACACCCCCGGGCTGGTCGCGGCCAGCGGCGCCACGACTTCGTTGGACATGCCCCGGCTGTTGCTCACGCGCAGGGTGACCCAGTTCCCTTTGAGCCCATACGGGAGCTGAATACTCGCCTGGGTGGTCGAGACGAAGTAGAGCGGCGCCGCCGTCCCGTTGACCGTTACCGTGACATCATCCAGCTTCGTGGGCAAGGGGAAACTGGTGGCGCGGGCTTCGCGCGTGGCCAAGTTGGAGCCGAATAGCGACACGATGGCGCCCGGAGCCAAGGGGTATGGCAATCCGGCGAAGGAAGCGCCGTTGACCACACCGGCCGGGTCCAGGAAGACGCCGGTTGGATGAAAGACCGGGGCGCGCACACCGAAGAAGATGCCGTACTGGCTGGCGCTCTCGTTGAGCGGACCGATCTGCGCGCCGACGAACGCTCCGGCGCGTGGTGCTTCAACCGGGCCGACCGGCGCCACCAGCCGCAGATTGGCCAGCCCTTTGGGCAGGCTCGGCGCCAGTGCGCCCGTGCCGTCCGGGTTCACCGCGTAGGATCGCAGCCCGGCGTAGTCCAACGCCCGCTCGTCCAGGCGTCGCCGCTCGGCCACGAGAGCGCGGTTCGCGCCTAAGGTGCGGAGGGAGCCCGAGGCCGCGCTCCAACTGGGGCCGTCCACCGACAGGCCCGTGATCCAGTAACGCCCCTCGAAGTCCCCCCCGGCGCCGGTGCTCTTCGCCGCCACCAGCACGCCCCGCCCTGAAAGGTGCCCCACCAGGTACGTGCCGTCTTTCGACACGAAGATCTCACGATCGCCGGAGAGCAGACTCGCCGCCGTACCGAAGGATGCGGTTCCCCTACCGTCCGGCTTGAGGTTATAGGTGGCGCTGGCGGCAGACTGATTCACCGTCCGACCGCCTTGATCGGAAGCGTGCCCGGTCAGCGCCACGCGTGAGAACTGCCCCGTGCCCCCGGCGACCAGCGACACCAGCGCCGATTTCGTCGCCGGCGTCGCGCCAGGTGCGAACTCCAGCAATGCGCCGCTATAAGTGCCGTTCAGTAAGGCATTGGTCACGTTCCCCAACGGCGCACGCACGGCTGCGAAGAAGTCGTAGTTGGTGTCCGCGGCAAACGTGCTCGCGCCGGTCAGCACATCGCCGTCCGCGCTCAAGTAGGCGCTCAGCCAATCCGAAGCCCGCATCGGGCTGACGAGCGCCACGTTGCCGGCGCCGCCTACCCAGTAAGCGCCTTTCCCTCCCGGTGTGCCTTCTGCCGTGTAGGTGTAGGCGCCGTTGCCATCGAAGTTGATCGCGCCGGCCAGGGTGCGTGTAGCGCCCGTGGGTGCGCTGACCAGCAGTTGAACGAACTGATACTTCCCCTGGAGAGCCGAGAAGTCCACGGCGGGACTGTTGAGCGGAATCGGCGGCATCAGCGGCGTATCAGAGAGGAATCGCACCGGCACTGTGATGGCCGGCTCACTCGTCCCAAACCGCAGCGACCACGTCTTGTCGTAGTTCGTGTCCGTAAAGGCAATCTCGAAGCTCGCCTGCCCATCCGCTCCCGTCTGTCCGCTCCAGACCACCTTGCCGTCCGGGTCATACAGCCCCAAAGGCAACCCGTCCAGGGGCAGGCCATTGGTCTGGAGGACGCGCACAGGGAACTGGCGGGTGACGGTGGCCTGTCGCCACGGGCCATTCCTGGTCTCGATACTCTTCCTCTCAAAGCGCACGCTTCCAGTGATGGTTGGGGTAGCCTCGGCGGGGTTGTACACGAAGCCGACCGTACTGTCCTCAAAGGCGACGGTCCCGTAGCTCCACCACAGAAACAGGTTGTCCACATACGTGCGGACCACCCGTACCGTGGACGTGGGATCGTTGAATTCTGGTCGCAGCGGGGACCCGTGTAGATCACAATCCTCCAGCGTCAAGTCTCCGCGCGCGCGCAAGTACCAGCCGCCCACCCACGAGTTTTCCACGATGTAGTTGAACGGCACATTGCTCGTCGGGTCAGCCTCGCGCAGGCTCCAGTGCGTAATCGTCTTGCCTGAAGTCAACCCGCGCAGGGTCAGCCGGTGGGCCTTTTCAAAGTTCATGGTCACCTGACCCACGCTGCTATTGCGCACCGAAACGACAGCGTTTCCCTCCGCTCCAAGCTGGAAGATGTCACAATCATCGAAGGTAATCCGAGCATTGCCGCCGATCTGCCAGTCGGTCACGTCAAACCAGGTGTTCGTCAGTTCCACGATCATCTGAGCGTCCTGGAGTTCGGTCAGAGCCCACGTGATGAATCTACGGGCCTTCAGGCTCCTCACAGTTCCCGTAGGCTTCCCCCTGAACCGCAGATCGAACTGGTGTAAGGTGCTGTTCGAGACGCGAAGCGCTGGGCATTGCACAGCGGCGCCACCGTAGTTGTTGATTGCCACCATGTCAACCTTGGAGTTGCTGATGGAAACACCAGCCGTGTCCGCCACCTCCAGGTCTATACGCGGGAGCTCGCTGCTCTCAATTGAAGCTCGCGAACTGGCAGCGAAGCTCGTGGTGTGGCGGAACGGCGAGTTGACGGTGCTACGCTGCACAATCAATTGGGCCGAGCCCTGAAATCGCCACTGGAACTCCTCGTGATAGCCCTGCTGGAATTCGACGGTGCTGTCGCGGATGATGAGCTGGGCCTGGTCGTAGACCTCGATGGGGCCGTGCTGGATGAAGGTGGCGTTCTCGATGGTGTAGACCTGGGTGCCTTTGAGGACGAGCGGCCCTTCGTGGGTGATAACCTGCCGGGGAGGAGTCTGGGATGGTAAGGCTTGTGGCGTCAGACAGATCAAAACGGCTGCTTGAACGAGCCGCAGGACGGTGATGGACACGACCGGATCATGAGTCAGTTGCATCTTGGCCGCTCCGTTTCCTGCCAGTATACGCCGAATTGCCCACCGGTAGGCCGTGCTCAGACGGCCGTTCGGACCATGCCCGTGGTCATCCGCAGCGCGACAACCTGCCGCACAGTCGCCCGAAAAGACCGCCGCCGCAAGGTCCGACGCCGCCAGTCCAGCCCGATCGTCCCCCCAAGTCGGACACCTTCGCAAGTTCCGGCGTATATAGTCAACGCGACCTGCCAGACAGCGCGTTGACCGCGCGGCGGAGATGGCTGTGGGTGGTCCAAGGAGAGACCGCTCGTGCCCCGCCGTGACCCAGTGCTCAACGACGCCATCCGAGAGACCGCCGCCATGCTGGCCGAGGTCTACCTGCGTCTCCAGCACCTTGGTTCGCTGCATGGTCTGGCGCCGAATTCGACCGCTGTCCTCACCAACTCAGCCGCTGGATCCCCATGACCAAGTCAAAGTGCTCGTCCTGGCTGAGAATCGGAAGAGCGTACTGACGGCACAGTGCAGCTATCCAGGCATCATTGGCCGGGATGGGGGTTCCCGCGCGCTTCAACTCACAGCGAACCTCCGCATATCGACTCGCGGTGTCGGCGCTGACCTCAAGGACCCGGCAGGCGGACAGGAACTCGGCCAGCCACCGCTCATATTCCACCCGGCGCCGCGATTGCGCAAAACCGAACTGGTACTCACCCAAGACGATCACCGGAATCGCAATCGCCCCGGCCTTGACGATCTGGGCCACGGCCCCCGGCTCACCATCTGCAATGGCCGACAACGCGTTGGTGTCCAGGATCACTACCGATCCTCCGGCTCAATCCTCTCAAACTCCTCCTCCACCATCCGCCGGATGCGCGCACTCTCCTTGCAGAGATGGCGCAACCCGCCGGCCATCTTCATCCAGGGCTTTTCTCCGGCGCCCGGTGAAGCGCTCAGCTTTTCCTTCACTGCCTCGCTCACGAACTGGCGAAGGGGGATGCCTTCTTCGGCGGCCCTGGCCTTGGCCCGCCGGAAAATCGGATCTGGAATCTCGAGCGTGGTCTTCACGTGCTCCATCGTCCCATATTTATGGCACACTCGGCAACCCCCGGTTCCGAAGCCCACCAGCGCTCCCGCTGCCCAGGGAGTCTCGCATTCCGCGTCCTCCTGCGCGCCGCGGGTGGCGCCAGCCTTACTCCTCCGCCTTGGAAGCCCATCCTTGCGCCCCCAACGGCTCACCAGAGGCCGTTTCTCCCCGTCTCCGCCCCGATTGGTGGAGTTGGTTAACTGCTCCGGCAGGTTGTTAGAACCTAAGCCGGACGTTCAGAACCGCACGGCAGGTGGTTAGCAGCATGGAGAGCAGCCGAAGTCGAGTGACGGTGACCTCGGCCGCCTCAACGAATTCCCAACGACGCCGCATCCAGCCCAACCTCGGGCGGCGACAAGCAGACGCGGCCATAGCTTCCGAGTCGGCGACGATCCGGCCGGAGTCGGCTCACTTTCTCTTAACCCGACTTCCCGAGGCATGGCCGTACGATTGCGGCCGGCTCAAGTCGGGCGCGTTCTTTCACGCAATACCCGGTTGCGGGGACAGCCTCCCAGTGCTGTAATGTGTAGCGTGTCATTCAGATATCTTTGCCTCTTGTGTGCACTGCTGGCTGGAGTCTGTTTGCCGAGGGCACTATCGCAGCCTGCGAGTGCCCTGCCATCGTGGGAGGAGAAGCGGCTCCAGCGCATGAAGTTCGACGAGATTGTCAGTGCTCTCGGCGCGCGCGAAGGTCAGCAAATCGCCGACCTGGGGGCTGGTGAGGGAGCCTTTAGCGCCGCTCTCGCCCGGTTGGTAGGTCCGCAAGGAATGGTCTATGCGGTGGACATCGACGAGGAGGTACTAAAGCGCTTGCGAAAGCGCGTTGCTGACAGCGGTCTCAGGAATGTCGAGGTGATCCACGGTGCTGAGGACAACCCAAAGCTGCCTGAAGGCTCTTTGGATGGAGTGCTTCTGGTCGATACATATCACTGACTGAATCGGTATCCGGAGGTCATCCGGCACGTCCTCAACTCCTTGAAGCCGGGCGCGCGGCTTGTCGTTGTCGACTACATGCCCAATCGGACTCGGCAGCGATCGCGTGCCGACCAAGTCAGGAACCACGTTCTGGCACCGGAAATCGTAGAGAAGGAACTCAAGGAAGCCGGGTTCGTAATCATCGAGCGTCGAGATCGCTTCGTTGATAATCCAGACGAAGAGAGCGCCTTCTGGATCATAACCGCGGAACGAGCCGCAATCGGAGTCCGTTGACTCGATCGCGCTCGCGAAACGACTCTACCGGAATGTAGCCCGACCCTTCACTGAACACCATTTTGTATGTGGTCGGTTGACGGCCCACTCTTCCCCTATCGGATTGTGGAAGAGTGGCCGACAATCCGTTCCCAATCCTCTTCGGCCAGTTCTACGGGATGGGCGTTATGCGGCCACGTGGATTGCCTCGGAGTGCGCCGTGATCCAGGCGCGACATTGCTGCGGGGCTTGGAATGTGGGTTCTGACGGAACACGGTCGTGCTAAGATTGCTATTCGATGAGCGTCTTGTACCACTTATGTTGTTTGGGTGCTTCAGCGATTCTGATCGTCTGGGGAACCATCGATCTGACTTCGGGCGAGCGGAACAGCGGCTTGTTCCGGATTGGGCTCGGTGTCGTTAGCGTCATCGGTTACGGTGCTGGACTGTTCCGGGGCCGACGACAGCAGACGGTAATCTCTTGTTTGCAGGCGAGGATTGCCGACCGAACGCTCACTTCAGACAAGCAAGCCCTCTTCAGAACTCGATTATCCCCGTTTGCCGGTCAGAAGGTTCAGATTGCCGTCGAATCAGACTGGGATGAACCAAGGATGTTTGCCCTGTCTCTGCGTGACGCCCTTGCGGCGGCGGGGTGGGTGGTTTCGATGGGGCCATGGAACAACAGCAACCGCGGAGGCATGACAATCTCCGGCAGGAACATGGGTGCAAACGGTCCGGCACACGCTTTAAGTCACGCGCTAACGGTCTGTGGGGTACGCCACCGCACAGCGGAAATCGACTCCGAAGAAATAATGGTGTCCATCGGTGTTAAAGAGTGAATCGGTACCGCACGGTGAAGCCGCGTGTCCTTCGCGTATACACACCAGCCACCACGCCATTGCCCGTCGTCTCCCCGGTCAGATCCAGCGAACGGTCATAGCGGCACGATTATGCCCGTGGCCGAGAAACATCTTTTTCACCGGGCGGCGACAGCATTGAGAACATATTGTCGGCCACTCGGAAACACCGTCGGGCCTGACTCGTGCCGCCGGACCCAGAAGCCACATGGCCGAGTCGTCGGCATCCCGGACTTGTGCCGCCCACCGTGACGCGTTCCGATCAAGGGGACGGGATGGGCGTTTCTCGACCAGGTGGCCAGCGCAGTGCCCTTTGTCAGTTGTAAGACACCGTTGACCCAAAGAGTCAACGAACTGCCAAAGGCGCCCGCACAACGAGCCCTTCCTTGAAGCCCCATGTGTACGTCTCGCTGGTATTAATGGGCCGGATGGCGTATTCCGCCCCTGCGGCGATATCCTTCCGCGATTCGGCGTCAATGCGCACTCCCCACATCTGATACTGCGCTCCATTTGAGAGCTT
>CAVRZY010000112.1:0-10604 GCA_963725415.1 uncultured Acidobacteriota bacterium | reverse complement strand
ATGTATTGCTGTCTTCCACTGGGCCGTGGCCGAGATCGCCTCGAGAGCCTTTCGAGCGGCGAAAGCCGTGGGCGCGGCGCATCCGACGAAGCCGCCGTCGCGCACCGTGGTGACGCCCGGCAGCTTCTGTGCCGCCGAGAGGTCTACGCTCACCAGCGCCGCCCGGTAAGAGGGCGCGCGCAGCACACGGCCGTAAAGCATGCCCGGCCGCACGATATCGGAAGGGAAGCGATGCGAGCCGGTGACCATGTCGCGGGCGAGCAGGCGCACCTGAGGCGTTCCCAATAGCTGCCAGTCTTTTGCGTCCGTGACGGCCGTGCCGGCGGGCAAGGCATCTTTGTAAGCCGCGGCCAGCTCGGGCGAGCGGGCCAGTTCGGCGTAGGTGTAGGTCTTGCCCGCGTACGTGACAGCGCCGCCGCGCACCTCAAGCCGCGCGCGATCGACCTGGAACTGCCGGCTGGCCGCGGCCAGGAGCAATTGGCGGGCCGCCGCGGCGGCTCTGCGCACCAGAGGCACCGTCCTGGGGGTTGTGCCGCTGCCGGCGGTGGTTCCGTCGTTCGGCGACTGGCCGGTGTCCCCCATGAGCATGCGCACGCGGTCCAGAGGCACGCGCAGCTCTTCCGCTGCGGCCATGGCCAGCTCCGTCCGCGCACCCTGGCCTTCCTCGATCTTCCCGGTCAGGATGGTGACGAAGCCATCTTCCGCAATGTGCAGCCGGGTTTCGAGGGAACCGCCTGCGCCTCCCCGCTGGGCTTGGGAGGTTGGGGCGGTGGCAACAATCAGGAGACCCGCCCCGGCGATCTCGAGGAACTCGCGGCGGTTCACCGCGAAGAGGTGAGCGGGCCGTTCAGGTTCGTGCGACTCGGAAGGATGCGACTGATTCGACATGGTAGCCCCCTAGCTTCCCTTCCCCGCGGAGGCCGCGGCGCGCCGCACCGCGGCCAGGATGCGGTGGTAGGCGTTACAGCGGCACACGTTGCCGTTCAGGCCCTCGACGATTTGCGCGTCGGTGGGCCGGGGATAGCTTTCGAGCAGTGCCACGGTCCGAAGAACCATGCCCGGCGTGCAGTAGCCGCACTGCATGGCGCCCTCGTCGAGGAAGGCCTGCTGCACCGGGTGCAGCTTCCCGCCCTCGGCGAGACCTTCGATAGTGACGATGTTGCGGCCCTGGGCCGCACGCACCGGCGTCACGCAGGAGAAGGCTGGCTTGTTGTCGAGCAGCACGGTGCAGGCGCCACACTGGCCTTCACCGCAACCATATTTCGTTCCCGTCAACCCCAGGTCCTCGCGCAGTACTTCCAACAGGGGCCGCTCGGGCTGGGTGTCCACACTACGCGCCATTCCGTTGACCGTGAATCGGATCGTCGCCATCTGCTGAGACCTCCCCGGGCATACTGGCGGAACGTACGCCGCCTCTTGAATCATATCAGCCCGGCGGATGGGTGGAAGCAAGAACTCCGAGATCTGTGGGGAGTCCGCACGGGGCAATTCGGGGACAGGCCACGAATTTCACAAACGCGGCGAAATTCGCGCCAGTCCCCGAATTGCAGGCGCCGCGATGTCCTCGGGGGCCGCGGGGTCTCCTGCCGCGGGGCCGTACCAGAGGCTTCCGCCAAAAGTCGTGATGTAGATCATGGCTGGGTTATAGGGGTCGGGGATCACGCGATGCCCCCACTTGAAGTTGTATCCCTGGATGTGCCGCCAGGTTTGGCCGCGGTCTGGCGAGCGCCAGGCCGAGGATTCGAATCCACAGGCGTAGGCCACCTTGGGGTCTCGCGGATCGAGGGTCACATCATAAACGTGCTGGTCCTTGGCCAACACGTTGCGCCAGGTCGCTCCCGCATCATCGGAGAGGAAGATTCCGCCGTCCTTGGCGCCGTTGGGTTCGTGCCGGCCCCAGGCCGCGAGATACAGCCGTTTCGGGTCTTTGGCGTCCACCGCGAGACCGTTGGGGCCATTCACGCCATTGGGCAGCGGTAGCCTGGTCCAGTGTTCAGCGCCATCGGCGGATCGGTACAGGGCGCCGTCGCCATCATTCCCAAAGCTTCCGTCCGAGCTGCGGCGCGCGACGATCAAGTACAGCACGCCGTTGGGATCCTGTGCCAGACGCCAGGCGAATGGCTCTGGTTGCGTGATGCCGTCGTTTTTCAGGACCCAATGATCGCCGCCGTCGATGGACTTGTAGACGCCCTTGCCGAATGCCGCTACATACAGCACGCGCGCATTGGCAGGACTTCGGGCATCGAGCAGGATATGCGTCGGGGCGGTGTTGGGAATCCAGTCGCTGGAGCACTTCCAGTTTCTGGCGCCGTCCTCACTGCGGCAAAGCCCGCCCACATAGGTGGAAACCGAGCGGTCGCGCCACATTTTCGGGCGGGGGAGGTCGTGCACGTAGCTCATCACGCCCCAGACGCGGCCTTTCACTTCAGGATCGAAGACCATCCAGTAGGTGGTGTTCCGCCAGGGGCGGGGCACGCCGGTGGTTGAGATCAGCCAGCTCCTGCCCCGGTTTTCGCTGCGGAACAGGCCGATGTCGGTGTAGGTGATGAAGATTCGATCCTTGTCGAAAGGATCGAAGTGGACGCCGTAGCAAGTGGTGACGTCGAGCCCGGTGCTTTCGTAGCCGCCATCCGAGAGCCGCTTGGAATAAACCGCCTCCCAGGTCTGGCCGCCATCGATGGAGCGGAGCATGCGCATGGAATCAGAGCCGTAGACGCGGTCCGGGGCCGTGGGAGCCACGCCCAGGTTTTCGGTGTTGCTGCCCCAGCGGGGGCCATAGAACTCGACCATCCAGGCTTCGCGGTGGTGCTCCGGATCGGTTTTGGTCTGGTCCCAGACGATCTGCCAGGTGCGGCCGCGGTCGAGGGTTTTTGCGAATCCGAAGAGCCTGGTCAGGGAACTCCGGCCGCTGTCATAGGAGAGATACGCCACGTCAGGGTGATGGAAGCTCGTGGCAACGCCGGAGAACCGGACCGGAGCGCTCAGGCCGGGCAGCGCCACTTTGCGCCAGTTCTGGCCGCCGTGCTCGGAGACGAAGGCGCCCTGCGTGGAGGTCACATAGAAGAGCGGTTGCCCGCCACTCTGGGGAAATCCGCCCGAGTACTCAAGGAACGCATTGACGCCTGCGGGCGGGTCGAGTTTCCGCCAGGCGCCGTTTTTTCGGAGCGAGACGGAGTTGGCCCCGATCACGTAAATGGTGCGATCGGATTTCGCCGATGAGGGGTCAACGAAAATGCGCTGGCTGCCGCCGTATTCGCCGGGGCTCCTCGGCTCGGCAGGCAGTGCGCCATCTCGCTTCCAGGTTGCGCCCCAATCCGTCGAGGTTGCGAAATAGTGTTTTCCCTGGTCGAGGATGGCGGCGTACAGGATCTTTGAGTTGGAGGGATCCACGGCCAGGGCGGTGAGGGAGCCTTGTGACTCACCCTTGGTGATGATCCTCTCACCGGCGTGATCGTCGGGCATCTGAACGCCGGTCACGGTGGCAGGATGAGGGTAGACGAGCCTCCAGGTATTTCCCTTGTCGGTGCTGCGCCACAGTCCGGCCGTCTGCACATAGATGACGTTGGGCGCGACCGGATCGAACAGGTAGAAGCGCACGCGCCCCCTCAGGTTGAAATTCCTCCAGGAGCTTCCGGCATCGTGCGAGATGTAAGCGCCCGTCATGTCGCAGTAGGCGAGCATGTCGTTGACATTGTGCGGGCTGATGGTCGGGGCGTAAATGGAACCGCCGCCTCCGGGCCGATCACTTTCCAGCGATCGTTGCGCGGCGCTCCAGGGAACGCGGCGACTGCGAGAAGCAGCGCGGCTGGTACTGACCGGGTAATTCGCATGGACAGGCCCTCTTCCGACTCACAATTCTACCTTGGACGGCGAGTGGGGCCGAAGCGCGACGTGGCGGTGGTGCCGCGTGGCGGGGGTTCTGATGTCTACCGTAGGGTGGTTGAGTGCGCAGCCAGTGGTGGAGCTTTGGCGAGGCGACGATTCCGGCGCAGATCGCTGGAGAAGGATCAAGAACGCTTGCCTGAAAAGAACGAGAGAAGGTAGTCTTGCGCGATTCTTTCGGTTCGTATAGCACGCCAGCGCCTGAAAGCCTCGGCGGCCAGGTCGATCTGGGCGAGTGTCTGAGTGCGGGACCATTTTTGGGAGTTGTCGTAATCCGCCGTGTTGCGATCTTGCTGGAGTTGAATGAAGGCCTTGGCAACCGTCTTCAGGTCCTCGACAACGCTCAGATCTTGACCTGAAACCGGTGACCCAACCGCCTTGTCAGATGCGGACTTCATCTTGCCGTGATCGAAGACTCGGGCAAGAGTGGCGCGCTGGTCGCTCCTTCTCCAGTTAGCGACGGCCTCCGCTATCAGCAGATGAAAAAGAGAATAATATGCCGTTGACACCGCGCGCCGGAGACTGGCTTGCTTCGGCCTCTTCTTCTCTCTGCGCGCCAGATGGCGAGCCTGCTCGAGCAGATCGTCGGCAAACGCCATCGCTAGGCCCACGCTTCTTCTTGGAGCATTTCCTGTTCTGACTGGCTTCGGAAGCTGAAGTACGGAAGAAGACCCAACTCGGCCGGCTTTACTTCCTTAAGCAGTCGAGACGTAGCACGCCTGGTGACCTCTGCCAGCCTCTCTTCCCGGCTGGCGTCATCGGACAGCACGATTCGGAAGAAAATGGACCACTCATCGCTCCAGTCCGGACCGATGTCGTAACGAATGCGCACGACATCAGGCGCCAGTTCCTGCCCCACCGCCGCTACGTCGGCAGCAAGCTCGGCCTGTCTAACAATGCCCGTCGGGACAATCATAGCTCCTTCCCTCCATTTTGAGGGTAGCGCGCCAGCGGCTAGGTCGCAAGAACTTCTCTGTGGTGAATTGACGTCGCCAGATGGGTGATGGCGCGCCTGAGAAAGCCCCTTGCAACGGCGTTCGAGGAAATTTGGGCAGCTCGATTTGGGAGGCGCGAAGGCGATGAGCGGTTAAATCGGGGACAGGCTACATGTTCCCCGGCAATTTGGGGAACATGTAGCCTGTCCCCGATTTCACTGAAGCGGTAGGGTCACGGGGGTGGGCTGGCCGGCGAGGGATGGAATTACGGGGACTTCGGGGCCTTTTTCGACGCCGGGGGGGACCAGGGCGTTGACCTGGTAGAGGCCCGCGAAGCCGGGCGCCAGGCCGGCGAAGAGCACGGTGGCTTGCTGTCCCCCGATGGTCAGCGTGACGGGGTTGGAGGTCTGCGAGAGGGGATCGAGAGGGGCTGCGGCGCCCTCGGGGACGGAGGGTGACACCGGGCCGAGGCCCGCGCAATAGAGCAGTGGGGCCAAGGTGCCGGTGTTCGAAACGGGATCACGCAACTGATTTGGAACGACAAGTCGGCTTCGCTCCGGTGATGCGCACCTCAACGGTCACTTGGCCGCAACACGCGCATGCGTTTGATTGTAGTGTAGTTGTTATGTCTTCGCAGCGATACGTCTCGCCGGATTTGACGCACTTCGTGGGCCGTGGGTTGCGGTCGCAAGAGGAGCAATACCGTCTGTTGCGGAGGATCTTGAACGAGCGACGGCTACGCGCGCGATCCCCAGAGCCGACGGGGCGGGCAGCGTATGTGTTGGAGATTCACCCGCGGGCGCGTTTGTCGGGGAATCGTGCGTTTCGTGGGTCATATGTGTGCTTTTGCGACATCCCCTTGGGGGACCTTGATTTGCACATGCGCAAGTATAGTCGGTTTGGGATCGCGTTCCGAAAGGAGTTTCTCTTGGAGAAGGGCGCGACGCCGGTGATGTACGTGCCTGGGCTTGGCCGTCCCGCACTCTTGCCGTTTCGTCCGTATCGTCGGGGGATTGTGCGGTCAAACAATGTGGCGTTTGATGAGTTTTGGCGGCGGTATCAGCGATTGCGCGCCAGGATGGAGGAGGCTGGGTGTGGTGGTGATCGCGAGCTGGTTCGGTTGCTCACCGATGTGCGGGAGTTCTTGGATATCCATGTCTTGAGTCATTTGAAGTTCTTTGATCCGTACCTGTACGACGAAGACAAGCGCAACTTTTATATGGAGCGGGAGTGGCGGGTCATGCGGCAGGTGCGATTCCGGTTAGTTGACGTCGCCAGGATTGTTCTGCCGGAGCGATTCGCGCGGCGGTTCCGTCGTGATTTTCCTCGCTACGATCGCGAGGTTGTGTTCGGGTGAGTACGGCGGGCGCTGGGCGTCCGTGTCTCCTTTTGTTTTGAGTTGTGCTCCTTGATGAGGATGCGGCTTGTCGTTCTGCTTGTGACGAGTGGCTGTAAATCGGGGAATTGGGACCGGGACGAACGTTTCCAAGAGCCTCCAGCGATTACCCCTCGTAAACGCCCTACGCGTAGAGGTGCCCGGGGCGGATTGGGAATGGTTGGCAATCCGGAAGTTGCGGCCGGGTCAGTGTCGCGACGGATTAGTCCCCACAAGTCGGCCAGTGTTACCTGATCCCGGTGCCGAGGAGTGTCTTCCGTTTAACAGAAGCCGCCGCCGGGCGAACTCTCTACTGCACCGGCAGGGTCACCGGGGGGCTGGGCTGGCCGGCGAGGGTCAGAACTACGGGGACTTCGGGGCCTTTTTCGACACCGGCAGGGACCAGGGCGTTCACTTGGTACAACCCTGCGAAGCCTGGCGCCAGGCCGGCGAACAGCACTGGGGCCTCCTGTCCGCCGATGGTGAGGGTCACAGGGTTGGAGGTGTAGGACAGTGGCTCCAGGGGGGCTGCCGCTCCCTCCGGAACCGGCGGCGAGACCGGGCCTAGACCCGCGCAATAGAGCACCACGGCGTGGCCTTCCTGCAAGGGGCTGCCCGGTTCCACCAGGTACTGGGTGCCGTCGGGCGCTACGCCCACCGCGATGGCCAGCCCTTTCCCCGTCAGGTCCTTGGTGAAGATGGCCGGTTGCGCCGGGGCAATGACCACCGGCTCGGGCAGAGAGATACTGCGCTGCCGCTGGATCAGCATCTGGTGCGTGACCCCGCTGGTCAGGTCGAAGGGGATCAAGGCGTTGACTTGACCATCGCTGGTGAACAGCAGCGGCAGGGGACGCCCGGCGATCAGCCCGATGGTGCCGGCCATCTCGGTGGCCAGAGGGAGCGCTTCTGCCTGGCGCTGCTCGGCCGCCAGCTTGGAGCCGAAGATTGAGACCAGGCTCCCGGGGGCGATAGGCGCTTTCAACTGGAAACTGGCGGCGTTCAGCACGCCGTCCGTGGCGATGACGGGCGGGTTGGGGTTGACTTGCAGGTTGCCGGTGAGCTGCGTGGTCCCCTCCAGCTTGGGCTCCGCCCGCTGCGCTTTCACGGTGACCGTGACTGCGGCGACGTTGCGCGCCTGCCAGGTGCCGGCCCAGCGCCCCTCGATCACCGGACGCAACTGCAAAGGTGGATCGTTGTTGGAAAAGGTCGCTCCTACGGCGCCGCTCAGCAGGGGCGCGCCACAGTCATCCACCACGCGGACCTCCAGCGGAACGGGCCACCCGGCCAGAGCGCTGAAGCCGTTGCCCAGCAGGGTGGAGACCAGCAGCAGCCTGGCGGGGCTGCAACCGGCCGCGGGCTTCTGCACTCGCTTCCTGGCCGAAGCGGATCCCGCCGGGCGCACGACGAGCAGCAAGCTGACGCTCTGCGCGGTGTTGTCGGAGAACGATAGCGCCAGCGAGGCAGTGTAGGCGCCCGCGGCCAGTCCGGTCAGGACGGGCTGCACGGTGAGCCGCACCGATTGGCCTCCTGGGATCGCGCCGCTGGTGGGCGAATAGGTGAGCCACCCCCGGCCCCCGCCGAAAGAAATCGTCGAGCGAAAACTCAGCTCCCGGCCGGTGAGGTTGGACACCTGCACGGATTGTGAAGCCGGGGCCGCTCCGCCCTCGGTGCCTAGGAAGATCAGTCCGGTGGGCTGCACGGAGGCGCCTGCGGCCGCGGCTGCCTCGACCACGTTCAACACCACCGTGACAAACTGCGGCGAATTGGGCACGCCGGGCGCGCTCACCTGCACCAGTGCGTAGTAATCGCCGGTGGCCAGCCCCGCGGGGTTGACGCGCACCTCGACGGAAGGGGCGGTCGAACCAGCGACGCTGACGCCGCGGTCCGGCGTCAGAGTGATCCAGTTCGGGCCGCCGCCAATCAGGCTGGCGGTGGCCGTCCAGTTCATCGAGCCCTGGCCGTTGTTGATGACGTTGAAGCTCTGCGGTGGAGCGGCGCCCCCCGCCGCGGCGGTAAACGTCAAGCCGGTTTGCGACAGCGCGATGGAAGCCGGCGGGCTGGTTTGCACCATGCGGAGGCGATGATTGAGCCGCTCGGCAATGTACAGGTTTCCGCGCGCATCAAGCGCCAGACCGCCGGGGTAGTTCAACTGGGCCAGCGAGGCCGGCCCGCCGTCGCCGGACAGACCCGGCAATCCGCTGCCCGCGAAGGTGGAGACCAGGCCGTCGCTTGAGATCCTGCGCACCCGGTGGTCGGCGGTAGCCAGGTAGATATTGCCGGAGGCATCGACCTTGATGTCGTCCATGGAACTGAAGGAAGCCTCCCAGGGCGGCCCGCCGTCACCCGAGTACCCGGGCTTGCCGTTGCCGGCGATGGTGGTGATGATCCCGTCCCGGCCCACCCGGCGCACGCAGAGGTTGCCCTCGTCGGCGATGTACAGCGAGCCGTCGGGACCGACCGCCACGCCGAACGGGGCGTTGAGGCTGGCCTGCGTGGCCGGTCCGCCGTCGCCGGAAAAACCGGGCTGGCCGTTGCCCGCCACGGTGGTGATAGTTCCAGTGGTGTCCACTTTCCGGATCGCGCTGTTGTTGGTGTCACACAGATAGAGGTTGCCCGCCGAGTCGAGCGCCAGGTTGGAGATGAAGTCGAACGACGCGGCGGTGGCCGGGCCGCGGTCGCCGGAGTAGCCCGGGCGCCCGTTGCCAGCCACGGTCGTGATCAGGCCGGATGGAGCGACTTTGCGTACTCGATAGTTCGCGGTGTCCGCGATCAACACGTTACCCGCCGCGTCTACCGCCACCGCATAGGGTATGGCCAAAGAGGCAGCCGAGGCCGGCCCGCCGTCATCGGAATAGCCCCGCCTCCCGGTGCCGGCAAAGGTGCTGATCTGGCCGAAGGGGGTGATCTTCCGCACCCGGTGGCCCGAGACTTCAGCCACGTAAATGGTGCCGGCCGCGTCCAGGGCGACCGAGGTGGGTACGTTCATGGTGGCGGCAGTCGCGGGGCCGCCGTCGCCGCTGGACCGGAAGGCTCCGTTTCCCGCTACCGTCGTGATAGTCTGGCTGGGCGCCACTTTGCGGAGCCGGTAGTTGGAGCCGTCGGCCACGAACAGGTTGCCGTTGTCGTCCGCGGCCAGCCCGAAGGGAGTCTGCGTGGAGGCCCGGTTCGCCGGGCCTGCGTCGCCCGAGAATCCGGCCGTGCCGGTGCCGGCGGCCGTGCTGATCGAGCCCCTCCGGGGTAACCTTGCGCACCACGTAGTTGGCGTCCCCGATGTAGAGGTTCCCGGCGCTGTCGAAAGCCAGACTGCGGATCTGTCCCAGTGCGGCGCTGCGCGCCGGACCGCCGTCTCCCGAATAGCCACCCTGCTGGGTGCCGGCGAATGCCTTGATCATCCCGGCGCCATCAACCAGCCTCACCCGCACGCCCTCGCCGATGTACAGGTTGCCGGCAGCGTCGAAGGCCAGAGCCCTTGGGGTCATGGAAGCGCCCAGCGCCGGGCCGTCGTCTCCGGCCGAGCCGGGCTGTCCGTTGCCGGCCACCGTGCGGATGGTCCCGCCCGAAATGATCTGCCGAACGCGGCGGTTGCCGGCGTCCGCCACGTACACGTTGCCCGCACTATCGACTGCCGTAGAGGAGGCTCCGGCGCCCAGCGAGGCGCTCAGGGCGGGACCATCGTCGCCCGAAAAACCCGCCTGGCCGTTTCCAGCGATGGTGGTGATCGTTCCGCCGGGCGTGACCCTCCGGACCCGGAGATTGCCGCTGTCCACGAAGTACAGGTTGCCCTGGCTGTCGAAGGAAAGGCCTCTGGGCTGGTTCAGCGAGGCGCTGAGGGCCGGGCCGCCATCGCCGGAGAAACCCGCCACACCGTTGCCCGCTATTACGCGGTATGTTCCGTCGGCGTTTAGCCTGAAGATTCGCTGGTTATCGGCGTCGCCGAAGTAGGGAACGCCGCCTGGGCCGATGGCCACGCCCAGGATGGCGCCGAACGGGGTCTCGACGGCCGGCTTGGCCTCCTTTGGGAAGACCCAGTCGGTACCCGCCAGGGTGGTGATGGTGTTCTGGGGGAGAGCGAAGCTCGAAGCGAGAAGGAGCGCGTAAGCGGCGCGGCGCATCGTCTAAACCTAAGGAGTGTAGCACTGTTGCCTCGCATCGGGAAAGTAACGCAACGCGACGTGGACGCCGGCCAGCACCAATTTCACCAATTGGTGATAGAATCAAGACGTGAAGAGAGCCACTGTCACCATCCGAGGTAATCTGGAAACCGCGCTCCATTCGTACGTGTCTCAGCAGGAGGTCACCCCGACGTTCACATCGGTTGTACAGGCGGCCCTGCGGGAATACTTGGCGCGAAGAGGCGCGGCGCCGCCCATCAGTCGCTTGCGGATCTCCGCAGCCAAAAAGGGCAGCGGCAA